>JBGAQM010000218.1:0-10715 GCA_044220735.1 Urbifossiella sp. | reverse complement strand
GGCGACGGCCGTGCCCGGCGTGTTCGCGGTGGGCGAGTGCGCCGAGCACGCCGGGAAGGTGTACGGTGTCGTGCCGCCGATCTGGGAGCAGTGCGGCGTCCTCGCCGACATACTCACCGGGGCGAACCCGATGGCCCGCTACCGCGGGTCGAAGGTGTACACGCGGCTGAAGGTCGCCGGCGTTGAGGTCGCCAGCATGGGCGCGGTCGAGCCCGTTGGCGACAGCGACGAGGTGATTCAGATCATCGAGGACCGCCGCGGCATCTATCGCAAGCTCGTCATCCGCGACGGCAAACTCGCGGGCGCGGTCGTGGTCGGTGAGGCGGACTCGGCGCCGGCGCTGGCCAGGTGGTTCGACCGCGCTGACCCGCTGCCGCCGAACCGGCTCGACGTCTTCTGCTCGCCGGACGTGTCGGCCGCGGCCGGCGACCCCGAAATCTGCAACTGCCACCACGTCACCGAGTCGGCGATCGTGGGTGCGGTGCGCGACGGGTGTACGAGCCTGCCCCAACTCTCCGCCGCCACCCGGGCCGGGACCGGGTGTGGCACCTGCCGCGGCGCGCTGACGCGGCTGATCCTGAAGAACTCTCCCAAGGCCGCGGTCAACGGGACCACGGCACACGCCTGAAACGTCGCTTCTGGGAGCCTGTCCGTGACGCCCGACGACTCCGAACCCACCGGCCCGCGGCTGCGGGTCATGTGGATGTCCACGTTCGCGTTCACCGTCCTGTTCGCCGTCTGGCTGATGCTCGGCGTTCTGGGTCTCGAGATCAAGAAGGACACCGCCCTCATGCTCGGGGCCGACGCCGCCGCGTCGATGACGCCCGACGCGATCAAGGCCGCGGTCGAGTCGCGGTTCGAGTGGCTGCTGGCCATCGCCATCCTGGCCGGGTCGCTGCCGCGGCTCAACTTCGGCATCTGGGCCGACAAGCTCGGCGGCCGCAACATGATGGTCGGCCTCCTCCTCTTCTGCGCGGTCCCCGCCTACGGTATGGCGTTCGCGTCGAGCTACCCACAACTCCTGCTCGCGGCGGGCCTTTTCGGTCTGGCGGGGAACGCCTTCACCGTCGGCATCGCGTGGAATTCGGCCTGGTTCCCGGCCCGGCAGAAGGGGACCGCCCTCGGCGTGTTCGGCGCCGGCAACGTCGGCGCGTCCGGCACCAAGCTGCTGGTCGTGTTGGTGCCGGCAGTGCTGACGATGATCCCGGTCGGTGGCTACCTCGGGGGTCTCATCCCCGGCGGATGGCGGTTCGTGCCGGTGCTGTACGCCGGGTTGCTCGTCCTCACCGCGGTTGGGGTGTGGGTGGTGTGTCCGAAGGCCGATCACTGCCCCGGCCGCGGCCGGCCGCTGGGCGAGATGATGAGCCCGCTCAAACACGTCCGCGTGTGGCGGTTCAGCCTGTACTACGTGGTCGTGTTCGGGGCGTACGTGGCGCTCTCGGCGTGGCTGCCGAACTACTACCGCAACACGTTCGGCGTGGACCTCCGCACCGCGGCTCTTCTAACGGCCCTGTACATCTTCCCGGCCAGCCTGCTGCGGCCGCTCGGCGGCTACCTCTCGGACCGGTTGGGCCCGCGCGTCGTCACCTACTCCGTATTCGTGGGCATGACCGTGGCGCTGATCCCGCTGTGCCTGCCGTCGCACGTCTTCGACCTGGGCGTGACGCTGTTCACCGTGCTGATGTTCGTCGTCGGCGTGGGCATGGGGATCGGGAAGGCGTCAGTGTACAAGTACGTGCCGAACTACTTCCCGAACGATGTCGGAGCCGTCGGCGGGCTGGTCGGGATGCTTGGGGCGCTGGGCGGGTTCCTGCTGCCGCCGGTGTTCGGCATGGTCGGCCGGGCGACCGGCAGCCCCCAGGCCGCGTTCGTGGCGCTACTGGCACTGACGGTCGGCTCGCTGGCGTGGTTACACGTCGTGGTGGTCGCCCTGAAGCGCGCCGAGTCGCGTATGTCCGTCGTGCCGGAACCGGCGTTCGCGGCGGCGGAGTCGTAGCCCGGCCGAAAGCCCGGGGACGCCTGTCCCCGGGCTTGCCTTCGGGGCACACATCGCTTCAGATGGGGGCACCCTCCGGAGGCACACAGATGGCCAAGGCCCAGCCCAAGACCGTGCCCACCCCCGCGAGCGTGGACGACTTCCTCGCCGCCGTCCCCGACGCCACCCGCCGCGACGACGCCCGCGCCGTGTGCGACCTGATGAAGGAAGTGACCGGCCTCGAACCGACGATGTGGGGGCCGTCCATCGTCGGCTTCGGCAGCTACCACTACCGGTACGCATCGGGCCACGAGGGCGACACCTGCGTCGTCGGCTTCTCGCCGCGGAAGACGAGCCTGTCCCTGTACGTCACCACGAGTGTGGAATCCGTCGCCGACTTGCTGGCGAAGCTTGGGCCGCACACTACGGGCAAGGCGTGCATCTACGTGAAGCGACTCGACGACATCGACCGGACCGTGTTGAAGAAGCTTATCCAGCGCGGTGTCGCCGCGGCGAACCGGAAATAGCACCAAAGCCGGGCCGGCTCTCATCTTGCCGTCCGCGGCGCGGGCCGTACAGAAAACCATTCGACCACAGTCCGGCTGTCCGTCGCCGCACCAGTAAGGCTGTTCGACCCGTCCGACCCCGCACGACCGGGGCCGACCGCGTAGTCATAGGGACGTTCTGATGAACCCGTCCGACCCGAGCACCTCCCCGGACAACCCGGACACCCCAACCACGCCTCCGCCCGTCGAAGCCCCACCGGCCCCGGAGGCTCCCGCAACGGAATCCACGACCGAGGCCCCGCCGCCGGCGGCGGAGGTGCCGACGACGGGGCCTGCGGCCGAACCCGCGCCGCCGGCCCCCGCTCTGCCGAGCCAACCGGTTCCTCCCGTCCCGCCGGCGCCGCAGTCGCACGACCTCAGCCGCATCGCGCAAGACCTGCAAATCCGCAAGCAGCAGGTCGAGGCGGTCGTCAAGCTACTCGACGAGGAGAACACCGTCCCGTTCATCACCCGCTACCGCAAGGAGTGGACGGGTGGTCTGAACGAGGACATGATCCGGCGCATTCAGGACCGCGTCCTGTCGCTCCGCAGCCTTGCCGACCGCAAGCAGACGATCCTGAAGAGCATCGCCTACCAGGGCCGCCTCAGCGACGGGTTGGTCGAGGCGATTCTCGCCGCCGAGACGCCGAAGCGGCTCGAAGACTTGTACCTCCCGTTCAAGCCGAAGAAGAAGTCGAAAGCGACCGAGGCCCGCGAGAAGGGGCTCGGGCCGGTGGCCGAGGCGATCTTCACCCGCGACCCCGCCGTCGCCGACCTCGACGCCGTCGTCGCCGGGCTAGTCGACCCCGACAAGTGGCTGCTCAACACCGACGACGTGATGGGCGGCATCCGCGACATTCTGGCGGACATCGTCGCCGACCAGGCCGACGTCCGCGGCCCGCTGCGGAACTTCATCTGGGACGTCGGCCAGGTCGCCGCCACGAAGATCGAGACGCTCCCCGAGGGTAAGGGGAAAGAGTTCGAGCCGTACTTCGCTTTCAAAGAACTCGTCCGCGACATCCCGCCGCACCGGGTGCTGGCCATCAACCGCGGCGAGAAGGCAAACGTGCTGCGGGTCCACCTCGACCTGAACCGCGACACCGCCCGCGAGATCGCCGCCTTCCACCTGAACATCGGCGAGCACCCGCACCGCGACCTGATTCTCACCGTGATGGTAGACGCCCTCGACCGGCTCGTGCTGCCGAGTCTGGAACGCGAAGTTCGCCGCGAACTCACCGAACGCGCCCAGGACCACGCCGTCCTCGTATTCGCCAAGAATCTTCGTAGCCTGCTGCTGCAACCGCCGCTCCGCGGGAAGCGCGTCCTGGCCGTGGACCCCGGCATCCGCACCGGCTGCAAACTGGCCGTCCTCGACGAGACGGGCAAGCTCCTCGAAGACGCGGTGGTCTACCCGCACGGCCAGAAGAAGAACCAGGCCGAGGCCCGGCGGAAGCTCGAGCAACTGGTCCGCAATTACCAGCTCTCCGTGGTGGCGATCGGCAACGGCACCGGCTGCCGCGAGACGGAACAACTCGTCGCCGACCTCATCGCCGACCTGGAGAACCGCCGGCTGAACCCGACGCCGACGATGCCGGCGTCGGCGGCCCCAGAGCCGACCCCAGCCCCCCCCGCGCCGGTGATCGAGTCGCACACCGCGGCCCCCGCCCCGGTGACCGGCGGGGCGAGCATCCAGACCCACACCGACACGCACACGCACACCGAGAGTAGCGGCACCATCACGTCCGACCCGATCACGCTGTCGTCGTCGCTGACCCTGACGACGGACGTGCTCGCCGGGCCGGCCACCGTTGAGACGACGGGGGCGGCGGCGCCCGACGCCGCGACCGTGACCACGGCGGAAGTCGCGGCCGCTCCCCCGCCGGCCCCGAAGGCGCCCGAGATCAGTCTGGAAGGGCTGGCAGAGGCGCCGGCGGACCTGGCCTACGTCATCGTCATCGAGGCCGGCGCGAGTGACTACTCGGCCAGCCCGGTGGCCCGCGAGGAGTTTCCCAACCTCGACGCCACCACGCGCGGCACGATCAGCATCGGCCGCCGTCTGCAAGACCCGCTCGCCGAGCTGGTAAAGATCGATCCCCAGCACATCGGCGTCGGGCTGTACCAGCACGACGTGAAGCCGAAGCACCTCAAGGAGTCGCTCGAGGGCGTCATCAGTTCGTGCGTCAACGCCGTGGGCGTGGACCTGAACACCGCCAGCGTCCCGCTGCTACGGCACGTGTCGGGCCTGAACCAGCTCGTCGCCCGCGGCGTGGTCGAGCACCGCGAGCGGCACGGGGCGTTCACCAGCCGCGAGCAGCTGATGCAGGTCGCCGGACTCGGCGACAAGCGGTTCACCCAGGCGGCCGGGTTCCTCAAGCTGAACGACTCGCCCGAGCCGCTCGACGCCACCTGGATTCACCCCGAGAGCTACCCGCTCGCGCGGCAGATCCTGAGCGAACTGGGCTTCACCGCCGCTGACCTGAAAGACAAGGCGAAGCTGGACGAGCTGCGCGGCAAGCTGAACGAGACGAACCCGGCGGACGTCGCGGGCCGTCACAACGTCGGCGAGCCGACCGTGCGCGACATCTTCGACGCGCTGGCCCGACCCGGCCGCGACCCGCGCGAGGACCTGCCGCCGCCGATCTTCAAGACCGGCGTGCTGAAGCTGGAGGACATCACGCCCGGGATGGAGTTGAAGGGGACGGTGTTGAACGTCGTCCCGTTCGGGGCGTTCGTGGACATCGGCCTGAAGGAGAGCGGTCTGGTTCATATCAGCCAGATGGCGAACCGCTACATCAAGAGTCCCTACGACGTGGTGGCCGTGGGCGACGTCGTAAACGTGTGGGTGATCGAGGTGAAGGCCGGTGAGAAAAAGATTTCGCTCACCATGATCCCGCCCGGCCAGGAGCGACGGATGCCCCCGCCGGGCGGGGGCGGCGGTCGCGGCGGCTTCCAGGGCGGCCCGCCGCGCGGCGATCGGCCGCCACAGCAGCAGGTGGAGCGTGAGCGTCCGCCGCAGGGCGACCGCCCCCCGCAGCCGCCGCGCGGCGACCGCCCCCCGTACCAGCCGCGCGGCGACCGACCCGGATTCACCCCGCGGCCGCAGGGTCCGGGCGGCCCGCGTCCGGGTGGCCCGCGCCCGGGCGGCCAGCGCCCCGGCTTCCAGCCCCGCCCGCCGCAGCAACAGCCCGCGGGTGAGGCTCCGGCCGAGGCTCCGAAGCCGGCCCTCCCGCCACCGCCGCCGAAGAAGCAATTGCCGCCGAAGCCGCTGCCGAAGTTGACGACGGCCAAGAAGACCGGCAAGGCACCGTTGAACACGTTCGGCGAGTTGGCGGCGTTCTTCAAGCCGGAGGAGGCACCGAAGCCGCCCGAGGCACCCCCACCGGTTGCGGAAACGCCGCCGGCGGCCACCGAGCCGCCGCCGCCGGAGGCGCCCCCGGCGTCGTAACGACTCCGAAGCCCACCCGTTGCAGCGGGTGGGCTTCTGCTTTCTCGCCGGCACCTTTTTCGCACCCCTCGCACGCTAGAATAGGGCCACCCGATCCCGCCCTCGTCGCGGGGTCGCCGGCACGAGGGACTGTATGCCTCCTCCTCCCCCACCGCCCTCACCACCCGCGGCCAAGCGTGGCAGCCCGCTCCTCCCCGGCGGCTGGATCGCCCTCGCGGTCATCACGGTGATCGCGTTCGTGCTTTACTTCTCGAACGTCACCAAGGACATCTCGTACTCCGAGTTCCGCACCCTGGTCGATGCCGGGCAACTCAAGAAGTTGACGTTCGTCGGCCCCGACCGGGTGAAGGGCGAGGTGCGAGACAGCAGCGCCGACCCGGCCAAGACGTTGGGGCTCCGCAGCGGCGAGTTTACCGTCAGTCTGCCGCGGGTGGAGGACCAGGTGAAGATGGTCCGGGAGTGGGAGGACAAGGACCAGGCGTACCGCGACGCCCTGGCGAAGCAGAACCTGGCGGTACCCGACAAGCTGAACGTCGGCAAGCGCGAGGAGCCGACGTGGCTGGCGCCGCTGATCGTGAACGTCCTCCTGATCGGCGTCCTGGTGGCGCTGTTCGTGTTCTTCTTCCTCCCGAAGATGCGCGACCCGATGGGCGGCGGGTTTCTCAACAACTACGTCCGCAGCCCGGCCAAGCGCTACGAGAAGGGGAAGGGCCGGCTCACGTTCGAGGACGTGGCCGGGATGGAGGGCGCGAAGCGCGAGTTGCAGGAAATCGTGGACTACCTCAAGGACCCGCAGAAGTTCACGCGGCTCGGGGCGACCGTGCCGAAGGGCGTGCTGCTCGTAGGCCCCCCCGGCACCGGCAAGACCCTGATGGCCAAGGCCGCCGCGGGGGAGGCCAACGTGCCGTTCTTCTCCATCAACGGTAGCGAGTTCATCCAGATGTTCGTCGGCGTCGGCGCCAGCCGGGTCCGCGACATGTTCAAGACGGCGAAGGAGCACTCGCCGTGCGTCATCTTCATCGACGAGATCGACGCCGTCGGCCGGATGCGCGGCGCCGGCGTCGGGGGCGGGTCCGACGAGCGCGAGCAGACGCTCAACCAGATTCTCAGCGAAATGGACGGGTTTCAGCCCACCGAGACCGTGATCGTCATGGCCGCGACGAACCGGCCGGACGTGCTCGACGCCGCACTCTTGCGGCCGGGCCGGTTCGACCGGCACATCACCGTTGACAAGCCGGCGTGGCGCGGCCGGCTGGAAATCCTCAAGGTCCACACCCGGAACAAGCCGCTGGCCGACGAGGTGGACCTGGAGCGCATCGCCCGCAACATGGCCGGCATGAGTGGGGCCGAGCTGCGAAACCTGTGCAACGAGGCCGCACTGGCCGCAACCCGGGCCGGCAAGAACCACCTCGAACAGGTGGACTTCGACGAGGCGGCCGACCGCGTTCGACTCGGCGCGCTCCGCGAGGAGCCGTTCACCGAAACCGAGAAGCGCCGCACGGCCGTTCACGAAGCCGGACACGCACTGGCGGCGTGGCTGCAACCTGGCGTCGAGAAGCTGGACCGGGTGACGATCATCCCGCGCGGCCGGGCCGCGGGCGTGACGATGTTTCAGCACGACGAGGACCGCGTGGACCGCTCCGCGGGCGAGTTGCAGGCCCGGCTGGTGATGATGATGGGCGGGCGGGCGGCGGACAAGCTCGTAGTCGGCGAGCCGCTCAGCGGCGCGGTGATGGACCTGAAGATGGGCACGCGCCTGGCTCGTGTGATGGTGACCCAGTTCGGCATGAGTGACCGCCTCGGCCCGGTCTACTTCCAGCAGCACGACGAGCACGTGTTCCTCGGCAAGGACCTCCACGAGCCGCGTGACTTTTCCGAGGGGACGGCCAAGATCATCGACGAGGAAGTGCAGCGAATCATGACCGCCGCCCTCGACCGGGCGTCGGACCTGCTCGCCGCAAACCGCGACAACCTAGACCGGCTGACGGAGGCGCTACTCCTCCACGAGGAACTCGACGCCGCCGAGGTCGAGCGCGTGTTCGCCGGCGTCCCGCTCGCCGAGGTGAAGACGGACCTGCCCCCCGCCCCGCCGCCGGCCGCCGCGCCGACCCCCGAACCGGCACCGGACGTACAACCCAGACCGGGGCTGGCGTTCGGCTAACCCCTCAGCACCAACACGCTCCGTAACCCACCCGTTGTGACGGGTGGGCTACGTTCGTTTACCCCACTGCAACTCGGACCCGCGGTACAATACGCGACACAGGCTTCCGGGGAGGCGTTCGGCATGGCGCGGCTCATCCTATCCACCGCCCTCGTCGCCGGGCTCGGCACCTTGGTCTTCCTCCCTTCGCAGGCCCCCGCGAAGCAACCACTCCCCGGTCCGCCGCCTGCCCCTGGCAAGGCCGACGAGGAACTCGTCGAGCGCGTGCGTAAGGGGATCGACGGCGGCGTGAAGTTCCTCAAGTCGAAGCAGAACCGCTCCACCGGCAACTGGGAGGGCGAGCAGTTCGTCCTCAACTTCGTCGTGAACATGGACGGCGGCACGACCGCGCTCGCCACGCTGGCGCTGCTCAACGCCGGGCTGACCGAGAAGGACGAGTCGGTCCGCAGGGCGCTCGACTACCTCCGCAACCTCGATTCGCCGAAGACCTACGTCCTCGGTCTCCAGAACCTCGCGCTCGCCGAGGCCCGGCAGCCGAAGGACCTGCCGATCATCCAGCGGAACGCGGACCGGCTTGTCAATGAGGCGATCGGCCTGAGGGGCGGCGACCTCCGGGGCTGGTCCTACGGGGGGGGTGGGAACTCGCTCGGCGACGGGTCGAACACGCAGTACGCCCTGCTCGGCCTATACGCCGCGAAGCAGGCCGGGGCGCGCGTGGACGACCACGTGTGGCGGGCCATCCTGAAGCACTACACCGACACCCAGGCGGCGGTGACACCCACCTCCGGCGGCTGGAAGTACCACAACGTCGGCAACGACAGCCGCGACGTCAGCTTCACGATGACCGTGGCCGGCGTGTGCGGCCTGCTCATCGCCGGGCTCGGACTCGAAGAGAGCACACAGGGGCTCGACCCCGCCACGGGCGTGGCGGCGAACTGCGGCGCGTACGCGGAGAACACCGCGATCGCCCGCGGGATGAACTGGATTGCCACGAATTTCAGCTTCGATTCGGGCAAGTCGGTGTTCTACAACGTGTACGGCATCGAGCGCCTCGGCCGACTGTCGGGCGAGCGGTTCATCGGCCGCTACGACTGGTACCGCGAAGGGTGCGAGTACCTCCTTCGAACGCAGGAGCCTGCCACCGGCGCGTTCCTGAAGCCGCGCGGCATCGACGGCGCCGAGGTGCTGTCCACGTCGTTCGCGGTGCTGTTCCTGTCGAAGGGGCGGACCCCGGTGCTGGTAAGCAAGTACGCGTGGGGCGCGTCGCGGCACCCGGCGAGCGGCGCGTTCCAGGAGGTCGGCACCGGCCCGAAGGGCGAGGTGAGCTGGAACCGCAAGCACAACGACACCCGCCACCTCGTCGAGTTCGCCAGCAAGGAGTTGTTCAAGGGCGCCCCGCTGGCGTGGCAGGTGTACGACCCGCGCCGCCAGGCACTCGACACCGACCAGGCCATCCTCAACGAAGTCGGCGTGCTGGTGCAGTCGCCCGTGCTATACCTGAACGGCCACGGCCGCATCCCGTTCGTCGGCTTGCAGGGCGAAGGGCTCACGACGAACGAGAAGCTGTTGCAGAAGTACGTCGAGGAGGGCGGCTTCCTGTTCGCGGAGGCGTGCTGCGGCGACAAGGAGTTCACCGAGTCGTTCCGGGCGCTGATGAAGCGCATCTTCCCGAACAACGAGCTGCGTCCGATCCCGGAGTCGCACGCCATCTGGACGGCGTTCTACCGCGACCCGGGGCTGGCGCAGTTTGCCGGCCTCGAAGGACTGGAGAAGGGCTGCCGCACGGTGGTGGCGTTCAGCCCGCGGCCGATGGCCGGGTACTGGGAGGAGCACCGGTACATGCCGAGCGGCCGGCCGCCGAGCCCTGCGGGAAACCCGCTCCACCGCGGCGAGATGGCGTACAAACTGGCGGGTAACGTGATCGCCTACGCCACCGGGCTGGAGCTACCGAAGCCACGCCTGACACGGACGGTGCTGGTGGACCCGAACGCCCCCGACCGCGGCCCGCGCCGCGGGCTGTTCCAGCCGGCGCAGCTGAAGACCGGCGACGCCGAGCCGGCCCCGGCCGCACTGCGGAACCTGATGGGCCACCTGAAGGAGAGGTACCGGCTCGAGGTGTCCACGAAGTCGGAATCGCTGTTCCCCGGCGACGACGCCGTGTTCAAGTACAAGTTCCTGTACCTGCACGGCCGCCGGCCGGTGGAGTTGTCCGACTTCGACGCCGAGAACATCAAGGGCGTGTTGCAGACGGGCGGCCTCCTGTTCGCCGACGCGAGTTGCAACGGCATCGAAGCGTGGAAGCGGTTCGACGCCTCGTTCCGCGACGCTTGCAAAAAGCTGTTCCCGGACGCGCCGCTCCAGGTGATCCCCGCCGACGACCCGCTGTATTCGGGAAAGATGAGCGGCGGCCAGGCGATCACTCAGGTGCGCTGCCGGCGCGAGAAGCCGGACGGCAGCGGCCCGGAAGCGGAACTGCGGAACTACGCCCCATACCTGGAAGGCGTGAAGGTCGATGGCCGGTGGGTGGTGGTCTACAGCAAGTACGACATCGGTTGTGCGTTGGAAGGGCACAAGTCGGCCGACTGCCTC
>JBGAQM010000217.1:0-10761 GCA_044220735.1 Urbifossiella sp. | reverse complement strand
CGGAACCGGCGCGGCGACCACCACCTGCACGGCCGGGGCGGGGGCGGGGGGCGGGGCTGAAACGGCCTTCTTGTTCTTCTTGTTCTTCTTGGACGAGTTCGCGTCGCTGTTCTGGTCGGGCTCGAGTTCTCGCAGTTTCTTCGCTAGCCGGGACAACGCCATCGATCACTCCGTGGGTAGGGGCGGGGGCGTGTATTCTACCACGCCGTCCGGATTTGAGTAGAGCAGACCGCGGACGGATTCGCGCTTCACCCGCTCGGTCTCGGGTGGTACGCTCAAACGCTCGTGCCGTTTCTCCCGAGGTCTCTCATGCGTCCCCTCCTCACCCTGCTCCTGGCGGCCGCTCCGGTCGCGGCCCAGGAGCCGACCGCCCGCGTGGCACCGTTCCACGGCTACGAACAGGCCGCGGAATTGAAGCACGGCACCACGCGGGCGGTGCTGTGCCCGCAGGCCGGCGGGCGGGTGCTGGAGTTCTCCGCGAACGGGACCGACGCGATGTGGCTCGACCCGGCCGAGAAGGGGTGGAAGCCGGGGCAGCCGCCGCCGAGCAGCGCCGGCCGGTTCGACTTCGGCCCCGAGTTGACCGTGCCGGCGCACCCGAAGGCGTGGGGCGGGGCGTGGTCGTCCGAGATCACGAAGGGGAACGCGGTGCGCCTCACGAGCCCGCGCGACGACCCGTCCGGCGTACAGCTCTTGCGCGAGTTCCGGCTCGTCCCGCGCGGCGCGGTCGTCGGCCTGAACTGCAAGCAGACGATGACGAACGTCGGGTCGGAGGTCCGCGAGGTGTGCCACTGGGGCCGGTCGTTTTCGCCCGGCGGCGGCATCTGCGTCGTCCCCCTGGGCGACCGGCCGAGCCGCTTCCCGTCGCGGTACGCGATGTACGAGGAGGGCGCGACCATCAACGTGCGGGCGACCGACCCGAACATCCGCGAGCGCGACGGGTTCCTCGAAATCCTGGCCCCGCCGCGGAAGCCGAAGCTCGGGTTCGACACCTACGCCGGCTGGCTGGCGTACCTGATGCCGAACAACGTGGCGTTCGTGAAGCGTTTTCCGACGTTTCCCGACCGGGTGTACAACGAGGCGGCGGGGCTGACGCTGTCGGTGTGGTACCCGTCGGGGCCGCGAATCGAGCTGGAGCCGATCGGCCCGCGGGAGCGGCTGCGACCTGGAGAGTCGGCGTCGTTCACCGAGGGGTGGTGGCTGCTGCCGTTCGCGTACCCGAAGGCGGGCGAGCGCGCCGACCTGCGGGCGCTCGCCGATCAGGTAACGCGGCTCACCGCGGCGCCGGAATGACGCCGGAGGGGGTCTGGCCGGCGTGGTACCCGAAAACGGCGAACGCCCGGGGGCGAACCCCCCGGGCGTCGTCCGTCTACCTGCGGCTCGATCTCACCAGAAGCGAACGCGCCAGTAGTCGTGCGGGGCGGAGTTGCGGCCGAGGTACCAGTGGCCGTCCTCCCACTCCAGCGTCACCTTCCGCCAGCCGAGCGGCACCTTCGGGAACGGGTAGTACGGCCCGATGTACGGGAACGCGTTGTACGGGTAGGCCTGCGGGTAGCCGACCCGGCTCACGTTGTTGTGCGGGGCGTAGGTCGGCCACGCGTACGGCGGCAGCGGCGGCGCCTGCAGGTCGGGGGTGATCGCCCCCGGGACCCCCAGCGGCACCGGCTCGACGATCGGGTTCCCGCCGCCCAGGTGCGCCGGCGGCACCGGCGGGGCGATCGGGGCGGCGGCCGGCGCGGGCGGGGCCGGGAACTGCGCCGGGATCACCCCGGTGCTGGTGCCACGCACGACCACGCCGTCCTCGACGAGCGTCACGCCGGGGGTGGCGCGGACGGCGGCGATCACGTCGGCCTTCTGGGCGGCGGACGTGGTCGTCCCCAGGACGCGGACGGTGCCGCCCTGGGTGAGGACCGACAGGTCCGCCCCGCCGACGCCCGGCAGGGCGCCGACCCGGGCCTTGACGGCGTCGGCGAGCGGCTGGTTGGGGTTGGCGGGTTGGGCGGCGGCGGTGCCGGCCGAGAGGCCGGTTGCGGCGGCGAGCGAGAACAGGGCACGCACCTTCACGGCGAACCTCCTTGTCACGGGAACGTGCGGATTCCGACGACGTTACTATCAGCCGGCAGCCCCCCCGAACCCGACCGCCGCTGCCACTTCCCCCGGCGGAACCCGCGCTCCCGCCCGCCACCACCCGCACCACCCCACCCGGCCGACCGACCCGCACGGTCGGCACGCCCGCCGGGCGGGCCGCGAGGTTTCGCTCAAGTCGCGGCGGAAGTCCCGACCTGATGAGGAGATGCGGGGCGACAAAAAGTGGGGTTGTGCGGCCCGGAGGCGGCTGCGAAGATGCCGCGTGCTACTCACCCAGACAGGGAGGTCCGGGTCATGATCGTGACGAACCCGTCCGTATTCGCGCCGCCGTCCCCCGCCATCGACGTGTCCGAGGCCCGCTGGGCGGCCGACGAACTGGCCGTACTCATCTCCCGGCTGGGGGCCGAGTCGCCGGTCGCGCTGGTGCTCAAGCACGCCCGCCGCGAACTCACCAGCCTCACCCAGGACCAGACTGGCCGCGTCGTCGGCCCGTTCCGCATCGCCGCGTGAGACGGAGAACCGGCCGGTCCGGGGAAAGGGCGTTTGACGCCCGCCCCGCGCCCGGCGAGAATGCGGCCCGGCCCCTCTCCGCCGAGGCCCGCGCGCCATGTTGCGTCTCGTTCCCTTCGCCGTCGTCGTCGCTGTCGGCTCGTTCGCCAGCCCCGTTCGCGCCCAGGAACCGGCCGCGCGGCCGAACGTCGTCGTGTTCCTGGCCGACGACCTCGGCTGGGGCGACCTCGGCTGCTACGGCAACGCCGTCGTCCGCACGCCGCACCTCGACGCCTTCGCCAAGGAGGGCGTGCGGCTGACGCAGTGCTACTCCGCGTCGGCCGTGTGCTCGCCGTCGCGGTCGGCGATCCTGACCGGCCGCACGCCGTACCGAAACGGCGTGTACACGTGGATTCAGGAGGGGAGCGAGGTCCACCTCCGGACCAGCGAGATCACCCTGCCGCGGCTGCTGCGGGCGGCGGGGTACGACACCGCGCACGTCGGCAAATGGCACCTGAACGGGAAGTTCAACGACCCGTCGCAGCCGCAGCCGGGCGACCACGGCTACGGGTACTGGCTCGGCACCCAGAACAACGCCGCCCCGAGCCACAAGAACCCGACGAACTTCGTCCGCAACGGCAAGGCGGTCGGCCCGCTGGAGGGGTACTCGGCCCCGCTCGTGGTGGGCGAGGCGGTGACGTGGCTGCGGCAGCACCGCGACAAGACGAAGCCGTTCTTCCTGGCCGTGTGGACGCACGAGCCGCACCTGCCGATCGAGAGCGACCCGCAGTTCCAGGCGCCCTACGCCGGCCTCGCCGACCCCGACGTGCGCCAGCACCACGGCAACGTCACCCAGCTCGACCACGCCTTCGGGCAACTGATGGCGGCGCTGAAAGACGAGAAGCTGGCCGACACCACGCTCGTCGTGTTCACCGCCGACAACGGCCCGGAGGGCGACGGCACGAAGGGGCGCACCCGCGGCTCGACCGGCGGCCTGCGCGGCCGCAAGCGGAGCATGTACGAGGGCGGCATCCGCGTGCCCGGCATCGCTCGCCTCCCCGGCCGCATCCCGGCGGGGCGCACGTCGGACGTGCCGGTGGTCGGGTCCGACCTGTTCCCGACGATCCTCGGCGTGGCGGGCGTGCGGCCGCCGGCCGACCGCGTCATCGACGGCGCCGACGTGTTCCCCGTTCTCGCCGGGCGTGCCGAGAGCGTGACGCGGGGGCAGCCGCTGTACTGGCGCCTGGACATGGCCCCCAACAACCTCCACATGGCGCTGCGGCAGGGGGACTGGAAGATCGTCGCCGCCCGCGACCTGTCGAAGGTCGAGCTGTACAACCTGCGCGACGACCCGCGCGAGACGACGGACCGCAGCGGCACCGAGCGCGACCGACTGGCGGCGATGACCGCGGCGCTGCGCGACCACAACGCGGCCGTCGAGCGCGAGGGGCCGGACTGGTGGCGGCGGCTCAGCCCCAACGGCGCGGGCGTGCCCAAGAAGGTGAAGCAGTAAGGTTCGCGCGTCCGCCGCGAGCGGCGGAACTACGAGCATCCCACCACCGAGGTTTCCATGACCCGCGTCGTGATCCCCGCGGTCGTCGCCGTCCTCGCGGCCGCCGCACCCGCCCACGCCGCCGACCCGCCGAAGCCGAACATCCTCCTCATCGTCGGCGACGACATGGGCTACGCCGACGTCGGCGTCCACGGCGGCCGCGACATCCCGACGCCGCACCTCGACGCGCTGGCGAAGGCCGGCACCCGCTTCACGAACGGCTACGTCACCGGCCCGTACTGCTCGCCGACCCGCGCCGGCATGCTCACCGGCCGCTACCAGACGCGGTTCGGCCACGAATTCAACCCCGGCCCGGGGCCGGAGGTCGGCCTGCCGCTGACCGAGACGACGCTCGCCGACCGCCTCCGCGCCGCCGGGTACGTCACCGGGCTGGTCGGCAAGTGGCACCTCGGTAACGCCCCCGCCCGGCACCCGCAGCGGCGCGGGTTCGACGAGTTCTTCGGCTTCCTCGGCGGGGCGCACGCCTACTTCCCCGCGAAAGGGAAGGCGGAGTCCGTCCTCCGCGGCACCGCGCCCGTGGACGAGAAGGAGTACCTCACCGACGCGTTCCGGCGCGAGGCGCTGACGTTCGTCGAGCGGCACCGGGCGCGGCCGTTCTTCCTGTACCTCGCGTTCAACGCCGTCCACACCCCGATGCACGCCACCGACGCCGGCCTCCAGCGCTTCGCCGGCATCCAGAACCCGACGCGCCGCAGCTACGCCGCGATGATGGCGTCGATGGACGACGCCGTCGGCGCCGTGCGGGCGAAGCTGCGGGAGCTCAAGCTGGAAGAAAACACGCTGGTCTTCTTCGTCAGCGACAACGGCGGGCCGACGATGGCGGGCACGAGCGTGAACGGCTCGGTGAACACGCCGCTGCGCGGGTCGAAGCGCACGACGCTGGAGGGCGGCGTGCGGGTGCCGTACTTCGTTGCCTGGCCGGGGCGGTTGCCGGCGGGCCGGACGTTTGACCAGCCCGTCATCCAACTCGACTTCTACCCCACGGCGCTTTCCGCCGCGGGGGTGGAGGTGCGGCCGGAGTGGAACGTGGACGGCGTCAACCTCATCCCGCACCTGTCGGGGCCGACGCTCCGACCGCCGCACGACGCCCTGTACTGGCGGTTCGGCCAGCAGATGGCGGTGAGGCAGGGCGACTACAAACTCGTCCGCTACGACACCGCGGCCGACGGCGGGAAGGGCGGCGTAACAGGCCCGCGCCTTTACAACCTGGCGACCGACGTCGGCGAGGCCACGGACCTGTCGGCCCGCGAGCCGGAGCGGGTGAAGCAGTTGCAGTCGCTGTGGGACGCGTGGAACGCGAAGAACGTGGCCCCGCTGTGGGGCGCCGCCGGGAAGCAGAAGGACTAGCACGAGGGGACGCCCGGCCGGAGTACCGGCCGGGCGTCCTCGACCGACCCGTCACGCCCCACTCTTGTCCTTCAGGCTCTCGCCGGCGTCCTTCAACTTCTCGCCGGCCGCCTCCGCCGCGTCGGCGGCCTTCCCCGCGAGCTTGTCGGCCCCGGACTTGATGGCCTCGCCGGCGTCCGTCGCGGCGCCCTTCACCTTCTCGCCGGCCTCCTCGATCTTCCCCTTGATGGAATCGGACACGGTCGGTCTCCTGGGTCGGCCGCGGCGGGAGGGCCGCGGTCCGTCACCCGCCCTTATAGCACGGCGTGGGCCGAAACTGATCGTCCTTCTCGGATTTCCCCGACACCCGGGACGTCTCGGCTCGCGGCGTCGGACGGGCGACGACGTACAACACCCCGGACCGATCCCCGGAGCGCCCGATGCCCGTGTTGTTCGAGCCCGCGACCGCCGCCGACATCCTGGGAGGCATGATCACGCCGGCCGTACTCATCTCCGCGTGCGGCACCCTCACGCTGTCCACCACCAACCGCCTCGGCCGCATCGTCGATCGCGTCCGCGACCTGCTCAAACAGGCCGAGGGCCTGCCGCCGTGGAACCCGGCCGACGAGGACGCCCAGGACCGGCGGGCACACATCGCCGACCAGATCGCCCAGCAGTCGGCACGCATCCACTGGCTCCAGGCGGCGGTCATCTGCCTCTACTCGGCGATCGCGCTGCTGGTCGGCTCGAGCCTGGCGATCGGGCTGTCGGCGGTGGGGCGCGGGGCGCTGGCGTGGGCGCCGGTGGCGCTCGGCCTGCTCGGGGCGTGTACGATGCTCGCGGCCGGCGGCCTCCTCATCCGCGACGCCCGCCTCGCCACCCGCTCGACGCTCGCCGAGATGGCGTACATCCACCGCATGGTCGCCCGCCGGACGGGGGAGCCGTTGCCGCCGGCCGCCCCGACGCCGGGTGCCGTCCCGCCCCCGGCGGCGTAAGAACGCACCCGTGGGGTCGGCTTCCCGCCGGCCAGCCCGGACCGACCGGCCCACGGACATCGGCCCAACCCGGGGGCGGACGTGTCGGAGCTCGTGCGGTTCACCGTGTCTCTGGAAAAAGACCTACTCGACCGGTTCGACCGGTACTGCGAGGTGGGGCGCCTCGCCACCCGCAGCGAGGCGATCCGCCAGTTACTGCGCGAGAAGTTGACCGCCGCCGCGTGGCAGGCCGACGCGGCCGATGTCGCTGCCAGTCTGACCCTGGTCTATGACCACCACAAGACGCGGCTGACCGACAAGATGCTGGAGTTGCAGCACGCCCACGCCGACCGCGTGGTGTCGAGCATGCACGTCCACCTCGACCACGACTTGTGTCTGGAAGTGATCGTGCTGCGTGGGCCGGCGCCGGACCTCCAGGAACTCGCGGCAGAGTTGAGCGGGCTGAAGGGAATCCACCAGGCCCAACTGGTGATCGCGCGCGCAGAGGCGAATGGGCACCGGCATGCCCACCCACACTCCCACTGACTGCCGGTAGCCCGGCGACGGCTGTCCCGGGGGCTCCCCGCTTACGGCTCCGAGGTCGCCGGGGCCGTGCCGTTCGACCCCGGCGCCGCCCGCCGCCGGCCGTCGGCCGAGAGGCCGGCGGCCCGCAACTTCCCCCGCAGTGTGGTACGCGAGATTCCCAACACCTCACTCGCCCGCACCTGATTCCCGCCGACGTGCCGCAGCACCGCGGCGAGCGCCACCCGGTCCACGGTGCCGAGCAGTATTCGGTACAAATCCTGCGTCCCGGACGCCAGCAATTGCTCGGCATACGACCGCAAATCGGGGAGTTCCTGGTGTGGGGCCGGGGCATCGGTCCCGTGGTTGGTGAGCATGCCGTTCATGTCTCGGCTCCGCGGAGAACGCCGGGCGTGGCGGATCAATCATGGTCAATACGGCAACCGCCGTGCCACGCCGGGAACCCCGGACGGAGTCATGGAGCCGGTCGTGACGGTCCGATAAGGAAAATGGGCTGCGCCGGTCGGGCGGACTGCCGTCGGAGGGTTGATGCGAATCCCGCTGTTCGTGCTCGCCGTCGCCCTGCTCGCCCCGGGGTGCAGCCGCCGGCACTGCGTCCCGACCGACGTGGCGGCGCGAAAGTACGTGGACGTCTCGTGCCCGGCCGAGGCCCACGCGCCGGTCCCGCCGTCGCGGCTCCGCGAGATCGAGGCCGAATTCCACCGCCGCGCCGCGGGAAACGCCCCGCCGACCCGGCCGTACCACTTCCTCGCCCTGTCCGGCGGGGGCTTCTACGCCCCGTTCGGCGTCGGCGTCCTCACCGGCTGGACCGAGAGCGGCACCCGCCCCGACTTCGACGCCGTCACCGGCATCAGTAGCGGCGCCCTGACGGCGACGTTCGCGTTCCTCGGCCCGCGGTACGACGGCGTGCTGTACGAGTCGATGGTCGGCCTGGAGCGGGCCGACATCCTGGGCGTCCGCGTGCCGCCGGCGCTCCCGTTCGCGTCGTCGATCTTCCACAACCGCCCGATCCGCCGCCGGATCGAGAAGTACATCACCGCCGAGGTCGTCGCCGAGGTCGCCGCCGCGCACGCCGCCGGCCGCCGCCTGTACGTCGGCACCACGAACGTGGACACCCGCAAGCTCGTGATCTGGGACATGGGCGAGATCGCCAGCCGCGGGACGCCGGAGGGGCTCGAACTGTACCGCACGGTGCTGCTGGCGTCGGCCGCGGTCCCGCTCGCGTTCCCCCCGGTCCGCATCCCGGTCGAAGTGGACGGGCGGTGCTACGACGAACTCCACGTGGACGGCGCGGCGAGCGACGAGGTGATCTTCCGCCCGTTCATGGTGGCGGACCTGAACCGCGCCAACGGGTTGCCGGGGGCGGTGGCGCCGGCCGGGACGGTGCTCTACGTGATCAACAACGGGAAGGTCTACGCCGACCCGTCGTGCGTCCCGCGCCGCATCTTCCCGCTGGTGAGCGCGTCGTTCGCGTCGGTGCGCTACGGCAAGTCGCGCGACGAGTTGTACCGCATCTACTTGAACTGCCTGGAGACGGGCGTGCAGTTCCGGTCCACGGCGATCCCGCAGTCGGTCGTCATCGACGGCGACGGGCCGCTGGGCGTGAGTGACGCGTCGCAGCAGGAGTTCTACCGCGTCGGCGTGGAGCAGGGCCGCGTCCCGGGTCAGGCGCCCGGCTGGCGCGACCTGCCGGCGGGGACCGACCCGACGGAGCAGACCATGCCGCGGGCCGGCACGCGGTTCGTCACGGTGCCGAGGTGACGCCGGCGGGCGGGCGGGTCAGTCCACCCCCAGCAGGTCCTCGACGGCGCGGATGAACCGGTTGTCGTGGAAGCTGCTCTTGGTGAGGTAGTAGTTCGCCCCGACCTCCAGGCCGAGCATCCGGTCCTCCTCGCGCTCCTTGTACGACACGATGATGACGGGCAGGGCCTTCAGCCGGTCGTCGCCGCGGACCGCCTTCACCAGCTGGATGCCGGTCATCCGCGGCATGTCCACGTCGGACACCATCAGGTCGTAGGCCCCGGCCCGGACCTGGTTCCACCCGTCCATCCCGTCCACGGCGACGGTCACGTCGTACCCGTGCTGGGTGAGCAGCTGTCGCTCCACCTCGCGGACGGTGATCGAGTCGTCCACGACCAGCACCCGCTTCTTGCGGGCCGGCCCTTGTTCGCGGCTCTCGCACCGGCGCAGCGACCCGGACTGGATGAACTGGTCCATCGACCGCACCAGGTCTTCGACGTCCACGATCAGCACCGGCTCGCCGTCGTCGAGCACGGCCGCGGCGCTGAGGTTGGGCACCTTGCCGAGCCGGGGGTCGAGCGGCCGCACCACCAGGTCCTGCTCGCCGCGGAACCGGTCCACGACGAGCCCGTAGCCGCCCGACTGGTCGCTCAGGAGCACGACGGGCAACTCGGCGGGCGCGGCCGGGCCGGCGGGAACGTCGAGTAGCTGCGCCGCGACGACGAGGCCGACGTTCTGCCCGTCCACGGCCACGAACTGCCGGTGCTCGAGCGACCGCACGTCGGCCCGCGGCACCCGCAGGAGGCGGTCGATGCGGTTGTGCGGGAAGGCGTAGGGCTCGCCGCCGACCTCCACCACGACGGCGCGAATCACCGAGAGCGTGATCGGCAGTTGCAGGTGGAACGTCGTCCCCTGGCCGGCCTTCGTGCTGACGCGGACGTTGCCGCCGACCTTGCGGACGGAGTCGAGGACCACGTCGAGCCCGACGCCGCGGCCGGACACCTCGGTAACCCCCGTCGCGGTCGAGAACCCCGGCAGGAACAGGAACTCGAGCAGCTCGGCCTCGGTCATCTGGCGCACGAGTTCGGCGCTCGACAGCCCGCGCTCCACGACCTTGGCGCGGAGCCGGTCGAGGTTCACCCCGCGGCCGTCGTCGGCGACGGTGACCAGCAGCATGCCGGCGCGGTGGCGGGCCTCGACGCGCACGGTGCCGGTCTCGGGCTTGCCGGCCGCGAGGCGGTCGGCGGGCGGGTCGATGCCGTGGTCGACGGCGTTGCGGATGAGGTGGCCGAGCGGCGCCTCGAGCTTCTCGAGCACGTCGCGGTCCACGTCGGTCGCCTCGCCGGCCACGACGAGCCGGGCCTGCTTGCCGAGCGACCGGGCGAGGTCGCGGACGGTGCGGGCGAGGCCGTGGACGCCGTCGGCGAACGGCCGCATCCGGCTGGCGATGACCTCGCGGTAGAGGCGGCTGTTCAGGTCTTCGGCCCGTCCGGCGTGGTCGTCGAAGTCGCCGGCCTGGGTCGCCAACTCGGTGCGGCACGCGGCGACCTGCTGGCGGGTGTCGGCGATGAGTGCGGCGACGTGATCGACGGGCCGCCCGGTCGCGGCCGCCTGGTACGCCTCGTCGAGCAGGCCGGTGAGCGATTCGTGCTGCTTCTTCAGCTTGCCGAGCGAGCCGGAGAACAGGTGGAGCCATCGCGCCTGCACGAGCGACTCGCCGGCCAGCCCCATGAGCCGGCTGAGGCTCTGGGCGGTGACGCGGACGACGGCTTCGGCGCCCGCCGCCGGCTTCGCGGCCGGGGCCACGACGACCGGCTCGGGCGCCGGCGGGGGACGCGAGGCGCCGGTCGGCGGCGGCGGGTTCTTGGGTGCGGATACGACGGCGGGTGCCACGGCCGGGAAGACGCCGGCCAGTTGTTCGAGCCCCGGCGTGACTTCGGCCAGCCGGCCGGCGAACGAGTCGGCGTCGGTGTCGATGAGGCTGGCGAGCGCGTCCACGGCGTAGCGGAGCCAGCCGAGCGCCGCGGG
>JBGAQM010000216.1:2087-11105 GCA_044220735.1 Urbifossiella sp. | reverse complement strand
GGGCCGCGGGGTGGTACGGGTCGAGGGCGAGGGCCTGGCGGAACTTCCCGGCCGCCTCGGCCGCCGCCCCCGCCGCCAGCCGGTCCCGGCCGTCGGCGGCGAGCCGGTCGATCGCGTCGAGGTCGAGCAGGAACTGGTCCTCGAACACGGTCTGGTCTTTGACCAGCAGCACCGAGCAGGGGAGGTGGCGGAGGACCCGGCGGGTGACGCCGCCGAGGAGCACGCGCACGATCCCGGTCCGCCCGGTGGCCCCCATCGCGAGCAGGTCCGCCCCGCGGTCCTTCGCGGCGGCCGCGATCTGCTCGTGCGGCACGCCAGAGCGGAGTTCCCGCTCCCACTCGACGCCGTCGAACGGGACGCCGGCGAGGAACTCGTCGAACTCCTTGGCCCACTTCGCCTCGTGCTCGAGCTTGGCCCCCGCGAGTTGCCCGGTCTCCGCCGCCGCGGCGAGCCAGCTCACCTCCGGGACCACGCTCAGGACGGTGAGCCTGCTGCCGAACGCGCGGGCCAGCCGGACGGCGTCGTCGAGCGCCCGCCGCGACACGCGGGAGTGGTCCACCGGGCAGAGGATCGACTGGAACTCGAGCTTCGGCCAGTGGGGGACGGTGGCGAGGACCGGGCACTCGGCGCGCCCCAGGATCGATTCCGCGATCGGCCCGACGGCGGCGTTCCCGGGGACGAACTTCTCGCCCGCCCCGACGACCAGGAGGTCGGCCCCGAGTTCCCGGGCCTTCCCGACCACCGTGTCGGCCGGCGGCCCGGCGTGGACCAGGAACTCGGCCACGTCCACCTTCCGGGCGGCCAACTCCCGGGTGAGCCGGTCCTGGTTCTCGAACGGCGACACCGGCCAGGTGAGGAACTCCTCGCGCACGTGCAGCACGGTGACGCGGGAGCCGAACGCCGTGGCGAGGCGGACCGCCGCACCGGCCGCCTCCTGACTGGACTCGCGGAAGTCGGTGGCCAGCAGGATTGAACCTAACGCGCCCATGTCGTGATCCTCGGTAGTCGAGAGTAGGGTCCCGCCCGGGTCGATCCCGTACCGACCCGGGCCGCTTGTCTCCGCTCGGGCGGGCGGCCGCACCAGGCCGCGCGGCCGCCCGCCCGGGGGTCGGTCACAGGTCCCCCGGCGGGAAGTCGAGGGCCGGCCGCGGCCCGCCGACGCCGAAGGCCGACGCCACCCGCTGCCAGACGGTCATCCCGGCCTTCCACCGGCGCACGGCGCCGTCCAGCCGGGCGACGGCCGGGTGCGTCCGCTCGGGTATGCCGCCGAGGACGCCGAAGAACCCGTCGGTGTTCCCGTCGAGCAGCAGCGCGACGGCGTAGTTCGCCTGGAACGTGGGGTCGGCGTCGGCCCGCACGCCGAACCCGCTCGGGTGGAGAACGAGGTCGCGGAGGGCGTCGATCGCGTGGCCCGCCCGGCCGAGCCGGAGCAGGCAGACGCCCCGGGCGTTCCGGAGCCATGGTGAGCCGCCCACCGGCAACAGGGCGAGCGCCTCGCCCGGCCGGCCGTCGCGCAGGTGCGCGTCCACCCGCGTCAGCAGGTCGGCGTCGGCAGCCGGCCACGCGGCGCGGCGGTCGGCGGCGGGCGCGTCCGTCGGTGTCGTGTACGTCATGGCAGATCCTCCTCGGCCCGGCGGCGCGCGGGACGGAACGACGTCCGCCCGTGCCGCCGCCGGGTTGGCTGAATGGGGGTGTGGAGTGACGAAGCGCTTGCTGGCGCTAGTTCAGCCAGGTGCAGAAGAGGACGCGGACGGGGACGCCGGACGTGAACGCCGCGAAGCCGGGGCGGACGGCGGGGCGAGTGTCGCACCGCACGGCGGGGAGCGGCGCCGGAACCGGCAGGGTGCCGCCCGGCGTGACGAGCCGGCCCGCGGCCCCGGTCGGCGTCGCGGTGAGCTGATGGAGCGCCTGCTCCGGCGCGGCCGGCGGGCCGTCGCAGACCGACGCGGTCGCCCGCGGCTCATGGACGGCGGGTGAGGCGGCCGCGGGAGACGCGACCAGGAACAGGACGACCGCCAACACGGCCACGAGCCCGCCCGGCAAGGCGGTGGGTCGCGGGTCGTGACGAGCGTCGCTCCTTCGCATGTCCCCTCGGTGGCCGTCGTCGTGCGAACCCACGCCCCGCGGGCGTCGTTTCGCGCGGGGGCGTGCCTCACCCCCTTATGATACGGTATGCGACAACCCGGGCTCATCCCCGGGCCGGCGGCCCCACGACGGCTCGCGGCGGTCCTCCTGGTGCTGCTGGGGGCGATCGTGCCCCCCGTCGCGGCGACCGCGTGCGGCCCGAGCCTTCCCCCCGCTCACGCCGCGGGCGGCGAGGAGTGGTCGGACGACGTCGCCGCCGCGCCCGCCGCGCGGGGCCGGGCCGCGGTCACGGCGGACCTGGCCGGCCCCGCGCCGAACCGCCCGGCGCCCGGCCCCCGCCCCCCGGCGGCCGGCCGCCGGGCTCTCTCACCCTTCTCCCGGGCCGCGGCGGCCCGCCGCCCCACCACCTCGCGCTGCTAGGCGACCCTCCTGTCGGCCCCCGCACGCGGCCGCCCCGGCCTCTGCCGAGCCCCGGGCGCCGCTCCCCGCGACCAGGAGGAGAGTGATGGTTTGCTTCGCCACGGGCGCGCCCGACGACGCCCACTGGGGCTGGACGGCCGCCGGCCTCGCCGCGGTGCCGGCGCTCGTCGCCCTGAACGGGTTCTTCGTCGCCGCCGAGTTCGCCCTCGTCGCCGTCCGCAAGACGCGCGTCGAGGAGTTGGTGAACCAGGGCGTGGGCGGCGCGGTCGCCGTCCGCGACGCGGTCGCGCACCTGGACCGGTCCATCGCCGCGACCCAGCTCGGCATCACCCTCGCCAGCATCGCCCTCGGGTGGGTCGGCGAGCCGGCCCTCGCCACCCTGGTCGAGCCGCTCCTCGCGGCCGTCCTCCCCGCCGCGTGGGCGGCGGCCGCGGTCCACCCCGTCGCCTTCGTCGTCGCCTTCGCGCTCATCACGTTCCTGCACGTCGTGTTCGGCGAGCTGATCCCCAAGACGCCGCGCTGCAAACCCCCGACCGGACGTCGCTGTGGGTCGCCGGGCCGCTGAACGTGTTCGTGCGGCTGACGCGCCCGTTCGTCGCCCTGCTGAACGGGACCGGGAACGCGATCCTCCGCCGGTGCGGGTACGGCCCGGCGGGGGGCGAGGCGAACGCCCACTCGGTGGACGAGCTCGACCTGCTGATCGAGGACACCCGCGAGGCCGGGGTGCTCTCCGACCGGCAGGCCGAGTTCGCCCGGAAGGTGTTCCGGCTGTCCGGCCGGCGGGTGGCCGACTGCATGGTCCCCCGCGAGCGGATGGCCGCCCTCCCGCTCGACACGCCGCCCGACCGCGTCCTGGAGCGGGTCCGCTCCGGCGCGCACACGCGGATGCCGGTCTACGACGGCGACCCCGACAACGTGGTCGGCGTCGTGAACACGAAGGACCTGTTCCACCTGTTCAGCATCAAGGGGCTGGTGATCCTGGAGGACGCGGTGTACCCGCCGCTGTTCCTGAAGCCCGACGACGCCGTGGCCGACGCCCTGGAGCTGTTCCGCCGGGAGCGGCGGCCGCGGTCGTCCGCGACGACGCCGGGCGGGTGCTCGGGCTCATCACGCTGGAAGACGTGCTGGAGCAGATCGTCGGGCCGATCGAGGACGAGCACGACCGCCCGACCCCGCGGCTGCAACTCCGGCGGCCGGCGCCCCGCCGGGGGACGTGAGAGTGCGGCCGGGGTCACGGGCCGGGGGGAGGGCGACCCGGCGCGGGGCGGCCGGCCCGACGGCGAGCATCCGAACGCCGGGGTGTTCGGATTCCGGCCCGTCGCTTCCCCGCCGGGCCTGACACGACAGCCCGACCCGACGCTCCGGACGGACGCCCGGCGGGACCGTCAAGACCCCCTCCGCCCGAAGCCCCTCACTGTTTCGCGCACGGTTCTCAGAGGGGGGAGGCTGGGAGGCCGACGACGCCCCGCGAAGGTCCCTGGCCGCGGGCCGGGGCGTCATCGGTCGCAACGAATCAACACCACCCGGTATCACTTCCCCTTCTTCGGCGAATACTTCCCCGTCAGTTCGTCCGCGTCAACTTCCACGACGCCCTTTTCCGTCGCCTTGCTCACGACGCTGCCGGCGACCTGAACGGGGTTGTCCGCTCGGGTCCCGAGGGCGAGGGGCGACTTCCCCTTGTCCGGCGGTGTCAGCCGCGGCGCCTGGCTGTCGCCGGCCGCGAAGCCCGGCTAGCCCCAGCCGGTCGCGTCGTGCCCGTCGATCACGGCCGAGAACCACTGGTGCGCGAACCGGGCGTCGTCCCGTTTCGCGACGACCGTGTTCGTGCTGAGGGAGTACACGGACAGCGGCAGCACCTTCCGCCCCGCCGCGACCTTGTCCGCCCGGGCGCGCCAGTCCTTCAGGGGCACGGCCTTCCCCTCCTGGAAGCGGTAACTTTCCCACAGGTAGGCGTCGCCGGCCTTCCGCGCCGGGGCCACCCCGGCCGCGTCCGGCAGGAAGACGTGGTCCGAGTCCCACGC
Source organism: Urbifossiella sp. (assembly GCA_044220735.1). Taxonomy (GTDB): domain Bacteria; phylum Planctomycetota; class Planctomycetia; order Gemmatales; family Gemmataceae; genus Urbifossiella. The sequence goes on along the minus strand of JBGAQM010000216.1, from coordinate 6,579 downwards.
GTTGGCGATCACCGCGAGCCCGGCGGCGTGGGCCTTCTGCACCGCGGCGTTCTGGCGCGCCCGGGTCACCCCATAGTCGAAGCCGAACTCGTCGAGCAGCACGCCCTTCGCGCCCAGCTTGCTCACGAGCGCGACCCGGCCGGCGACCTCCTGGTCCGGCAGGCACTTGTCCCGCCCGGGTCGGTTGCCGAGCGGCACGTACCCGTAGAATTTCGTCTTCGCCCCGACGGCCTGGATGATCGCCTTCGTCTTGACGTGGTCCGCGTGGGTCGGGTCTTCCAGACCGCCGCCGACGAACACGAGGTCGTAGGCGGCGAAGTGCGTCGCGGCCGTCGCCACGTCGCCGCCGGCGCCGTTGATCGTCGAGGGCCACCCGTAGAACACCAGCAGCGATTTTAGCGGCGGCCGGTGGCCTCGGCGGCTATCTGGGGCCGCCGAGCCGAGAACCGCGGCCGCGGCGGACGCGAAAGCGACGGCGCGAGCGAACATGAGGGGGCTCTCCGCGAGGGGTGCGTGACGCTCCGCCCATCATACGCGGCGCGGAGTCGGCTTACGGAGGCGAGGCGATGTCGAGGTCGCACCGGATTTGGGCCGTCGCACTCCTGAGCCTGGTGCCGGCCGTCGGCGCCGCGACGCCGCGGCCGTCGTGGCCGGCCCGCATCCCCGTGCCGCCGGGGGATGGAGAAGGCCCCGGCCCGTGGGCCGACCCGGCCGACCTCACGGCCTGGCCGAACACCACCAGCCGCGCCAACGGCGACGACTGGCTGGTCCAGAACCACGACCGCCTCAACGTCATGCGCCCGCGGCTGCTGCTGGTGAACTTCTCGAACGAGCACCCGCGCGAGCACCTCGACCGGCTGGCGAAGCGCATCACCGACGCGCTCGCCGACTCCACCCGCTACCACGGGTACGAGGACCCGGCGGCGCCGGCGTTCCTCCGGTACGAGGTGTTCAAGTTCGTGGACCTCCGCGACGCCGACCGCACCACCGGCAACAGCCGCCTCATCCCGGTCAAGAACCCGGCCGCGACGACCGGGTTCAACATGAAGTACCGCGAGTACTTCTCCGACGCCTTCGCCAAACACGTCGGCGTGCCCGACCCGCGCGACGCCGCGCGGGTCCTCCGCCTCGACGAGTTGCTCGACGGCGGGTACGTCCACGAGGTGTGGTTCTTCGAGTCGGGGAACGTGAAGGCGGTGCCGCACGTCGGGTCGTACGAGGTGGTGGAGGAGAAGCCGCGGTACACCGAAACGTTCGCGCGGAAGGGCGCCGAGTGGGTGCAGGCCGGCAACGGCGGCGACGCGGACCAGCCGTGGACCGGCCGCGGCGTGCGCATCGGCTGCGTCAACGCCTCGCGCGGCCCCGGGTGCTTCCTGGAAAGTCTGGCGCACGGCCTGGAGCGCACCGCGACCAGCGGGGCGATCCCGTACTTCACGAAGTACTTCTCCGAGTACGCCGACTTCAACCTGAGCGCCCGGTACAAGCTGCCGTTCCGCGACCTGTACGGGGTGAACTACGCGGCGACGCCGATCCAGTACCCGGACGAGAAGACCGCGGTGCTGTCGCACGGCGGGAAGGAGTACCGCGTCGAGAACTACGTGCCGGTCGGCGGGTCGGCGCACTTCCCGCCGAACGCCCGCGGGCACTACGACCTGGACAACGACCGGCCGGTGCTCTGCACGATGGCCGACTGGCGGGTCGGAAGTGGCCCGGGGGGCAAGGACGTGGCCCGGCCGTACACCCGCGCCGCGATCCGCAACAACCGCGACCTGTACCCCGACTGCATGGGGCCGTGGCTGGTGTACTGGCGGCAGAACATGCCCGGCCTCGGCAACCGCCAGAAGGCCGACGGCGGCGCCCCGATGAAGAACTGGTGGCCGTTCCTCTTCTACTGACCCCGCCCGGGGCCGGCGGGGGTGTCCGGGCGGGGTTCGCCCCCGGTTGTCTTCGCCGGTGGGTAACCGCCTCCGATGAAATGCCGCCGGCGCCCACGCGCTCCCGCCCGCCTACCCGACGTACACGCCGTCGAGCGCCGCCACGCCGAACGGGTCGAACGGCGGCGGCGACGCCAGGTCCGCCAGCGACAACACCCGCACCCGCGGCGTCGCCCTCGCCCCGCTCGCCACCACCAGCTCGGCCCGCCCGTCGCCGTCCAGGTCGCGGCCGGCCACCCGCAGGCCGCTCCGGTCGGCCTCGTCGAACGCGAAGAAGTCCGCCGCCGCCGGCAGCTGGTCCGCCCGCGCCCCCGGGTTCGCCATCAACACCGCCCCCGACACCACCCGCAGCCGCGGCCCGCCCGTGTCGCCGGTGCCGTAGGCCAGCTCCGCGAACCCGTCCGCGTCCAGGTCCGCGGCGGTGATGAACACGCCGCTCCGCAGCGCCGCGTCGAGCGCGAAGAAGTCGGGGACGAGCCGCGCGGGCGCCCCGGCGAGCACCGACGGTCCGTCGTACACCGCCACCCGCGGCCCGCCGCCGACGCCGGCGCCGACCACCAGATCGTCCGCCCCGTCGCGGTCCACGTCGCCGACCGCCACGCGGCTGCCGCCGCGGAAGCCCGGGTCGTCCAGCGCGATGAAGTCGGCCGCGGCGGTGAGCGTGCGCGCCACCCGAAACACCGTCACCCGCGTGCCGCCGCCGGCGTCGGCGGACACGGCCAACTCGTCGCGGCCGTCGCGGTCGAGGTCGCCGGCCGCGAGGTACGCCCCGCCGCCGAAGCCGTCGAGCACCGTCGTCAGGCTTCCGAGGTCGGCGCCGGTCCGGCCGTTCAGCACCCGTACCGCCGCGGTCGCACCCGGACCGGTGGTGAACGCCAGGTCGGGGGTGCCGTCGCCGTTGAAGTCGCCGACCGCGGCGCGGACCACGCCGGCGCCGACGAACGGCGTGATCGTCGGGCCGACGGCGGTGAGCGTGCCGGCGGCGTTCGTCACGAACGCCCGCGCCGTGCCGGCGGTCACGCCGGACAGCACGACCACCTCCCGGCCCGCCAGCGATGTCCACGTCCCGCCCCACGGGCGCGTGGCCGCCTGCGTCGTCACGGGGGTGGAACTGGTGGAGTCGCCGACCGTCCAGCCGAGGTCTTCGAGCGCCGCGAAGTCGAGCGCCGAGAACGGCACGCGCACGCCATTCGTGGTCGTCGGGTCGAGGCTCGCCGGCTGGCCGTTCAGCGTGACGCCGTCGCGCCAGTGCGCGCCGCCCGCCGCCAGCGGCACGGGGCCGCCGTACGCCGCGACCGCGTTCGGGCCGACGAACGTGCCGCCGGTCGATTGCGCCGACCACCGCGCCGACGTGCCGATGCCGAGCACGTGGCCGAGTTCGTGGACGGCGACCGAGTAGAAGTCGGTCTGCGCCCGGCCGATGCCGGCCGCGCTCGTGCCGAAGAACCAGTTGGTGTTGCCGTCGAAGGCGACGCTGCCGCCCCAGCTGACGACGCCGTTTGGAGCGCGGGTGCTCAGCAGCGACACGAGCGCGCCCGACGCCGAGAACGAGCCGGGGCCGCCCGCGCCGACGGTAGTGCCGCCGAGCTCGCGGGCGCCGACGTACACGACGAGCGTGTTCGCCGGGAGCGCCGCGTTGCCGACGCGGCCGGTGCCGCCGGTGGCCGGGTTGGTGAACACTTCGGCCCAGCTGTTCCCGCCCGGGTCGATCGCCGCGAGGGGCGTGTCGAGTCGCGCCCCGAGGTCGGCCGCGGCCTGTTCGACGACCGCGCGGCGGGTGGCGTCGGCGAAGAAGCCCGAGGCGTCGAACGAGTAATCGACGACGATGTTGACCGCGGGCACCTCGCGGGGTTCGAATGTTTCCAGACCGAGGCGCGAACGGGTGTGCATGGGTACACGGGTGCGGCCGCGGGCGCGTCGGCCGCAACTCCTGAGTGGGAATGGGGTCAAGGATGAGGAGGCGTGCGGGAATCACTCCAACGATCATTTTTGGCATCGACTCAATTCGTGCCACGACCCCCCGGGGGGGGGTCGGACACACAATAAGGGCGGCCGGAGTGTCGCGCCGTCCTCACGCCTGCGTGAGCGTCAGCGGGGCGGTGCCGCGGGCGGTTCGGACCTGGAACACGGTGCCGCCCGGCGGCGTCGAGTGGTCGGACACGACGAGCCAGCTCACCGTCAGCGAGTCGTCGGCGACGACGCCGTTGAGCGTGAACCCGCTCGCCGTGCCGGTCGGCGTGGCGCTGACGGTGAGCACACCGCGCGGGGCGTCGGCGGTGCCGCCGGCCGGGCGGAAGGTGCCGCTGAAGGCGTAGCTCACCGGGGCGGCGTCGCCGACCGTCACGGTCACGGTCCCGGTGACGTTCAGCAGCCGCAGCGGGGCGGTGTCGGCGGCGGCCGCGGCCGGGGTGGCGGTGTCGATGTCCACCGACACGGTGACCGACTCGTCGCTCGACGTCGGCATTCCGCCGGTCGTCGAGAGCGTGCTGAGGGTGCCGGTGCCGCTGCCGTCGTAGGCGCCGGCGGCCAGCGCGGCCTCGACCACGGCGGCGTCGGCG
>JBGAQM010000216.1:0-2024 GCA_044220735.1 Urbifossiella sp. | reverse complement strand
CCGCGGCCCGGCCCGCCGAGCCGCCCCCGGCCGCGGCCGTCGAGGTCGAACAGCCCCGCCTCGCCGGTCGCGACGTCGGTGCCGACGAGGGACGTGGTGCCGTCGGCGGTCGTAACCACGCCCGGCTCGACGCCCCGCCGGCTGCCCGGGTCGCCGGCGAAGAAGCTGGCGAGTTCGGCCTCCCGGCCGTTCAGGGCGGCGCGGCCGTCGAGCGCCCGCACCCGCGGCCCGCCGCCCGGCCCGGCGCCGAACACGAGGTCGCCGCAGCCGTCGCCGTTCACGTCGCCGACGGAGACGAACGCGCCGTTCCGCAGCGCCCCCTCGAACGCGAAGAAGTCGGGGAACAGCTTGACCTGCTGCCCCTGGGCGAGCGAGGCGCCGTCGTAGGCGGCGACCCGCGGCCCGCCGCCGAACCCGGCGCCGACGAGGAGGTCGGCGGTGCCGTCGCCGCTGATATCGCCGAGCGCCAGCCGCACCCCGCCGCGGAAGTTGGCGTCGTCGATGGCCAGGAAGTCGGCGAGCGCGGTCGGGGTGGTGGTGCCGCCCACGGTGCTGCCGTCGAACACGACGACGCGCGGCCCGCCGCCGAGGTCGGCCCCGACGACGACCTCGGCGAACCCGTCGCCGGTGACGTCCGCGGCCGCGACGTAGGCGCCGCCGGTGAACGACGACTCGAAGGCGGCGAACGACGCGACGAGGGCGTGGGCTGGGTCGGCGCCGTCGTAGACGTTGACGGCGGCGGCGGTGCCGGCGCCGGGGGCGGTGACGAGGTCGGCGGTGCCGTCGCCGGTGACGTCGGCGAGGGTGACGCGGACGCCGCCGGTGAAGTCGGCGCCGTAGGGGGTGGCGACGCGGTACTGCTCGGCGCCGGCCGCGTCGTACACGACCGCGTCGCCGGCGGCGCCGGCGGCCACGCCCACGGCGTAGGCCCCGGCGGCGGGCGTGGACCGGTCTTCGAGCGTGGTGATGGTCAGTCGCTGCTTGAGGGACATCGGCGTGGGCTCCGCTGGGAGGTGGGGAACGCGGCGGGTTCGCCGCCCGCCTACACCCCACTCGCGCGCCGGCCGCGGGAGCGGGCGCGGGAAATCAACTGCGTACCCCTGACCTGTCGCCGGGGCTTGACCGCCCGCGTTTAATACGGAGCCGCCCCCGGCCGGGGCAGAATTCCACCCATCTCGCGCCCGCTTCCGGCGGTCGGCGGCGATACACGTACATGCCGCCCGCGGCGGCCGCGACGGACCACCGGACATGGACCACCCACGCCGGGCGCTCCCGCAGCTCGAGCCGGTCGAGGACCGCGCCGCGCCGTCGCGCGGCGGGTTCGACCACGGCCCCGGCCCGGACCACCCGGGCGGCCCCGCGCCGGCGCTGGTCCGCGACCACCCGAACGGGTTCGACCACGCCGGCCCCTTCGTCGGCAACCCGCCCGCCCGCCGCGGGCCGGAGCCGGAGTTCGTCGTCATCCGCGTCGTCGCACAGACCAACTCACCCGCCCGCGCGGCCGAGCCTTCGGCGCGGCTGGTCGTCGCTCCCGCCCTCGCCGACCCCGCCGGCGCGGCACCGACGGGCGGTTCGTTTCTTCCCCCGTCGTCCGAACCGACCCCCGCGAGCACCCCGCCGACAGCGCCGAACCGCGCACCGGCCGCGAGCGTGCTGATCGAAGCCGCCACGGCCGGCACCCGCGCCGCGGCGTTCACCGTCTCCTCGATCGCCGCGGTCGGCGCCGACGAGACGCCCTCGCCGGCCGAAGACGCCCCCGTACCGGCAACGCCGGAGACGGCCGCGCGGCGCGCGCCGGCGTGGGACTTCGCGCCGCTCGTGGTGGAGCTTCCCGACCTGGCGCCGCTCGCCGGCGCGCTCGGCATCGACGTGGCCGCGGTCGAGAGCGGCGTGCGGCAGGCGCTCGACTTCGTCGCGGACCTCGCGCCGGTCCCGGCCGACGGGCGGGGCGCCGACGGGTGGGTGGCCGCCGCGGCGGTGCTGGCCGGCGGCGCCGGGTGGGTCGGCGTCCGCGCCCGGCGCCG
>JBGAQM010000215.1:0-10979 GCA_044220735.1 Urbifossiella sp. | reverse complement strand
GGCCGGCTGGAAGCCGGCCCCACGACGAGCGACCCGCTCACATCAACTGCCGGATCGGTTCGCCGCGGTAGAGGATCGGCACCGGCTTGCCCACGGTGTCCGTGAAGTGCCGGCCGGGGTCGATGCCGAGGTGCCGGTACACCGTGGCGAGCACGTCCTGCGGGGTGACCGGCGCGGTCGTCGGGTACTCGCCGCGGGCGTTCGTTGCGCCGACCACCTCGCCCATCCGCAGGCCGCCGCCGGACACGAGCACGCTGTACGCGTCCGGCCAGTGGTCGCGGCCGATCGAGTCGTCCGGCGGCCCCTTGCGCAGCCGCGGCGTGCGGCCGAACTCGCCCATCACGAGCACCAACACGTCGCGGTCGAGCCCGCGCTCGTGAACGTCGTCGATCAACGCGGCCACGGCCTGGTCGAAGTACGGTAGCCGCACCCGCATGTACTCGGCGAAGTGGCCGGGCCGCATCGCGTTGCCCGGGTGGTCGTCCCAGTTCGTGAACCGCGGGCCGCTCTCCGGCGTGTTGGCGACGACGCTGACGACCGCCGTCCCCGCCTCGGCCAGTCGCCGCGCGAGCAGGCACGACTGGCCCCAGAGGTGCCGGCCGTAGCGGTCGCGGAGCTTGTCGGGTTCGCGGTTCAGGTCGAAGGCGCGGGCGACCGCGGGGCTGGTCAGCACGCCGAACGCCTGCTGGCGGAACGGGTCCATCCCCGGGGATGCGGCGGACTGGTCGAACCCGCGGCGGGCGGAGTCGAGTTCGCCGAGCAGCCGCCGGCGGTCGGCCAACCCCGCCGGGCTGACCCCGCGGAGCGACAGGTGCGGCGGCGTGTAGCCCGGCCGCGACACGTCGCCCGTGGCGAACGGCTGACACCCCGCGCCGAGGTAGGTCGGCCGGGTCATGTGGAACGGCGACGGCAGCGTGACGTACTGGGGCAGCGACTCGGGGTGCGCTCCGCGGAGCCGGCTGGCGATCATGCCGAAGTCGGGGTGCTCGCTGGTGGCCTGCGAGCTGGGGTCCGGAACGCTCGGCTCCTTCCCGGTCAGCACGTTGATCGAGCCGTCGTTGTGGATGCTAATGCCGTGGTGCATCGAGCGGATCAGGCTGAACCGCTTCGCCACCTGCGCGTGTCGCGGCAGGAGTTCGCACACCGACACGCCCGGCACGGTGGTGGGGGTCGGCCGGAACACGCTCCGCATCTCGGCGGGGCCGTCCGGCTTCAGGTCGTAGGTTTCGAGGTGGCTGGCGCCGCCGACGCAGTAGACGAGGATGACGGACGTGCGCCGGGTGCTCTCCGCCGCGGCGCGCGCCGCGATGACGTCGGCGAGCCCGAGCCCGCCGAGGGCCATTCCGCCCACGCGGAGGAACTCGCGCCGACTCGTCGGACTGTGGGCTCGCTTCGACATCACGGGTCGTCCTGCGGGGCGGGCTGGCGGCTGGACGGGTCGGCTCGGACGGCGGGGGCTGGTGGGAAAGTCGTTGACCGGGTCGGGATCGTGGTTGAGGATAACACGGCCGCCCGCGCCGGGATAGCCCCGCGGCGCGGCTTCCGCCCCGCGTCCGACTCCGACCACCCGCCAGGTGTGTGATGCGACTCGTAATCCTCGCCGCCCTGCTGGCGCTCCTCCCGAACGTGACGGCCGGCGGCGGGGCCGACGAGACCGACTTCCGCCTGACGCTGCGGTCGCGGGTCGAGAAGGACGGCGCGTACGCGGTCACGACGCGGGCGGAGGCGTGGCCGGCCGCGAAGACGGCCGTCATCGTCTGCGACATGTGGGACGCCCACCACTGCCTCAACGCCGTGCGCCGCGAGAACGAGATGGTGCCGCGGACGGAAGCGTTCCTGAAGCTGGCCCGCGCCCGCGGGGCGTTCATCATCCACGCGCCGTCGAGCTGCATGGCGGCGTACCAGGACCACCCGGCCCGCAAGCGCGCGCAGGCCGCGCCGGCGGCGAAGAATCTGCCCAAGGGCATCGACCAGTGGTGCACGAAGATTCCCGCGGAGGACAAGGGGAAGTACCCGATCGACCAGAGCGACGGCGGGGAGGACGACGACCCGAAGGAGCACGCCGAGTGGCACGCGAAGCTGGCGGCGATGGGCCGCAACCCGAAGGCGCCGTGGACGAGCCAGCACGCCGGCCTGACGATCCGCGACGAGGACGCGGTGAGCGACTCGGGTGTCGAGATCTGGAACCTGCTGGAGGCGCGCGGCATCAACCACGTGATGCTCGTCGGCGTCCACACCAACATGTGCGTGCTGGGCCGCCCGTTCGGCCTCCGGCAGCTCGCCAAGAACGGCAAGAACGTGGTGCTCGTCCGCGACCTCACGGACACCATGTACAACCCGAAGATGCCGCCGATGGTCAGCCACTTCGAGGGGACGCGGCTGATCGTGGCGCACATCGAGAAGTACGTCTGCCCGACGGTCACGTCGGACCAACTCATCGGCGGCAAGGAGTTCCGCTTCGCGGGCGACGAGTGAAGCCCGGCCGCGCATCCGGCACGACCCGCACGCCTCGCCCGCGTTCGCGCAACTTCCCGACCACTTCCGGCGGCGCGGCGGCGCGGCCAACACGGACCGGGTACGCTTCACCCGCACCCCGGGTCGCGAGCCGCGCCATGAGCCGTTGCCTGTTCGTCACGTTCGCCCTGACCCTCGCCGCCGGCCCGGCCGCGGCCGCCGACCCACCCGGCACCCGCTACTACTTCCTCCTGTTCGGCGGCCAGTCGGTGCCGTTCAAGCCGCGCACCGGTCACACCTGGGCGACGTGGGTGAAGGCCACCCCCACCGGCGCCGGGCCGGTGATGCTGGAGAGCTTCACCATCAGCTGGCTGCCGCCCGACGGCGTCGTCCACCCGTGGCGCTTCCGCAGCAGCCCCGGGCACAACTTCACCCTCGACGAGACGCTGGCGATCATGGCCCGGGTGAACTCGCAGGTGTCCGTGTGGGGGCCGTTCGAGGTCGACGCCGGCCGGTACGCCCTGGCCTGTCAGCAGGCGGCGACGCTGGAATCCGGGGGCGTGCGGTTCCGGTCGTTCGACTCGCTCGGCCGCAACCGCGCGGTCATGCACTGCGTCCACGCGGTGACGTACGCCGACCCGGCGGTGAGCCGCTACCGCCAGCCGGTGATCCGCGTCGGCGAGCCCGGGACGAGCCGGCTGGCGGAGAAGTACCTGCAGAACGGCGCCCTCGTCGGCGGCGCGACGACGCACGACTGGCTGATCCCGGCGCTCGGTCTGGACCGGCACGGGATGATCCGGCGGGCGCCGGGCGAGAGCATCCCGCGCGAGTGGCGGTAATCGATGCGCGGCGAGCCGAGCCCCGTAAGGGGCCGGGTGAGTCACGCCGATCGAATCCCGTCCGACGTGGTCGCTGTGCGTGACCACCCGAAGCGCCGGGGCGCGACTGACGGCCCTCGGCTCGCCGGGGCTCACCACGACCCCGCTCACGCCTTCACCCGTTCACCCCTCCACTCGTTCAGCCCTCCATCCGGTCGCCAAGAGCGGCTTAGAAACCCCCGACGCCCGACGCGGCCGATGCATAGGATGGGACGCCCGGCGGCCGGGGCCGCGGGTCGCACCGCACGGAGGCGAAACGGAGGATGGCACCTTCGGAGCTGGTGGCCGTGGCGATCGGGCTGGCGGCGCCCGCCGGCGGGCAACCCGCCGTCAGGCCCCCCGGGCCGCCGGCCCCGTGGGCCAACAAGTTCTTCCTCCCCGACATCGGCGAGAAGCGCGACCAGGCCGCCCCCCCCGTCGTCACCCACAACTTCGGCGACGTGCCGCACGGCACCGTCTGCACGCACACGTTCACCATCACCAACATCTACGACGTGCCGATGCAGGTGGTGGAGGTGCGGAAGAGCTGCACCTGCCTCGACTTCGTGCCGCTGTCGAAGGTGCTCCAGCCGAACGAGTCCGGGCCGTTCACCGTCACCATGAACGCCGGCAAGTTCGTGGGCGCCAACTCGCAGACCTTCTACGTCACGTTCGGGCCGAAGGCGGTCTCGACGGCCGTGATCCGGGTCAGCGCGGTGAGCAAGACGGACGTGTCGGTGAACCCCGGCGCGGTGGCGTTCGGCACGGTGAGCCCGGGGGCGAAGGCGACGCAGGCGGTGAAGGTGGAGTACAAGGGCCGCATGCGCGACTGGCGCATCACCGAGGTGGTGACGCCGCACGGCCCGTTCGACGTGCAGGTGACGGAGACGAGCCGCGGCGGGCCGCTGCGCGGCGGCGCCCGAGTACGCGGTGACGGTGGGGCTGAAGGCGAACGCCCCGCCCGGCCCGCTGGCCGACACCCTGACGCTCAAGACGAACGACCCGGCGAACCCGGTGGTGACGCTGGCCGTGACCGGCGCGGTGTCGGTGCCGCTGGAGGTGGCCCCGGCGCGGGTGCGGTTCGACCCCGTTACGGTGGGTCAGTCGGCGTCGCAGCGGGTGCTGGTGCGGGCGGCGCGGCCGTTCCGCGTGCTCGGCGTCAACGGCGCCGTCGGCGACATCACGGTGGAACTGCCGGCGACGACCACGCCGCTGCCGCTGCACGCCATCACGGTGAAGTTCGACCCGACGCGGCTCGGTGCCGTGGCCCAGCAGCTGCAAATCCGCACCGACCTCGACGGCGGCGCGACGGTGACCGTGCCGGTGGAGGCGGAGGCGCGGTAAGTCCAAAGGCGAGCCGAGGGCCGTAAGGCCCCGGGCGTGTCGCATCAGGTGACACACCCGGGGCCTTACGGCCCTCGGCTCGCCGAATCGTTCACGCCACTAGGACAGCTTCGTCACCTTCGTGCGTTCGTCGAGCGCGATGCTGGTCAGCTCGCCGTTCGCCTTCGTGAACCGCACCACCGGCACCACCAGGTCGTCGTCCTTCACGCGCTCGGTGGTCACGCCCGTCGCCAGGTAGGCGACGGCGCGGAACTCCCCCTCGGCGACCGCCGGCCACTCGCGCTTGCCGACGCGCACCGTCTGCTCGACGCGCACCCGGTCGCCGGGCTTCAGCGCCCGCAGCAGGTCGGCCACGCCCGGGTCGAGGCGGCGGGTGGGGAGTACGATCGGGTCGCTCACGTTCCCTCCTCCGCGGTCTGCGGGCGGGCCTCGCCGCGGACCAGCGCGATGCGGCCGGTCCGGGCCAGCTCCAGGATGCCGTAGGGGCGCATCAGCTCGACGAACGCCTCCACCTTCCCCTCGGTGCCGCTGATCTCGATCATCACGTTCGCGTGCTGGATGTCCACCACCCGGCCGCGGAAGCTCTCGGTCAGCTGGAACACTTCGGGCCGCTTCTCGGCCGGGCACGTCACCTTGATGAGCATCAGGTCGCGCTCGACGAAGTCCTCGGCGCTGATGTCGTCCACCCGGATGACGGGGACGAGCTTGTCGAGCTGCTTGCGGACCTGGTCCACGACGGTGTCGTCGCCGTGGACGACGAAGACCATGCGGGAGACGTTGTGGTGCTGCGTCTCGCCGACGGCGAGGGACTCGATGTTGAACCCGCGGGACGCGAGCATGCCGGAGACGTTGGCCAGGACGCCGGGCTGGTTGTGGACCAGGGCGGAGAGCACGTGCCGCATGCGCGGGCCTTTCGGGGGCGGGAACCGGGACGGGGGGAATCTTATGGGGTCGCGCCACTCGCGGCTTGGCGCGGCGAAGCGCGAAGCCGCAAGCGTTCGCCCGGGTGGTACCGTTGCCGCTTGCGGCTTCGCGCTCCCCAACGCGAAGCCGTGACCCCGGCGCGTCACCGCACGCGCCGCAGCACCCGGAACGTCTCCCCGCGCAGCCCCGGCACCTCGGCGAACCGCGCCAGCTCGGCCGCGAACGGCCCCCACCGCTCGAACATCGGCCCCGTCACGTCGTGGATCACCACCACGTCCGCCGCCCGCACCCGGCTCGCCAGGTCCTCGACCTCCGCCGCGGGCGCCACCACCGGCAGCAGCGCCGACGAGCGGACGCTGTCCACCCCGGGGAACAGCACCCGCCCCGCCCCCGACGGCGTCAGCACCAGCACCCGTTCCGCCGCCGCCAGCTCGCGGACCCGCGCCCACGCGGCCGCGTCGGCCGGCGGGGCGAACAGCCGGCCGGTCTCCTCGGACTGCTCCCGGTCGCGCCACAGCGCGGCGCCGTGGAACGCGAACCCGACCCAGCCGCAAACGGCCACGACCGGCAGCCCCACGACGAGCCACCGCGGCGCCCCCCCGCGGCCGACGCCGCCGGCCGCCGCCATCACCGGCAGGAACGAGTAGTACAGCCACGACAGCTCGTTCCCGAACAGGAGGCCGACGAACGCGACGTGCAGCGCGACGCACGCCAGCACCGCGGCGGCGCGCGGGTCGCGGCGGTCGCGCACCAACCCCGGCACGCCCGCCAGCCCCACCGCCGACGCCAGCAGCCAGAACCCGGCCGGGCCGAACAGGTAGTACGTGAGGCTCGGGCTGTCCGGCAGCCAGAACCGCCGGCCGATCCCGCCGAAGAAGCCGAACCCTTCGCCCTCGTAGGTCTTCGCCCCGGCCACCGGGAAAAGCGTCTTCACGACTGGTTCGACGCCGAACCACGCGGTCAGCAGCGCCAGCGCCGCCAGCCCCACGGCCGCACCCGGAATCAACTCGCAGAGTCGTGCTCGCCAACTCGTCGGGATCGATCGCGGGCCGAACAGGACGAGCGCGAGCAGGCCGGTCGCGTACACGGACGCCAGGGCCGACTTGACGAACACGCCGGCGACGGCGGCGGCGAACGCGGCCCGGTAGTTCCCGCGCGCCTGCCACGCGAGGGCGTGCGCCAGGATCACCGCGTCGAGGGCGTGGGTGGGGCTGGTGTAGCGGAGCGGCATCACCGCCACCGGCACGCCGGCGACGAGCAGCCACCGGGCCGCCGGCGGCAGGTCCACGGCGCGGCCGAAGCGGAGGAGCCCCCACGCGAGGAGGCCGTTGCACGCGAACAGGAACAGGGTGTCGGCCGCGGCGGTGCGGCCGACCGCGGCGTACCAGGCGCGGTCGGCGGCGACGCCGAGGAGGCCGTAGAAGTAGGCGAAGTCGCGGGTGGGGACGCGGCCGTCGTCGAGGAGGGCGTCCACGGCGAGGCCGAGCCCGGGGTCGCCGAACACGACCGCGCCGAGGGAGTGGACTTCCGGGAGCTGGCGGAGGAAGTTCAGCGCCGCGAGGAGGAAGAGCGCGACGCCGACGGAGGCCCAGTGAGTCGTGACGGAGTTCGGGGAAGAAGTGTGTCGCACCCGGTGACACCGCGTAGGTGGTTCCCCCCCGCGGCGAGGCGCCGCGACCCTCCCCCTCAGAGGGGGGAGGGTGGGGAGGCGATGGCGCGGGCGACGCACCTCGTCCGCCAGCCCCTCCCCCTCTGGGGGAGGGCTGGGGTGGGGGAGCACCATCTCCGCGGTGTCTCGTGGCGCCGAGCATCTCTCGAGCACCATCGCAGGTGGTTCCCCCCCCCCCGCGGCGGCGAGGCGCGCGACCCTCCCCCTCAGAGGGGGGAGGGGGTCGCGGCGCGCGGCCGCGGGGTGGGGGGCACCACCTGCGGTGACAACCGGGGCGCCCCGCGCCCCGCGCCCCGAGACACCGGACCTACTGCCGCACCTGCACGATGACGCGCACGCCCTTCTTGTTCGACGTGATCACGTCCAGCAGTCCGTCGCCGTTGACGTCGGCGACCTCGAACTGGGTGCCGATGCCGCTGTCCTCGTCGATCGTCATCGGGGTGAACGTGGTCATGCCGTCCGGCCCGCGGGTGTTGCGGAGCCAGTAGATGATCGCCGGCCCGTCCGACCCCGGCTCGGCCATGCCGTGGCTCCACCACCGCTTGCCGGTCACGAAGTCGGGGAGGCCGTCGCCGTCGATGTCCACGAAGTGCGCCGCGTGCGTCTCGCTCACCAGCCGCGGGAACAGCACCATCGTCTGGAACGCCGGGTGCCCGCCGGGCGACGCCGCCGGCCGCTGCTTGTGCCACCAGATGCCGAACTGGTGCGCCGAACTGCTGATCACGTCGGCCTTGCCGTCGTTGTCCATGTCCCACGTGTACATGTCGGCGCACGCGTTCCCGAGGGCCGCCGGGTGGAACACCCACGGCGTCTTGCCGTCGGCCTTCTCCGGCTGCTCCCACCACCCGCCGGTGCAGATCACGTCCTTCCGCTTGTCCCCGTTCACGTCGCCGACGCCGAGCCCGTGGCTGAACCGCTGCGTCCCGGGGATCTCGTTCCCGGTCTTCGGCACGGCCTTGCCGTCCTTCATCTCGGGCGGCGTGCTCGGCGGGCTGATCGGGTGCATCACCCACTTCGCCGTCGGGTCCTTCTCGTCCGGGGTGAAGTAGGCCATCTGCCCCTCGTTCCCCTTGCCCGGCGGCTGGAAGCCCATCACCAGCACCCGCTTGCCGGTGCCGAGGAGGTCGGTGTACAGCGGCGTCTCGTTACACGCCGAGTGCCAGATGGTGTGCTTCTTCCAGTGGCCGTCCTTCCCCTTCGGGTTCTCCATCCAGTAGCACGGGGCGCCGGGGAAGTCGATGACGATGAGGTCCGGGAAGGTGTCCTTGTTGACGTCCTCGGCCCAGCAGGCGAAGACGCGGCTGTAGTTCCGCAGGCCGTCGCCGTGGTCCTTGAACGGCTGGAGCTCGTGCGGCGTCCAGGCCGGCGCCTCGTACCAGTACTCGCCGTTGAGCACGTCGACCTTGCCGTCCTTGTTCACGTCCGCGACGGCCACGCCCTCGGAGCGGAACTTGGCGTCGAGGACGGTCTTCTTCCAGGTGATCTTGGGGGCGGCCTTCGCCGGCTGCGCGGCGTCGGTCTTGGGGGCGGGTGCCTTGTCCTGGGCGAACGCGAGGTGCCCGCCGACGCCGGCGGCGACGGCCAGGGCCGCGGCGAGTGCGGGGAGGAGGTGGCGCATGAGGGAGAGCCTCCGGTGGGGGGAATCCCCGCCACTGTACGACCGCGGCGACCCGCCCGCCAGCGCGATCCGGCCGGCGGTCACGGCGCCAGCTGCCGCTCGGCGTCGGCGAGGCCGGCGGCCGCCGGCGGGAAGTCGGGCCGCACCCGCAGTGCCTCGCGGAAGGCGTCGGCCGCCTCGGCCGGGCGGCCGCTCCGGAGCAGCGCCTGGCCCAGGTTCGTCCACGGGAACGGCACCCCGGGGTCGCGGCGCGTCGCCTCGCGGAGCGGGTCCACCGCCCCGGCCGCGTCGCCGGCGGCGAGCAGGCTCGTCCCCAGGTTGAACTGCACCCGCGGCGTCGCGGGCTCCAACTCCGCGGCCCGCCGGAACGCGGCCGCCGCCGCCGCGGGCTCGCGCTTGCGGGTGCGGGCGATCCCCAGGAACTCGAACGCCACCGCGTTCGCCGGGTCGAGCCGGATCGCGGCGTCGAGCTCGGCGATGCCGTCGTCCACGCGGTTGGTGTTCACCAGCGCCCCGCCGAGCCGGGTGTGCGCGCCGGAGTCCGACGGGTTGAGGTCGAGCGCCTTGCGGAACCACCGGACGGCCCCGGGCTCGTCGCCGCGGCGGGTCTGCGCCACGCCGCGGAACTGGTACGCCAGCGGCTCGCCCGGGGCCAGTTCCATCGCCCGCTCGAGCGCCGCGACGCCCTCGTCCACGCGCCCGGCATCCACCAACGCGCCGCCGAGTTGCAGGTGGAAGAAGGCGTTGTCGGGCGTGCCCGCGGCCAGCGCCCGCAGCGCGTCGATGTGGCCGCCGGGGTCGCCGGTGCGGGCCAGGAGCGCCCCGAGCCGGTCCCACGCCCGGCGGTCCGCCGGGTCCACCTGCGTCGCCGCCCACGACGCCGCGACCGCCGCCGGCACGTCGCCGGCCAGTTCGAGGTGGCGGGCCAGTTCGAGGTGGGCGTCGACGTACCCGGTGAACAGGCGGGCGGCCTTCGACAGCGACGCGACGGCGGCGAGCGGGTCGCCGCTGGCGCCGAGGGCGCGGCCCAGGTTGTACGCGGCGAGGGGGCTGTCGGGGTCGATGCGGGCGGCGGCGAGGTAGGCGTCGCGCGCCCCGGCCGCGTCGCCCGTCTTCAGCAGCGCCACCCCGAGGTTGATGTTCGCCGCGAAGTTGTCCGGCCGCAGCGCCCGGGCCGCGCGGTAGAACCCGACGGCCCGGGCGGGGTCGCGCCGGACCCACAGGTCGCCGAGGTGGAAGGCGATGCGGTAGTCGGCCGGGTGCGCGGCGTGCGCCCGCGCCAGCACCGCCGTCGGGTCGAGCATCTCGGCCATCATCGCCCGCGCCAGCGACACGACCGCCGCCGGGGTGAGCTTCGCCGGGTCGGCCTCGGCCGCCAGCGCCGCCAGCCGGTCGGGGTTGCCGCGGACGGCGGGGTCGCGGAGGCGGTCGGTCCACGGGCCGGGGTCGGCCTTGCGGGCCACCTCCAGCGCCCGCTCCAGCAGCGCCCGGTCCGGCTCCACCGCCACCCAGTCGTCGAGGGCGGCCACGAGCTGCGTCTTGATCGGGGACGCGGCGACCGCCTCGGCCAGCCGGTCCGGGTCGCCGGCGGCGACGTCGAAGCCGGCGGCGGCGAACGCGGCGCGGAAGTCGCCGGACGCGTCGGCGTAGGCGCCGAGGCCGTTCTTCTGCGGCACCCACACGAGTTGCTTCGTCCGGGCCGCGTCGAGGGCGCGGACGGTGCCCAGCCGCGCCGCCGCCGCCGCCACCCGGCGGGCCAGGTCGTCGGACCCGGCGCGGGCGGCGAGCTTCCCGGCGAGTTCGACGGCGTGGGCGGCGTCGGCGAACCGGAACCGGTCGCGGAGGTCGACGGCGAGGGCGAGGTTCTGTTCGGCGTCGGCGCGGGTCGAGCGGGTCTCGGCGATCGCCCGCGCGCGCTCCAGGTCGCGCTCCAGTTCCACCCGGGCCTGCTCGGCGGCGGCGTGGTCGGTGTCGAGCTGGTGTTGGCGGGCCGTGCGGTCGTGCCACCACCCGGCGGCGCCGGCGACGGCCCCCATCAGCACGACGGCCACCCACAGCCCGGCGCGGGCGCGGCGGGCGTGGGCCTCGGCGGCGGCGCGGGCGGCGGCGGCGC
>JBGAQM010000214.1:0-10882 GCA_044220735.1 Urbifossiella sp. | reverse complement strand
CCGGCCCCACGAAATCCGAAGGAGACCCCTCGCATGTCCCGACGGTTCCGACCCGCGTGGGTCGCCGTGCTGGCGCTGTTCGCGGCGTCCGCCCCCGCCCAGCCCGACGACCTGGCGAAAGCGCTCGCCACGCTCAAGGGCGTCACCAAGGAAGGCGCCGCGAACGACGCCGCCGGCCCCGCGTGGAAGACGGTCGTGGACGCCGGCGCGCCGGCGTTCTTCCCCGCGCTGTCGGCCGTCGACGACGCCAACCCCACGGCCGCGAACTGGCTGCGGACCGCCGCCGGCGCCATCGCCGAGAAGGAGAAGGAGAAGGGGAAGGAGGCGTTCACCGGCCCCGCCCTGGAGGAGTTCGTCCTCGACACAAAGAAGGCGCCATCGGCCCGACGGCTGGCCTACGAGGTGCTCGCCGGCCAGGACCCCGCCGCCCCCGCCCGGACGCTGCCGAAGCTGGTCAACGACCCGCAGCCCGACCTGCGCCGCGAGGCCATCGCCGACCAGTTGAAGAAGCTCAAGGCCGGCGAGAAGGCGGCCGCGCCGCTCGACCGCCTGTTCACCCTGACCCGCGAGAAGGAGCAGGCCGAGGAGCTCGCCAAGGAGTTGGAGAAGGACGGGAAGGCAGTCAGCGTCACCGAGCACTTCGCGTTCCTCACCCACTTTCGCGTCGTCGGCCCGTTCTTCAGCGAGAAGGGGAAGGCGCTGACGCTCACCTACCCGCCCGAGACCACGCCCGCCGCCGCCGAGTTCGACGGCAAGGACGGCAAGGTGACGTGGCAGGCGCAGGCCACGGCCGACAAGTACGGCAAGCTCGACCTCAACGAGACGGTCGGCCGGCTGAAGAACGCCTGCGTCTACGCCCGCGCCACGGTCCACGCCGACAAGGCGACGCCGGCGCAGATTCGGGTGGGGAGCCCGAACGCGGTGGCGATCTTCCTCAACGGCAAGCAACTGTTCGGCCGCGAGGAGTACCACCACGGCGACCAGATGGACTACCACGTCGGCAAGGGCGAGCTGACGGCCGGCGAGAACGTGGTGGTGGTGAAGGTGTGCCAGAACAACCAGACGGACAGCTGGGCGCAGCGGTGGCAGTTCCAGGCCCGCGTCTGCGACTCCACCGGCGGCCCGCTCGCGGGGCTGACGCAGGTGGTGGACGGCCGCAAGCTGCCCCTCGGGGCGATCACCCAACCGGAGGCCAAGAAGTGACCCGCTACCTGACGGCCTCCGTGCTCCCCCTCGCATTCGCGCTGTCCCTCGGCGCCGCCGACTGGCCGCAGTTCAAGGGGCCGAACGCGTCCGGCGTGTCGGACGAAACCGCCCTGCCGACCGAGTGGTCGAAGGACAAGGGCGTGAAGTGGAAGGCCGCCCTTCCCGCCCGCGGCGTGTCGTCGCCGGTCGTCGCGGCCGGCAAGGCCTACGTCACCTGCTCGTCCGGCAAGCGCGACGACCGGCTGCACGTCGTCTGCTTCGACGCCGCCACCGGCAAGGAGCTGTGGCACCGCCAGCTCAACGCCACCGGCCCGACCGCGTGCCACCCGATGACGTGCATGGCCGCCCCCACGCCGGTCGCCGACGCCACTGGCGTGTACGCCCTGTTCGCCACCGGCGACCTCGTGTCGTTCGACCCGGACGGCAACCTGCGCTGGTACCGGTCGCTCGTCGGCGACTACCCGGACATCACCAACCAGGTCGGCATGGCCGCGTCGCCGGTGCTGGCGAAGGACAAGCTGGTCGTGCCGATGGACAACGACGGCGCCTCGTTCCTCGCGGCGGTGGACGTGAAGTACGGCAAGAACGTGTGGAAGGTGGACCGGCCGCGGTCGATCAACTGGGTGACGCCGCTGGTCCGCGACACGGCGGGCAAGACGGAGGTGCTGTTCGCCGGCCCGAACGGCCTGACCGCCTACGACGCCGACAACGGCAGCAAGCGCTGGGTGTACAAGGAGGGCGGCGGCGCCATCCCGACGGGAAGCCTGATCGGCGACACGCTGTTCCTGCCGACCGGCGGCGTGAGCGCGGTGAAGCTCGGCCCCGACGGGGTGACGGGCGAGCCGCTGATGAAGGCGAAGGAGATGGCGTCGCGCCACGGCTCGCCGCTCGTCTACCAGGGGCGCGTCTACGCCGTGGACGGCAACGGGTTCATCGCCGCGGCGGACGCGAAGACCGGCAAGACGCTGTTCAAGGAGCGGAAGAAGGCGCCGTTCTCGGCGTCGCCGGTCGGCGGCGACGGCAAGGTGTACTGCGTCAACGAGAAGGGCGTGACGACGGTGCTGAAGGCGGGCACCGACGAGTTCGACGTGCTGGCCGACAACGACCTGGGTGAGGAGGTGCTGGGCACGCCGGCGATCAGCGGCGGGTGCCTGTTCATCCGGACGGACAAGACGCTGTACTGCGTCGGGCGCTGACCGGAAACTGACGCGACCGCTTGCGGCTTCGCGCTTCCCAACGCGAAGCCGCAAGCGGATACCCGTTCACGCCACCGCCGCTTCCCAACGCGAAGCCGCAAGCGGATACCCGTTCACGCCACCGCCGCGCCTGCCATCCGCGCCTCGATCGG
Organism: Urbifossiella sp.; assembly: GCA_044220735.1. Classification (GTDB taxonomy): domain Bacteria; phylum Planctomycetota; class Planctomycetia; order Gemmatales; family Gemmataceae; genus Urbifossiella. The sequence continues at coordinate 8,328 of JBGAQM010000214.1, read as the reverse complement.
GTCCGCGACCTTCAGCGGCCCGAGCACCACCGGCGGGGCGACGCCCAGCACCTCGTTCGCCAGCGCCGCGTAGTCCGCCGCCCCCGGGCTCCGCGGCGCGTACGCGAAGATCGACTTCCCGTGGCTCGGGCACTCGGCCAGCTTCACGTTCCGCCGCACCTTCGTGTCGAACACCTTCGCCGCCGCCCACGGCACGTTCGCGGCGCGGCTCTGGTCGAGGAAGCTGTTCAGGTCGCCGACCACCTCCTGCGCCAGCTTCGTCGCCGCGTCGTACAGGCAGATGATGACGCCGCTCACCTTCACCGCCGGGTTGATGCGGCGGGCGACGAGCGCGGTCGTTTCCAGGAGCTTGCTCAGGCCGTGCAGCGCGAAGAAGTGCGGCTGCAGCGGGATGAATACCTCGTCGGCCGCGGCCAGGGCGTTGAGCGTCAGCACGCCGAGCGACGGGCCGCAGTCCATCAGCAGGTAGTCGTACTCGGCGCCGTCGGCGGCCAGCGCCTCGCGCAACAACACCTCGCGGCCGACGACGCCGGCCAGCTCGACCTCCGCCGCCGCCAGGTTGATGTCCGACGGGCACAGCGTCAGGTTCGGCTCGACCTCGCGGCGCACGGCCGCCAGCGGCGTGTGCGCCACCAGCACGTCGTACAGCGACGGCGCCGTGCCGTCGGGCTCGGCGCCGAGGTGCGTGCTGGCGTGGGCCTGCGGGTCGAGGTCGAGGACGCACACCCGCTTCCCCGCGGCGGCGAGCGCGGCGGCCAGGTTCACGGTGGTGGTCGTCTTGCCGACGCCGCCCTTCTGATTGATGACCGCGATCCGTCGCATGTCCCGACCTCCGTTGCGGTTTCTCCTTGCCGCCGATCGGCCGGCCGTTATAACGACTGCAACCTCTCCCCCACCAGCCCAACCGGCGCCGCCACCCGCGGGGCCGACGGCCGGATGCGCCCACCGGGCCTTACCCTTTTTCCCGCTCTCTCTCGCCGCCGAGGAGTCTCCGACCGATGGGTACCGCGCGCCAGAAGGCCATCGAAGCGATCGCCAACACCGAGTACGACCTCAACCAGCTCGACTTCAAGACGAACCAGTTGAAGGACCTGTTCGGCGTCAACGTGTTCAGCGAGGAGGTGCAGAAGGCGCGCCTGCCCAAGCCCGTGTTCAAGGCCCTCCAGAACACCATCAAGAAGGGCGCCCAGCTCACCGACCCGGCCGTCGCCGACGCCGTCGCCAGCGCGATGAAGGACTGGGCCCTCGAGCACGGCGCCACCCACTACACCCACCTGTTCCAGCCGATGACCGGCCTCACGGCCGAGAAGCACGACAGCTTCCTCAGCCCGACCGGCACCGGCGCCGCGCTCGCCGAGTTCAGCGGCAAGGAGCTCGTCAAGGGCGAGCCCGACGCCAGCAGCTTCCCGAGCGGCGGCATCCGCGCCACGTTCGAGGCCCGCGGGTACACCGGCTGGGACCCCACCAGTCCCGCCTACATCCGCGAGAACCCGAACGGCGCCACCCTCGTCATCCCGACCGTGTTCGTGTCGTGGACGGGCGAGGCGCTCGACAAGAAGACGCCGCTCCTCCGCTCGATGGAGGCGCTGAGCGTGCAGGCGCTGCGCATCCTCCGCCTGTTCGGGAACACCGAGGCGAAGAAGGTGTTCACGACCGTCGGCCCCGAGCAGGAGTACTTCCTGATCGACAAGAACTTCCTGTTCTCGCGGCCCGACCTGCTGAACTGCGGCCGCACCGTGTTCGGGGCGAAGCCGCCGAAGGGCCAGGAGCTGGAGGACCAGTACTTCGGCACCATCCCGGAGCGGGTGCTGGCGTGCATGGCCGACTGCGAGGCCGAGATGTTCAAGCTCGGCATCCCGGTCAAGACGCGGCACAACGAGGTGGCCCCGAGCCAGTACGAGATCGCCCCGATCTTCGAGGACTCGAACCTCGCCACCGACCACAACCAGCTGACGATGGACGTGATCCGCCGCACCGCGGAGAAGTACGGCCTCGCCTGCCTGCTCCACGAGAAGCCGTTCGCCGGCATCAACGGCAGCGGCAAGCACAACAACTGGAGCATGTCCACCGACACCGGCGAGAACCTGCTGAACCCCGGCGACAACCCGCACGACAACGCGCAGTTCCTCGTCTACTGCGTCGCCGTCATCCGCGCCGTGGCGAAGTACCCGGAGCTCTTGCGCGTGAGCGTGGCGAGCGCCGGCAACGACCACCGGCTCGGGGCGAACGAGGCCCCGCCGGCGATCATCAGCATCTTCCTCGGCGACCAGCTGCAGGACGTGATGGACCAGCTGGAGCGCTCGGACCTGAAGAGCACGAAGCAGGGCGGGCACATGGAGGTGGGCGTCAGCATCCTGCCGAAGCTGCCGCGCGACGCCGGCGACCGCAACCGCACCAGCCCGTTCGCGTTCACCGGCAACAAGTTCGAGTTCCGCGCCGTCGGCTCGTTCTTCTCGATCGGCGGGCCGAACGTGGTGCTGAACACGATCGTGGCCGAGTCGCTGGACTACATCGCCACGGCGCTGGAGGCCGCGACGAAGGGCGGGAAGGACCTGAACAAGGCGATCCAGGAGCTGCTGCCGCCGATCCTGAAGGAGAGCAAGAAGGTCGTGTTCAACGGCGACGGGTACTCGGAGGAGTGGCACAAGGAGGCCGAGAAGCGCGGCCTGCCGAACCTCAAGAGCTCGACCGACGCCTTCCCGGTGCTGATCCGCAAGGACTCGGTGGAGTTGTTCGGGAAGTACAAGGTGCTGACCGAGCGGGAGCTGCAGAGCCGGTACTTCATCTACGCCGAGAAGTACGTGAAGGAGGTCGCCATCGAGGCCAACATGATGGTGATGATGGCCAAGACGATGATCCTGCCGGCGGCGCTGCGGTACCAGGCTGAGGTGGCGGCGGCGGTGAACGCGACGAAGGCGGCGGGGATTGACAACGCCGCCCAGCTGGACCACCTGAAGGACCTGACGGGGGTGCTGTCCAAGTTCCAGAGCGCGGCGAAGGCGCTGGACGACGCGGCGGCGCACCACGCCGAGGGCGACGCCTACGCCCACGCGAAGTATTACAAGGAGAGCGTGATCCCGAAGATGGCCGAGCTCCGCACCTTCGGCGACAAGCTGGAGACGATGGTGGCCGACGACCTGTGGCCGCTGCCGACGTACCGCGAGATGCTGTTCATCAAGTGACACGGATGTCGAGTCACGAACGCCCGGGGGTGGTCGCCCCCGGGCGTTCGTCGTTTGTACGGGAGGTCTGCCCCGTACTCGTGTCGCGCGTGCATAGAGGTCGCACCGATCCGCGGGCCTCGTACAATCCCGGCGACCAACGGCGTGGCCGGATGTGCCGAAGAGGGCGGGCGAGTGAGCGCACCATCAACTCCTGAACTGCATGCCCTGCTGGACCGACTCGACCAGCACCAGTGCGCCGACGACCTGGAGTCGGAATGGATCGAATTCAAGCCGTTTAGCGACCCCAAAGACGACAAGAAGGTCGCCTACGAGTACGCCATATGCTTCGCCAATGCCGGTGGCGGGGTGGTCATCTTTGGGGTGTCCGACAAGGAACGGGGCGGACGGGCGAAGGCGATTCACGGCTGCGCCAAGATCGACCTCGACCAGTGGAAGCGAGACATCTACCAGGGCACCGTGCCGCACCTCGATGTCGAGTTGGAAGTACTCACCGTGCCGGAGGGGAGTGGACGGCTCCTCGTGATGCGGGTCCCGAAAGGTCCGTCGCCGCCCTACGGCACATCGCAAGGGCTTTACAAGAAACGGGTCAGCAAGAACTGCATGCCGATGGACCTGCACGCGGCGGCCCGGCTGGAGGTTAGTACCGGGGTCGTCGATTGGAGTGGTCAGCCTGCCGAAGGGGTCGCGCTAGCGGACCTCGACCCAGTCGAGATCGCACGATCTCGAAACTGGCTGCGACGCCTGAAACCGAATTCGGGTCTCCTGACCACTGGTGATTCCGAGCTCCTCCAAGGGTTGCGGGCTCTCGCGGACGGTCGAGTCACCCGTACCGGTCTGTTGCTGTTCGGACGAGAGGAGGCGTTGATCCGACACTGCCCACAGCACGCGGTCCAGTACGTTCACCAGACCTCACAGACCGCGGTCGTCCGGAACGACGTGATGCACGCCGGATTGCTGAACGTGCTGGAGCGGATCGAACAGGCATTCACCGGACCGGCAAACCCAGAGCAGGAGCTGTCGTTCGGGTTCATGAAGCTTCGTATCCCGGCATTTTCGGTCGAAGACACCGTCCGTGAAGGCGTCCTCAACGCCGTCACTCACCGGGACTACCTCGACCCGGGGCGGGTACTCGTCCGCCACGCGGCGAAGGAACTCGTAATCTCCAGTCCGGGTGGCTTCATCTCCGGGATCACGCCGCAAAACATCTTGCGTCATGAGTCCCGGACCCGGAATCAGACGCTGGCGCTGGCGTTCGTCAAGCTCGGGCTCGTCGAGTCGTCGGGCGTCGGCCGGCGGCGGATTTTCATCCCGATGCTGTCGCTCGGGAAGAAGGCTCCCGAGTACGAGACGGACGGACGCAGCGTCACCCTCCGGGTCTACGACGGCAGCTTTGACGCCCGCATGGCCAAGTTGGTCGCGAAGTGGCGGCGGGACGGACGGGACATCGACCTCGACGCGCTGCTGATCCTAACCTACCTCCGCGAGCACGCCTTCATTGACCCGTTGTCGGCGTCGCGGTTGCTCCAGTTCTCTCGGGAGGGTGCGCGCGGCCAACTCGACTTCTACGCCCTGCCTGGCACCGGCATCCTTGAGCGCCGCGGGAACACCGCCGCCGCGACGTTTCACCTGACCAAGTCCGTCGCCCGTGACCTGCTCGGGAAGGCGGCCTACACGAAGACGAAAGGGATCGCCCCGATCCGTTACGCCGAGATGGTGCGTGCATACCTGGAGGACCACGGCTCCATCACACCCGCGGAATGCCGTGAACTTCTCGGACTGGGCGAATCGAATTCAGACCAAGTCGCCGTGTCGAAATTGCTCCGGAAGTGGTCTGGTAGCGATGGCTTCCTGCGACGGGAGGGCAACCCGCCGAAGGTCAGGTATCAACTACGGTGAATCGCTTGCGGATGGCGGCAGAAGTAGCTGAATCGAGTCTTACCCGAGACTTACCAATTAACCGGTCGGAAGCATCTCCCTTCTTCGTTCGCCGGGAATTCCCGGGCAATTTCGGCTTTCCGAGTCTGTCCGAGACTTACCCAAGACAAAATGGAGCGTACACCCGGACCCACGCCGCGGAAACGCGATAGCGCATCGGCGGGATGGCGACCCGATGACGGAGAGAGCGACACCTGGCTCCGTCTTGCCCCGCCCGCCGGCCCGTGCTATTCCCCCGCCGCACCGGCAGGGGGTCCGTCATGGTCCGCGTCGCGCTCGTCGGGCTCGTCCTCGCCACAACGACCGCAGTCGCGCAGCCGCCGCCCGCGACCGTCGCCGCCACCGTCAACGGCGAGAAGGTCACCCTCGAACAGGTGGACACGTTCATCCGCGCCCGCTTCCCCGGGGCGCCGCTCACCGCGTCGCAGCTGAAGGCGCTGCGCACCGAGGTCGCCAACGACCTCGTGGACGACTTGCTCGTCCGCCAGTTCCTCCGCACCCACGGCCCGAAGGTCGAGCCCGCCGAGGTCGAGCGCCAGCTCGCCGCGTTCGCCGACAGCCTCAAGGCGAAGGGGCAAACGCTCGCCGCCTACGCCCGCCAGAGCGGCCAGACCGAAGCCGCCTTCCGCGAGACGTGGGCCGACCTCGTGGCGATGCAGGCCTACGTCCGCCAGCAGGTGCCGCCGGCCGAGTTGCAGAAGTACTTCGAGGCCAACCGCGAGCACTTCGACGGCGTGGAGGTTCACGCGGCCCACGTCCTGCTGCGGCCGCCGGGCTCGCCGGTGGAGCGGGCGAAGTGCCGCGAACGGCTCGAAGCCCTCCGCGCCGACATCGTCGCGGGCCGGCTCGACTTCGCGGCCGCGGCCCGGAAGCACTCGCAGTGCCCGAGCGCGGCCCGCGGCGGCGACCTGGGGCCGGTGCCGCGCAAGGGCGGCCTCCAGGACGAAGCCTTCTCGAAGGCGGCGTTTGCGCTCAAGGTCGGCGAACTGAGCCCGGTCGTGGAAACGTCCGTGGGGTTCCACCTGATTCGCGTGTCGGCGCGCACGCCGGGCACCCCCGCGGCGTTCGACCGGTGCGTCGAGGACGTGCGCGACGCCTACGCCGACGACTTCCGCGCCGGCCTGCTGCCGCAGCTGCGGCGCGAGGGGCAGGTGTCGATTTCGGTGCCGTGAGGCGCCGCGGCCCTACTCGCGCTTGAACGTGATCGAGAACCCGTTCCCCTTGAGCTTCATCGTGTCCTTGTTGTCGAACGTGACCGCGAAGGTGCCGATGACGCCGCCCTCGGGCTCCGTCGTCAGGATGCCGTCGGCGTACTTGTACGTCCCGGTGTCGGCCATGACCCGGTTGGCGTAGGTCATCACGGTCTTGTAGGTGCCGTCGTCCCGGAAGGTGCTCGTGACCTTCCACTTGGTCGTGACCAGGAGGAGCTCGCCCTTCCACGTGCCCTTGAGGGTGGGCTCGTCCTTCTTCGGGGCGTCCGGCTGCTTCGGCTTGGTGTCCTGCGCGGAGAGGACCGAGGCCGTGGCCGTGGCGGCAGCGACTGCGACCCCGAGCACGCAGACCACAACCCGACCGGTGATGGACCGTCGCATGGCTTCTACTCCTTCGACACGTGGTGACCGAATCCGGGCAAAGGAGACCCGCAGGTCCATTTTAGGCCGGTCACGAGCCACTGCTGGCCGATTTGTGTCCCGGGGGATGTGCGTGATGAGTTCGTGAACTTTTTCACTTGCACCCCGCCGCGAGCCCCGTCATGATGACGGAATCTCCCCCGCCTCGGAGCCCTTTCCCCATGCCGGTCGGCCTTTACGATCTGACCGGCCGCGTCGCCCTCGTCACCGGCGGCAACAAGGGGCTCGGCAAGGCCATGGCCCGCGGCTTCGCCGAGGCCGGGGCCGACGTCGTTATCGCCAGCCGCCACGAAGACCAACTCCGCGCCGCCCTCGACGACATCCTCGCCGGGACAAACCAGAAGGGCGCCTACTTCGTCGCTGACATGTCGGTCCGCGCCGACGCCGACACGCTGGCGAAGGCCGCGCTGGCGAAGTTCGGCCGCGTGGACATCCTGGTCAACAACGCCGGCATGAACGCCCCCCAGGCCATCGACGCCATCGACGACGCCACCTGGGACCGCGTCGTCGAGGTGAACCTGTCGTCGTGCATGGCCCTCACGCGGGCCCTTGTCCCGAACATGAAGGAACGGCGCTGGGGCCGCGTGGTTCATGTGTCGAGCATCATGGGGCAGGTGTCGAAGGAGCGGCGCAACGTGTACTCGGCGACGAAGGCGGCGCTGATCGGCATGGCGAAGGCGAGCGCCCTCGACCTGGGGCCGTTCGGCGTGACGGTGAACTGCGTGGCCCCGGGGCCGTTCCTGACGGACATGCCGATGTCGGTGCTGTCCGACGCCGAGAAGCAGGTGTTCGCCGACCGCACGGCGCTGGGCCGGTGGGGCCAGCCGCGTGAACTGGTCGGCCCGGTGCTGATGCTGTGCAGCGAGGCCGGGAGCTACGTCACCGGCCAGACGTTGTTCGTGGACGGGGGGTACCTGGCCCGATAGAGGACGGCCCGCAGAGTTCCGGAGTTGCGCTTCGGACTTCCGTCCTCCGATCGGCCCCCGCGCCCTAGAATTGGTTGATCCACCCGCGCCGCCCGCGTTACCGGCGGCGAGGCCGCTCTCCCCGGTCCGAGGTGTGGAAGATGGTCGCGTCTTGTGCGAGCTCGACCGAGGCCGACCCCGCCAACCTCTCCCCGGGGGTTCCGCTCATGCGACGGAGTGTCTACACGGACTGCGTCGTCGAGGCCGACCGGTTTAAGTGGATCCAGAGCGAGAAGGCCGGGTACGACCTGGGCGAGGCGGCGATCCGCCAGTGGGTCCGCGAGCACTGGCACGGGTACCTGCGGGCCAAGTGGGTCGAACACCTGCAGGGGTCGTGCTTCTGGATCGAGCTCGACCGCGGCGACTACGGCCTGTTGCAGCGCGAGTTCCACGACCGCCGGCCGCTCCTCGACCAGATCCTCGGCTGGCTCAAGGGCGGCAAGGAAAACCTCGACGTCCTCTGCTGGGCCTACGCCGAGCAGATCGAGATCGACCCCGTCGTCGAAATCCTGAAAGCCCTCGACGTCAACTCCCGCCGCCTCCGCCACCAGTTCGACACCTGACCGGGCCGCCCGCGACTACCGCCGGAACGGGTTGTGAAGCCCGGCGTCG
>JBGAQM010000213.1:0-10914 GCA_044220735.1 Urbifossiella sp. | reverse complement strand
TGATCCGGGCCGCCGCCCCGCGGACCTTCTGCACCGCCGGCAGCAACAGGCCGATCAGCACGGCGATGATGGCGATCACCACCAGCAGCTCGATCAGCGTGAACGCACGGCGGGCGGGCATCGGGCGGTCCTCCGGAACGGTGCCTGTGAGATATGACCCGCCGGCGGCACGGGAACCTGACAGGAATTCCGCAACACCCCCGCGGCCGCTCGCGGCTTAGCGATGCCCAGCGCGAAGCCGCAAGCGGGCCCGTGGGTGTTGCGGAATTTCCGTCAGGTTCCCGCGCCGCCGGCGGGTCACATCTCACAGGAGCCGCCCCGGAGGACCGCCCGATGCCCGCCCGCCGTGCGTTCACGCTGATCGAGCTGCTGATGGTGATCGCCATCATCGCCGTGCTGATCGGCCTGTTGCTGCCGGCGGTGCAGAAGGTCCGCGGGGCGGCGGCCCGGATCAAGTGCGCGAACAACCTCAAGCAGATCGGCCTCGCCCTCCACGCCCACCACGACGCCGCCGGGTACTTCCCGCAGAACACCTGGAAGGTGACCGTCGCCCCGAAGTCGAACCGGACGAACTGGACGTGGCACATCCTGCCGTACCTCGAGCAGGAGAACCTGTTCCGGTCGATCGACCTGGCGGAAGGGCTCGGGCCGAACTGGCAGGCGGTGAACGGGAAGGCGTTCGCCACCGTCGTCCCGACTTACCAGTGTCCGGCCGACCGCGGCGGACTGTCGGAGTTCGCCGACAAGTGTGCCCTCGCCAACTACGCCGGGTGCTGGAGCCCGGACGGCACGCTGGTGGAGAAGGACGTGACCGGGCCCGGGGTGATGAACGACCTGTACGGCACGCCGTCCCAGGCGGGGAAGAACCCGGCCACCCGGATCGCCCTGTTCAACATCAACACCAAGCGGACGATCGGGTCGGTGACCGACGGGTTGTCGAACACGGTCGTGGTGTCCGAGGTGGTCGGCGGGGACGCCCGGGGCACCTGGCACCACGACGCCGGGGTGGCGTACTCCCACCACCTCGCCCCCAACTCGCCGACGCCGGACGCGTGGTGGACGCTGGGCGGGTGCGTGAGCCGTCCGAACGCGCCGTGCGACGGCCGCGCCACGGCCTGGGGGCTGATCGACATCGCCGCCCGCAGCAACCACACCGGCGGGGTGAACGCGCTGCTCGGCGACGGGTCGGTTCGGTTCGTGCGGAACGAGGTGAACCTGTCCGTCTGGCAGGCGGCCGCGAGCATCAACGCCGGCGAGGCTTCCGGCGACTTTTGAGCCGGCGTTTTGATCTGTGAATAATTTGTGTATTTGACTCAATTCGTGCCTCGACCCCCCGGGGGGGTGGGCGGCACACAATGGTCTCGGGCCGAGTTTTGAGCGTCGGCCGGGGTTCGGCTTGCACGCCGGTGGCGGGGTGGTATACGGCCCCGGACACCACACTGGGCAGGACGCCGGGGAAGCACATGCGGGGCAAGCTGCTGGCGGCGCTCGGGCTCGCGGGTGCGGTCGTCGCGGTAGCCGCCGGCTGCCACCACGACAAGCACGGGCTCATGTACAAGCCGAAGGAGGAACTGGTCCTCCCGTCCGACGAGGCCCGGTTCAACAACCCGCCGTCGGCGCCGTACAAGAAGCGGCCGGCCAAGAGCACCGACGAGAAGGCGCTCCTCGGCCGCGACCGCATGATGGGCGGCGGCGGCGGCCCAGGCGGCCCCGGCTTCTAGCTGGCGAGCGGGCGGCGGGAGCGGGCTGGGCGGGGTGGCAGGTGCCAACACCAACGACCAGCCGGCTCACGCCGGCCGTTCGCCTTACCGCAGCACGCCCCGAATCACCTCGCCGTGCACGTCCGTCAGCCGCATGTCGCGGCCGCCGAACCGGTGCGTCAGCTTCGTGTGGTCGAAGCCCAGCAGGTGCAGCATCGTCGCGTGGATGTCGTGGACCTGCACCTTGTCCTGCACCGCGTGGTAGCCGAACTCGTCCGTCGCGCCGTACGCCGTGCCGCCCTTCGCGCCGCCGCCGGCCAGCCACATCGTGAACCCGAACGGGTTGTGGTCGCGGCCGTCGGAGCCCTGCGCCACCGGGGTGCGGCCGAACTCGCCGCCCCACAGCACCAGCGTCCGGTCCAGCAGCCCGCGCCGCTTCAGGTCGGTCAGCAGCCCGGCGATCGGCTTGTCCACCGCCTTCGCGTTCGCCTCGTGCCCGGCCTTCAGGCTGCCGTGCTGGTCCCAGCGGTCGAAGCCGAGCGTCTGGCACAACAGCTCCGTGAACCGCACGCCGCGCTCGACCAGCCGCCGGGCGATCAGGCACTGCCGGCCGAACACCTCGGTCTTCGGGTCGTCGAGGCCGTACAGCTTCTTCGTCTCGTCGGTCTCGCGGCTCAGGTCGGCGAGCTCGGGCACGGCCGTCTGCATGCGGAACGCCAGCTCGTAGTTCGCAATCGCGGCTTCCACGGCGTCGGCGGCGCCGAACCGCTCGCGGCTGCGGGCGTCGAGGGTGCGGATGAGGTCGCGCTGGGCGGCCCGGCTGCGCGGGCTGGCGCCGCCGGGCGGCGTCAGGTCGGCGACCGGCTGCGACCCGTGGCGGAACAGCGACCCCTGGTACGACGCCGGGAGGAAGCCGCTGCCGAAGCAGTCCACGCCGCCGGGCGGGATCATGCCGCTGCCGAGGACGACGAACCCCGGCAGGTCGCGGCACTCGCTGCCGAGGCCGTACGTCACCCAGCTGCCGACGCTCGGCCGCCCCTGCAGGCCGGTGCCGCTGTGCATGAAGTAGTTGGCGTTCGTGTGCTCCGAGAAGTTCGCCGTCACCGAGCGGATGATCGCCAGGTCGTCCACGCACGCCCCGACGTGCGGGAACAGGTCGCTCACCGGCAGGCCGCTCCGCCCGTATTGCTTGAACTTCCACGGGCTCATCAGGGTGTTGCCGACGTTGTTGAACTGCGTCGGCTCGACGCGCGCCGGGAACGGCCGGCCGTGGTACTTCTCCAGCGCCGGCTTGGGGTCGAACGTGTCCACCTGCGACGGGCCGCCGTCCATGAACAGGAAGATGACGCTGGTAGCCTTCGGCTCGAAGTGCGGCTTCTTCGGCGCGAACGGGTCGGGGGCGCCAGGGGGCTGCGCCCGCGTTTCCTCGTCGGCGAGCAGCGTCGCGAGCGCGGCGGCGCCGAAGCCGTTGGCGGAGCGGACGAGGAGGTCGCGGCGGGAGAGCGGCCGGGCGGACCGGCGGCAGGGGAAGTCGGGCATTGCGGAAGGGCCGGTGCGGAAGGCGGGATGCCGTCTGTTATACCCGCCCCGCGGCCCGGGGTGAAGCGCGACGGCCGGCCACTTGGCCGCGGCCTCGCCCCGCTTCAAACCCCCGCCCGGGCGCGACCGCCGCGCGGCAGGACCGCATCCACGCCGAGGAGAATAGCCAGCATTAACAGCACCGGCGCCACCGCCGAGGCGTACAGGAACCACTCGGTCCCCTCGCTGCCCATCTGGCGGCCGGCCGAGTTCGGCCGCTGGGAAAGGTAGGCGAGCTGGATCACGGGCGGGACGGCCACCGCGGCGGCCAGGAGGAGGGCGGACAGCCGCAACTCCCACGGCCGGCGGATGCGGTCGGGGTGGCCGAGGGCGGCCCAGAACAGTCCGAGGAGCAGCGCCGCCTCGACCCACCCCCGGCCCGGCGTGCCGAGCAGTAAACTGAGGTAGTCCATCGTCCCCTCCCGGAACGGAACCGCTCCACCACCCCCCACTCCCGCCGAGCCTACCCGCCTGCCGCAGTTTGGTCAAACGCCGTCGCCCGCCCGCACGGTCGTTCGGGCGTCCCGTTGCGCCCCGGTTGCGCAACCCTGCTTGCGTTCCGCCCCGCCGTCCCGATAATCTCCCACGCCCGGCGGCGAACCCCCCTTCGCCCTCCGGACGGAGACCCCCACGGCGGTGACCACCACCTGCACCCGCTGCCGGCGCACGCTGTCCACCGCCGAGCCCGGCGGCCCGCCCGCGTTCTGCATGTACTGCGGGCAGAAACTCTCCTCCGCCTCCGCCGACCCCAACACCCCCGTCCCCGCCGGCATGGTCACCGGCTCGTTCGTCCCGTTCACCGAGACCGGCGAGCCCGCCTCCGAGCCGCCGCCCGCGGCCGTCGGCGGCTACCAGCTCGTGAAGTTTCTTGGCGCCGGCGGGATGGGTGCCGTCTACGAGGCCGAGGCGCCCGACACCGGCACCCGCGTCGCCGTCAAGCTCCTGTCCGGCCGGCTCGCCGCGAACCCCGCCTCCGTCGAACGCTTCCGCCAGGAAGGGCGCCTCGCCAGCCAGATCGGCCACCCGCGCTGCGTGTTCGTCCTCGCCGCCGACACCGACGCCGGCCGGCCGTACATCGTCATGGAGCTGATGCCCGGCCGCACCCTCAAGGACGAGGTGGACGAGCGCGGCCCCATCCCCCCGGACCAGGCCGTCACCCACATCCTCGACGTGGTGGACGGGCTGGCCGAAGCCCACCGCCTCGGCGTGCTGCACCGCGACGTGAAGCCGTCGAACTGCTTCCTCACCGCCGACGGCCGGGTGAAGGTCGGCGACTTCGGGCTGTCGAAGTCGCTCACGAGCTCGGCCGACCGCCAGCTCACGCAGAGCGGCGCGTTCCTCGGCACGGTGCTGTTCGCGTCGCCCGAGCAGTTGCGCGGCGACCCGCTCGACTACGGCTCGGACGTGTACTCGGTCTGCGCCACGCTGTACTTCCTGCTGTGCGGCGAGGCGCCGTACCACCACGAGAGCATCACCGCGGCGCTGGCGAAGGCCGTGACCGAACCCGCTGTGTCGATCCGCGACCGCTGCCGCGACGTGAGCCCGGCCCTCGACCGCGTCGTGATGAAGGGGCTGGAGCGCGACCCGGGCCGCCGCTGGGAGTCGCTCGACGAGCTGCGCGAGGCGCTGATCGACCTCGTGCCCGCGCGGCAGACGCCGGCCCGCCCGCGGGCGCTCGTCGGCGCCTTCCTCCTCGACTTCATCCTGCTGACGCTGGTCGTGACGCTGCCGGTCGAGATCCTGCGGAAGCTCCTCGGGTGGGGGCACGTCCCGCTCGGCGGGCTGCCGATCGACCCGATCGAGGACGCGGCGACCCTGGCGTACTTCGCCACGCTCGAAGGGCTGTTCGGCCGCACGCTGGGGAAGGCGCTGCTGGGCCTGCGCGTGAGTCGCGTCGGCGCCACCGGCCCACCAGGCCTCGGCTGGGCGTGGCTGCGCGCGAGCGTGTTCGGCGCGATGATGCTGGTCCTGATGTACGCCCCCGCGGTCGCGGGACAGGCGTTCGGCGGGTGGGTCGGCCTCGGCGTGTTCGCCGCCGCTCTGGCGGTGTTCCTGGTGCAGCTGCGTCGCTCGCCCGGCGGGTTCCGCGGCGTTCACGACCTCGTCACCGGCTGCCACGTCACCCAGAAGCCGTTCCCGACGCGGCGGCCGAAGCTGGTGTCGGCCCGGCCGAACCCGCTCGACGCGCTCGTGCCGCCGGACGCCTCGCACCCGCTGCCGGCGACGCTCGGCGGGTACGCGGTCCGCGGCCGGCTGTGGGCCGACGGCGCCGGCGGCGAGGTGTGGGCGGCCGAGGACCGGGCGCTCGGCCGCCGCGTCGTCATCTGGCTGACGCCGAACGCCGGCGCCGACCCCGCGCGGCCGACCCGGCTGCGGCGACTCGGCGGCGGCCGCGTGGCGTGGGCCGGCGCCGACTGCGCCTGGACGGCGTTCGCGGCGCCGGTCGGGGCGCCGCTGGCGGACACGATCCACCCGCGCCGCCCGCTCCCGTGGGCCGACGCGCGGTTCCTCCTCGAACAGCTCGTGGACGAGTTCCGCGCCGCGGCCGCCGACGGCACCACGCCGCCGCGGCTGGCGCTCGATCAGGTGTGGGTCGAGCCGAACGGGCGGGTGCAACTGCTGGACTTCCCCGGCGGCCCGGTGACGGCCGCGGCCGCCGCGGGGCCGTTCCCGCTGCTACGGGCGGTGGCCGGGCTGACGCTCGAAGGCCGGCCGCGCGACGCCGGCGCGGGTGAGGGCGTTCACGCCCCTGTGCCGCCGCACGCCGTTCCCGTGCTCGACCGCCTGTTCGACCCGCACGGCTACCGGTCGCTCGACGACCTTCACGGCGACCTGGCCGCGACGCACGCCCACGCCCCGGAGGTGACGCCGGCCATGCGCGGGGCGCAGCTGACGCTGCAGGCCGCGGTGCTGGCCGGCGGGCTCGCCCTGATGTTCGCGGCGGCGGCGGCGGTCGGGGTGGTGGTGACGGCGCTCGCCGACTTGCAGGCCGACGTCGCCGACCGGACGCTGGCGGCGTTGCGCGACCCGGCGCAGGCGGAGCACCTGTCGCGGCTGGGCGGGGCGGGGAAGGCGCTGGCCGACCCGCGGGCGGCCGGGCGGGTGGAGCGGCTGCGCGACCGGAAGCGGGACGAGGCCGACGCCCGCCGGGCCGAACTGTTGGGGATTCAGCGGAAGGCGCTGGCGCAGCTCGCGCCGCGGCTCCACGAGTTGTCGCGGGAGCCGGCCGAGGAGGCCCGCGAGATGGGCGTGGTGCTGACGTGGGCGGCCGCCCCGGACAAGGTGGTGGGGCGCGGCGACTCGACCACGCCGTGGGGGTCCGAGGCCGGGCCGGTGTGGGTGGTGTTGGCCGCGGTGCCGCTGGTGTGGGTGCTGACCGCCGGGCTGCTCCGCGGCGGCGTGTCGATGCTGCTGACGGGGATCGCGGTGGTGCGGGCCGACGGCCGGCGGGCATCGCGGCGGCAGTGCGCGTGGCGGGCGCTGCTGGTGTGGCTGCCGGTGGCGGGCTTGCTGACGGCGTCGGCGTGGGTGCAGGTGTACCACCCGGCGCGGTCGGGGGCGGCGGTGGCGCTGTGGCTGGTGGCGCTGGCGCTGCTGCCGGTGTACGTGGCGGTGGCGCTGTCGTACCCGTCGCGGGCGCCGCAGGACCGTCTCGCCGGAACGTACCTGGTGCCGGCTTAACTCGCGAACCGCCGCCGCGCCGCGCCGATCACCCGCTCCGCCAGCCACGTCCCCGCGAGCATCCCGCCGACCATCCCGAGCGTCATCCCCGCGAGCGCCAGCGCCGCGGCCGCCCCCACCGCCGTCACGCCGGCGCCCGCCGCGAGCCGCCCGCCGGCTGCCATCCCGAGCAGCATCCCGAGGTTCCCGCCGGTGAACATCGCCGCCGCGTGGTCGCCGCGCGGCAGCGGCCGCCGCCCGAGCCACCCCATCGCCGCGTTCCCCGCCAGCAGCATGCCGAGCCACATCCACGGGGCCGCGAGCGGCTCCGCGCACGAGCAACAGTGCGCACACGCCAGCGGCGCGAACCCGGCGTCGGCGAACCAGCCCGCGAGCATCCCGAGGTTCCCGACGGTGGCCATGCCGAACGCCATGTCGGCGCCGTGCGCCAGCGCCGGCCGCCGCACCCACCACGCCGCCAGCAGCCCGCCGAGCATCACCGCGGCGCCGACCGTCAGCGCCGCGGCCGCGGGCGTCAGCCCGAGCAGCAGCGCCGCGAGCACGCCCTGAAGCGCCACGGCGGCGCCGTGAACCGCCCCGCGCCGCCAGCCGCGTTCGGCTTCGCGCGCGACCCCACAGCCCGGCCGCACGCGCCCGGCGAGGGTCACGAGCGTGACGCTCGACAGCACCATCAGCAGCACGGCCGCGACGGGGTGAAGGAGTCCCGCGGCGGCGACCGCCACGCCGACCGCGTTGTACGCCAGCGCCGCGGCGAGCCCGCGCCGCACGGCGCGGACGGCGGCGCGGCACAGGTCCACGGCCCAGGGCAGCACGCGCAGGTCGCCGTGGTAGAGGGTGGCGTCCGCGGCCGCGACCGCCAGGTCGGTGCCGGACGCGAGTGCGATTCCGGCGTGTGCGGCGGCCAGCGCCGCGGCGTCGTTGATCCCGTCGCCGACCATCAGCGGCCGGCGCCCGGTCGCGGTCAGAGATTCGACGCGCGCGAGCTTGTCGGCGGGGAGCAGCCCGCCTGTCGGGGACGGAAGGCCGAGCGCGGCGGCGCGGGCGGCGGTGTCGCCGGTGAGGACTTCGACCGGAAGACCGAGGCGGTCGAAGGCGGCGAGCGCGTCGGCGGCGGAGTCTCGCAGCCGCTCCGCGACCACGGCGACCGCGGCGAGTTCGCCGTTCACGGAGACGGCGACGCGGTGGCCGGTGTGGGGCAAGTTTCCAACTTGCCTCCCCGCGAGCACCTGTGGTGGGTCCGCCGGCAAGTTGGAAACTTGCCCCACACCGGAGCCGCCCACCCACGCCGGCCGCCCGACGCGCAGCGCGAACCGCTCTCCGCCCGCCACCACGTCCGCCGCCACGCCGCACCCGGGCACCGCCGTCAGGTTCTCCACCCGCGCCGCCGCCTTCGGCAGCCGCGCGAACGGCGCCGCCACCGGGTGCCTGCTCCGCTCCTCCACCAGCGCCACCCAGCCGAGCAGCTCCGCGCGCTCGTCCCCCTCGCACGCCGTCTCCACGTCCACCAGCGAAAACTGCTCGTCGGTCAGCGTCCCGGTCTTGTCCAGCAACACGACATCGACCGCCGCCAGCCGCTCGACCGCGTCGCCGGAGCGCACCACCAGCCCGCGCTCGGCCAGCCGCCCCAGCACCGACCACACTACCACCGGCGTCGCCAGCCCGAGCACGCACGGGCACGCCACCAGCAGCACCGACATGGCGTGGAACAGCGCCGCCTCCCACCCCGCCGGCGTCAGCAGCGCCCAGTAGCCGAACGTCAGCGCCGCGACGACCACGACCAGCGGCACGAACACCGCGCTGACCCGGTCGGCGCGGTGTTGCAGCGACAACGGGGTGTCACGCGCCGCCTCCACCGCCGCGAGCAGCCGATCGACCTGCCGCTCGGTCCCGGCCGCGGTCGCCTCGACGCGGAACGTCGCGTCGTGCGCCGCGACGCCGGCCAGCAGCCGGTCGCCGGGCCGCCGCACGACCGCGAACGGCTCGCCGCTCACCGGCGCCTCCGACACGTACCCCACGCCGGCGCGGATGACGCCGTCCACCGGCACCGTCTCGCCGGGGTTCACCTCCACCACGTCGGCGGGAAGCACCTCCGCGACCGGCACCGTGCGCACCCGGCCGGCCGGGTCCACGAGCCGCGCCGTCGCCAGCTGGCCGGCCCAGGCGTGCGCCCCGGCGAGCGCCGCGGCGCGGGCGCGGGCGGCGACCACCTTCCCGAGCGTCCACACCACCAGCAGGATCGACACGACCTCGAAGTACACCGCCCCGCGGCCCGTCACGAGCGCCTGAACCGACGCCCCCGTCGCCCCCGCGGCGGTGACGAGGAACAGCGCCTCCAGCGTGATTCGCCCGCGCCGCAGGTCCGCCCCCGCGGCGCGGACCAGCGGCCCACCCAGCAGCGCGAACACGACCGCCGTGGCGCCGAGCATCACCGCCTGCACGAAGCGGCGCACGTCGGGCGGAACGTCGTCGTGGAGGTTGAGCGCGAGGCCGAAGATCATCGACTGCCCGACGACGAGCAGGGCCGCCGCGAGGCGCACGCCGAGGGCCGCCCCCGCGCGCGGGGCGGCGTCGGCCTGGCGGTCGGCCTCGCCGAGGCTGAGACAGCCGTAGCAGCAGTACGCGGCGGCGGCGCGGCCGGGCCACGGCCGGCCGGCGAGGGCCGACCCGCCGACCGGCCCGCCGCAGTGGGAGCAGTGGAGCATCTCACCCGCTAGGTTACGAATGCCCCGCCGCCCGCGCGGCGGTTCGGCTTGACCCGTTTTCCGGAAGTGCCTATGTCCCCATCCGACCCGGCCGCCCGGCACGTCCCCGTCCTCCCGGACGCGGTCGTCCGCCTGCTCGACCCGCGGCCCGGCCAGACGTGGGTCGATTGTACCGCCGGCGGCGGCGGGCACGCGAAACTGATCGCCGACCGCATCGGCCCGACCGGCCGGCTGCTCGCGCTCGATCAAGACCCGACCATGCTCGCCCGCGCCGCCGTGCGGCTGGCCGGCCTCCCGGTCGAGCTGGTCCACGCGAACTTCGACCAGCTCCCGGCCGTGCTGGCGAACCGCGGCCTGACCGAAGTCGATGGCGTCCTTGCGGATTTGGGGTTCGCCTCCGACCAGATGGACGAGGCGAACCGCGGCCTGAGTTTCCGCGCCGACGGGCCGCTCGACATGCGGCTCGACCCGACCACCGGGCGGCCCGCCGCGGACCTGGTGAACACGCTGTCCGAGGCCGGCCTCGCCGACCTGTTCTTCGAACTCGGCGAAGAACGGCACAGCCGGCGGGTGGCGCGAAAGGTCGTCGAGCGGCGGGCGACGCAGCCGTTCGCCACGACCGCCGACCTGGCCGACGTGGTGCGCCGGTGCGTTCCCCGCAGCGGCGGGATCGACCCCGCGACGCGGGTGTTCCAGGCGCTGCGGGTGGCGGTGAACGACGAGCTCGGCGCGCTCGACCGACTGCTGGCCGCGCTGCCGACGCTGGTGAAGCCGGGCGGCCGGGCGGGGATCATCAGCTTCCACTCGCTGGAAGACCGGCGGGTGAAGCAGGCGTTCCGCACGGCCGGCGTGTGGAGCGCGGTGACGCGGAAGCCGGTCGAGGCGGACGCCGAGGAACAGGCCCGCAACCCGCGGTCGCGCAGCGCCAAGCTGCGCGTCGCGGCGCGGGAGCCGACCCAACCCTGACACTGTGGGGGCCACGGATGGACCCGATCGCGGTTGACCTGCCCGCCGCCGCGAAGCCGGCGGCCCCGACGCCCGACGCCGCGAAGCCGTTCGGCCTGATCGGGGCGCTCAAGTCGTTCACCCGCAAGCAGGCGATCGGGGCGTGCGTCGCGGCGCTGAGCCTGTGCGCCGGCGTGGCGGTGGTGAAGTACAGCTCCCCCGCCCCGGCCGAGAAGGCGACCGAGAAGCTGTCCGCCCCCGAGACGGCGAAGGCGCCGCCGAAGGCCGAGCCGCCGGCCGTGCCGCCC
>JBGAQM010000212.1:0-11642 GCA_044220735.1 Urbifossiella sp. | reverse complement strand
CAAAAAGGCACAAAAAGCACAAAATAAAGCATGGTTTTGAATTATGGATCGAGTTTTGGTCCGTCCTTTTTGTGATTTTTGTGCCTTTTTGCGGCCAATCGTTCTGCTGCTTGTCGCGGCGCCGGCGGGTGCCGCGGAGCCGACCGTCCGCGCGGTCAGCGTCCGCGGTCTGCAACTCGGCGCACCCACGACCGTCACCATCGACGGCGACGACCTCGGCAAGGCGCCGAAGCTCCTCCTCCCGTTCGCGGCCAAGCAAACCCTCGGCGAGAAGAACACCGACAAGCAGGCCGCGTTCACCGTGACGCCGGACGCGGCGGTCGCCCCCGGCGTGTACCACCTCCGCGTCGTGACCGACGGCGGCGTCAGCCTGCCGACCGTGATCGCCGTCGATGCGCTGCCGCAGCGGCCGTTCGCCCCGGACGCCGGGGCGCTGCCGGCGGCGCTGCACGGCGCCGTCGGCGGCAGCCAGGTGCTCGAATCGACCTTCGCCGGGGTCGCCGGGCAGAAGGTGATGGTGGAGGTGGAGGCGCAGCGGCTCGGGAGCAAGCTGCGGCCGGTCGTTCACCTCTACACCGCGAAGCGGCTGCAACTCGCGTGGGCGTGGGGCGTGTCGGACCTGCTCGGCGACGCACGGCTCGAAGCGACACTGCCCGAGACCGGCACGTACACCGTGACGCTGCACGACGCCGAGTACGCGGCGGGAGCCCCCGGCTTCTTCCGCCTGAAGATCGGACAGTGGAAGACCGCCGACCTCGTTTTCCCTTCCGTCGCTGGGTCCGACACGAAGGCCGTCGAGCTGATCGGCGCCGGCCCGCCGGTGCGCGCCGAGCTGCCCACGCAGCGCATCGGCGGGCCGCTGGCGTGGCCGGCGGGCGCGGTGTGGTCCGGGCCGCGGCCCGTGCTCGAGATCAGCCCGCGGGTCGAACGAACGGCCGAGCCGACGGGCGACACACCGGTCGATCTGCCGTCCGGGCCGGTCGGCGTGTCGGCGCGGTTCGCGGCGCCGTTCGCCGAGCACCGCTACAAGGTGCCGGTCGAGCCGAAGTCGAAGGTGCGCTTTGAGGTGTTTGCCGAGCGTTACCGCTTCCCGGTGGATGCGGCGCTCGTGGTCCGCGACGACAAGGGAACGCAGCTCGCCCGCGCCGAGGACGGCCCCGGCACGCTCGACCCCGTGCTCGAATACGCGGTGCCGGAGAAGGTCACGCATGTGCTCGTCGGCGTGGTCGAGACGCAGGGCCGCGCCGGCCCGCGCGCCGCGTACCGGCTCGCCGTCGATCCCGGTGCGGTCGCGGTGAAGGACTTTCGTGTGTTCACGCCGGCGCAGCGCCTGTCGCTCCCCGCCGGCGGCCGCGGTGTGCTGCCGGTGTTCGCCGACCGGCGCGGGTTCGTCGGCCCGATCACGCTCGCGCCGACCGGCCTCCCCGCCGGCTGGACCGCGACCGGCACGACGATCCCCGCCGACGCCGACGGGGCGCTCGTCACGCTCACGCGCAGCGACGCCGCCGCGGACGCGACGGTGACGAGTTGGACCGGGAACGACCGCCCGCTGACGGTGAAGGGGCACGCGCTCGAACGCTTCCAGCCGTGGCTCGCCGCCGAGGTCGCGGCCGCGCCGGTCGCCGGCAAGGCAGACGTGGCGATCGACTGGAACGCGCTCCCCGAGAAGGCCGCACTCGCGCCGCCGTTCAAGCTCAAGCTGCCGGTGAAGGTGACGCGGCCGGACCCGGCGGCGCCCGTGCGGCTGACGCTGCTGACGAGTCAGAACCCGCCGCTCGCGAACAACCAGCCCGACGCGGCGAAGGCGATCCGCGCCGAGAAGGCGGTCGAGCTCGGGGCGAAGGCAGCCGACGGCGAGTTGGTCGCGCTGGTGCCGCCCGAACTGCCCGCCGACGGCTATGACCTCGCGGTGCAGGCCGAGGTGCTCTCCGCCGACAAGCAGCGGGTGCTGGCGACGGCCGTGACCACGGTCCGCCGCCTGCCCGTGCGGCTGCCGGTCGCGGTGAAGCTCGACGGCGGCGCCGCGATCACCGCGACGCTCGACGCGAAGGTTGCGACGGTCGTCGAGCTGAAGGGCGAGGTGACCCGCGCCGAGGGCTTCGCTGGTGACGCGGTCGTGGCGCTCGCCGGCCTGCCGCCGGGCGCGACCGCGCCGCCGGTGACGGTGAAGGCCGGCGAGACGAAGTTCGCGCTCAAACTCACGGTCCCGCCGACCACGCCGGCCGGCGACGTGCGCGGGCTGAAGCTGTCCGCGTCCGCGGCGCCCGACCCGGCGCAGGCGGCGGTCCGCGTGAAGTCCCGCGACAGTGACATCGTGCTGACGCTCCGGCCGGCGACGAAGGCGTAGGCCGGACTGGGCTCGGGTCGTGAGCCCGGAGGGCGTCGGCGTGTAGCCCCGGGTGGAACCCGGGGCGGCCTGGGCGGTGTCACAGCCGCCTGGCTCCCACGGACCACGCCGACCGAAAGCCCCGTTGCACCCGCCACGCCGTCGCCCTCCGGGCTCGACCCGAGCTCTCTGGAGCGAAGACGCCATGACCCACCGCCTTCTCCCCCGCGCCGCCGCACACTCGCTCCGAACACCCCGGCGCAGGAGACGACGTCTGTCACCGTCTCGCCCGCGGCGGTGACCATCCGCCACCACCGCCACCCGCACTCGCTCCAGGTGCTCGGCCGCACCGCCGAGGGCTTCTCGCTCGACCTCCACGCCGCCGCCACCTACGCCAGCGCCGATACGAAGATCGCCACCGTGGACGCGACGGGTTGGATTCGCCCCGTGGCGAGCGGCACGACGACGGTCACCGTCACCGCCGGCGGGAAGGCGACGACCGTGCCCGTGACCGTGCAGCTGCCCGCGGCCGAGCCGGCGACGAGCTTCCGCCACGAGGTCATGCCGGTGCTGACGCGGGCCGGCTGCAACATGGGCGCGTGCCACGGCTACTCGCTCGGCAAGAACGGCTTCAAACTGTCGCTCCGCGGCGAGTCGCCGGAGCAGGACTTCCCCGCGATCGTCCGCGACGGCGCGGGCCGGCGCATCAGCTACCTCGCGCCCGCCGACAGCCTGCTGCTGGCGAAGGGCCGCGGCGACGCCGGCCACGAAGGCGGGATGCGCTTCCCCCGCGGCAGCCTGTCCGACGACATCCTCACACGGTGGGTGAAGGACGGCACGCCCGGCGACCTCGCCGACGCCGGCCGCGTCGTCCGCGTGCGGCTCGTGCCCGACGTGCTGGTGCTGAAGCCCGGCCAGCGCCACCGCCTCCAGCTGCTCGCCGACTACGCCGACGGCACGACCCGCGACGTGACGCGGCTCGGCCTGTTCGCCGCGAACAACGACCTGCACGCGAAGGCCGACGAGGCCGGCGTCGTGGTCGGCGGGCTCCCCGGCGAGACGGCCGTCATCGGCCGGTTCGAGCGCACCTTCGCCGCGACCGGCGTCACCGTCCTCGACGCCACCGGGCCGTTCACCCCGACGCCGGTGCCGACCAATCTCATCGACCGCCCCGTCGTCGAGAAGCTGAACCGCCTGCGCGTCGCGCCGTCGGGTTTGGCGACGGACGAGGAGTTCCTGCGGCGGGCGTACCTCGACCTGATCGGCGTGCAGCCGAAGCCCGACGAGATCCGCTCGTTCCTCGCCGACCGGGGCGCGTAAGCGCCGAGAAGCTGCTGGACAACTGTTAGCCCGGCCCGAGTTCGTCGACCACTGGTCGCTCAAGTGGGGCGACCTGCTGCAGAACTCGCGCACGACCGCGAGCCCGGCGGCGGTGTACCAGTTCCGGGAGTTCATCCGCGGCGCGGTGGCGGCGAACACGCCGGCCGACGAGTTCGCCCGCCGCGTGCTGACCGCCCGCGGCGGCCCGGCCGACGACCCGGCCAGCGGCTACTTCGCGGCGAGCAAGGACGCTAACGAGACGGTCGAACGCGTGACCCAGGTGTTCTGCGGCGTGCGGATGCTGTGCGCCCGCTGCCACTCGCACCCGCTGGAAAACTGGACGCAGGCCGACTACTTCGGCGTCGCCAGCTTCTTCACGCAGGTGGCGGTGCGGCCGGACGCGCGGACGCCGGGCGTGCCGAACAGCAAGCTGATCGCGCTGAACCTGGCCGCCGGCCCGGCGACGAACCCGCGGACCGGCAAGGCGCAGCCGCCGCGGTTCCTCGGCGGCGCCGAGCCGACGCTGCCGGCGCGCCGACCGCCGCGACGCCTACGCCGCGTGGCTGACGGGCCCGCAGAACCCGTTCTTCGCCCGCGGCCTCGTCAACCGCGTGTGGAGCTACTTCTTCCACCGCGGCATCATCGACCCGGTGGACGACATCCGCAGCACCAACCCGCCGATCAACCCCGAGTTGCTCGACGCCCTCGGCCGACTTCGTGAAGAACAAGTTCGACCTGCGGCACCTGATGCGGACGATCGTGGGGTCGGCGACGTACCAGCGGTCGAGCGTGCCGAACGCGAGCAACAAGCACGACGAGCAGAACTTCTCGCGGGCGGTGCCGCGGCGCATCCCCGCCGAGGCGCTGCTCGACACGCTGGTGCAGGCGACGGCCGTGGCGGAGAGCGTGGGCGGCGCCCCCGGCGGGTTCCGCGCGCAACGCTGCCCGACGGCGACGTGGCGAGCGAGTTCCTGCGGCTGTTCGGGAAGCCGCAGCGGATGGACGCGTGCGGTGCAGCCGCGACAATGGCTCGAACATGTTGCAGGCATTGAGCTGCTGAACGGTAAGAGCATTCTGGGCGCGTCCGCAACCCAGCGGCGACCCGGCACTGCTACTCCGCGAGAAGATGACGGACGAGAACCTGGTGATCGAGCTGTACCTGTGGTCGCTGGCGCGGCACCTGAGCCGCGCGAGCTGGCGGTCGGCGCCGAGTTCGTGCGGTCGGCGGGGCGCGGTAGCGACCAGGGCGGCGCGGGACCTGATGGGCGCCCTCAACAGCCGCGACTTCCTCCTCGTACACTGACGGCTCGCCGAGCCGGTGGGCGTCAACGGACTTCCGGATTCCGGCTCGGGGCTTGCCAGACGCATCCAGCGAGGCGGGAGCGTGTAGACCCGGGTGGAACCCTGGGGCGGAGCCGGCGTGGGATCAGGGCCGTGACGCTTCGAACTCTGCCACGGGCCGCCCCGAACCCCGCACGATGAAGACCCGCCGCCGCACCCAAACCCAACCGCCTGCGGGTCCATAGGTCAACACTCCCACCCCGGGGTTCCCGTGCGCGTGTTCGCGGTCGTCTCGCTCCTCGGCCTCGCCCCCCTCCTCGCGGCGCAGCCGCCGAAGGACCCGACGGACCAGGAGCGGCTCCAGGGCGAGTGGGTGCTGGTCGGGCTGGACGTCCGCGAGGAGTCCGTCCCGGCCGCGAAGCTCGCCGGCACGGCGCTCGTGGTCCGCGGCGACAAGTACACGACGGTCGTGAAGAAGAAGGAGTACCCGACGACGTTCAAGCTCGACCCGAAGCAGGACCCGAAGCACATCGACATGCTCATCCCGGACGAGTCCGGCACGCCGCGGCTGAGCAAGGGCATTTACAAGTTCGACGGCGACAAGCTCGTGATCGGCCGCGGCCAGGCGCCCGGCGGCGAGCGCCCGCGCGACTTCGTGAGCAGCGCGACCAACGACGTGTTCGTGGTAACGTGGGAGCGCAAGGCGAAGCCCTGACGCCCCGGCCCGCGCGGATGTGTACACGCCCGCGCCCGCAACCGGGCCGCGCGAACCCACGCACCGGGAGGTGTGTCCGTAGCTGTTCTGGCCGGCCGGCACCCGCCGGCGGCCGCTTCCCACAGGGGGTGACCCGTGACCGACCAGACCCGGCCGTGCGAAGTGTGCGGCGCGCCCATCGACCCGGAGCGCGTCGAGGTGCTGCCGGAGACCCGGCTCTGCACCGAGCACGGCAAACAGATCGCCAAGTACGGCGGCGAGTTCCTTCTCACCGCCACCCAGTCGAGCCTCGGGAAGGACGGGAGCCTGAAGAAGAACTACGGCGACGTGTCGGTCCGGCAGAAGCGGAACGCCGACGGCGTCCGGAAGCTGATCGAGGAGTACGACCGCGGGCGCCCGAAGTGACCGCCCGGGCCGAACCCGTCCGTCGTGCAGTCGGCCGGCCCGTCGCGATGCGTGAGGCCCGGCGCCGGGCGACCGCTGCGGAGTATGATGTTCGACGACAGGAGGCGGCACATGGCGAGCGAGACGTTCACGGTCGGCGACCTGACCGCGGTCGTCGGCGACAACGCCGCGGCGGGCGAACACCGCGCCGGGTACAACGGCCTCTGGTCGCTCACCCACCGCACCGAACCCACCAACCTGTTCGTCCCCATCGTCGCCGGGTTCAACCTCGAACACATCTTCGACGGCCAGACGATCGACCCGCCCGACCAGACGCGGCTGTTCTTCGAGCCGCGGAACGCCCCCATGACGCTCCGCCGGCTGTCCGACACCGCCGCCGAGTTGCACCAGCCGCCCACCCCCACGTTCCACCTCGAAAGCTGGACGCGGTTCACCTTCGCCGCCCCGGACGCCATCGACGTGACGTTCCGGTGCAAGGCCCACCAGCACGTCTTCCGCCGCGGCTACCTCGGCCTGTTCTGGGCGAGCTACATGAACGCCCCGGACGACAAGAGCATGTACTTCCGCGGCCCGGCCGGGTGGGCGCAGCACTGCACCCCCGCCCACAACGCCCTCAGCACCGTCCGCCACGCCGACGACGCCTTCGACCTGTCGTTCGTCGACGGCCACCGCGACTGCCTCTACAAGAGCATCTCGCCGCTGCGGTTCCGCGAGCCGTTCTTCTACGGCCTGTTCCGCCGCCACATCCTCATCGTGATGTTCGACCGGACCGCGGGCCTCCGCTTCACCCACTCGCCGAGCGGCGGCGGCGCGAACAAGGAGCTGGAGACCACCAACCCCGCCTGGGACTTCCAGTTCATCGTGCCGAAGTACGACGTGATGACCGAGTATGGGTTCCGCGCCCGGCTGATCTACCGCGAGCGCTGCCCGCGGGCCGCGGTCGTCGCGGAGTACGAGAAGTGGCGGGCGTCGCTCGTGGGGAAGTAGCGGACCGGTCGCCGGGCGGAAGCCATCTCCCGAGGCCCGGATTCGCCACAAGCCCTGCCCAGCCAAGGACTCGCGACGTGACTGGCCCGGCGGCGTCGGTCCAACGGTGATTCCTGCGGTTGACTCAATGCTTTTGGGACGGGGTCCCCCACTTTCCCGCAACCAAGCATCCCCATCCGAACGACGCGGCTGTCGAGCACCGGCGGGTGCGCGGGGCGCCGCAAGCGGTTATCTGACAGGATCGCGGCGGCCGCCCAATGTACTCGGAGTCGATTCCCGCGCGGGCGGAGCCGCGCATGCCAACCCCCACTCAACACCCTCGCGGCGTTCGCGCTCGGGAAGCTCGACCCGGCCGACGCGGCCCCGGTCGGGGACCACCTCGCCGGGTGCGAACCCTGCCAGGACGAGGTCGCGGCCGTCCCCCCGACACGCTCGTCGAGGCCGTCGCCGCGGCCCACACGATCGCCGCCGGCCGCGCGGACGGCGCCACGCCGACGTTCGCCGCGGCCGCGACGCCGTCGCTCGGCGTCGCCACCCAGGGGTGGGGCGGCCTCCACTCCGGGACAACCGACGCCGACGTCCCCGCGGCGCTGGCCGCGCACCCGAAGTACCGCGTCGTCCGCCGCCTCGGCACGGGCGGGATGGGGACTGTCTGGCTGGCCCAGCACGAGGTCATGCACCGCGAGGTGGTGGGGACGGTGATCCGGCCCGACCTGCTCGCACGACCTGGGGCGGCCGGCCGGTTCCTCCGCGAGGTCCGCGCCGCGGCCCGGCTTGACCACCCCAACATCGTCTGCGCCCACGACGCCGAGAAGGCCGGCGACTCGTGCCTGTTGGCGATGGAGTACGTGGCCGGCGACACCCTCGCCGACCTGATCGCGGCCGGGCCGATGCCGGTCGCGGAGGCGTGCCGGGCCGTGCGCGACGCGGCCCGCGGGCTGGCGCACGCTCACGCCGAGGGCATCGTCCACCGCGACGTGAAGCCGCACAACTTGATCCGCGCCGCCGACGGCACGGTGAAGGTGCTGGACTTCGGCCTGGCCGGGGTCGGCGCCGGCGAGGTGATCGCCGCAGGGGGCGACGGGCTGACCGGCGCCGGCATGGTGGTCGGCACCCCGGACTAATCGCCCCCGACCAGGTCGCCGACCCGCACGCCGCCGACGCCCGCGCCGACATTTATGGCCTCGGCTGCACCTTCTACCACCTCCTCGCCGGCCGCCCGACATTCCCCGGGGGCTCGATCATGGAGAAGCTCACCGCTGACGAAACGCGCACCCCGGACCCGATCCCCGGCCTGGCCGCCGACCTCGCAGCCGTGCTGGCGAAGATGCTGGCGAAGCGCCCGGAGGACCGTTTTCAGACGGCCGACGATGTGGTCGCCGCGCTGGACGCGGTGGCCGACTCCTCGCGCGCCGGCGAGCGCCCGCGGCGGCCGTGGCGGCGGGTCGGACGCCCGCGGGCAGCCGGAGGCGTTGGCCGCCCCGGACAGCCGGCTCAGCCGCTCTGGGACCGTGAGCACGACGCCCACCTCGCCGCCCGGGTGATGGCATGCGTGCGCCCCGACTTCGTCGACGCGACCTGGGAGGCGTGCGCGCGACAGGTCCGCGACGCGCGCCCAGCCCGGGAGGTGGCATCCGAGAGCGCGGCGCTCGTCGCCAAGAGCCGGGTGTTGCGGCGATTGCGCGAGGAACAGGCGAGGGCGGTCGGGTAACTTCTGCCCCTCCGGCACGCGGCCGAGGCGCAGGTCGAGTTGCGGCTCGGCGAGAAATGGCAAAAAACGGTCGTAAGGCGTTGACACGGCAGGGCAAATCTCGGCATATGAAGGGTGTCAGAATCCTTTACACCGCGTGGAATTGCGCCCACCCACGACGGCCCCCTGCGGTCCGGTCGGGCGCCCGCCCGCCGCGCCGGGGTGACCGATGCCCGACCCGACGCCCGCCGGCCCTCCCGCCCGGGCCGCGCTCGCCCGCCAACTCCACCGGTTGCAGGCTGCCGTCTACGCCCAGACCGACCCGAGCGCGAACTCCGACCTCCGTGCCGAACTCGCCCGCGTGCAGACGGCGCTACGCGACGCGGCGGTCGTGTCACCGCCCGCCTCGACGCCGGCACCCCTCCCCCCGCGCCCCCCAGGCGGCCGGATGCTCGGCCCCGAAACCACCGGGCTGAAGGTCGAGCCGACGCTCAACCTGAACCCCGTCCCGACCGCGATCTACCCGCTCCTCGACCCCGACACCGACCCGCTCCTGACGGTCGCCGTTACCAACGTGTCGCTGGACGCCAAGAGCAAGCGCGTCTGCGTGCGGGCGTGGGTCGAGGGGCTGTCCGCGGAGGCCGTGCGCACGATCGAGCTCAAGCGCGGGGTGAAGGAGCCGACCGTCCTGAGGCTACTGCCGCTGTTCCTCCCGGAGCGGGCGAGCCGCGTGACGACCGCCCAGCGGGCGACGCTCCATCTGCGCGTGGACGACCTCGACGGCCGGCCCGAGTGCCACGACACGTTCCCGCTGGTGCTGCTGGCGCGGACGTGCGGGTTCAACGCCGTCCGCGACCCGGCGTCGGGCGAGCCGAAAGACCTGACGCGCTACTACGGGGCGTGGGTGACGCCGCACGACGACGCGGTGCAGGAGCGGGTCCGCCGGGCCGCGGCGCTTCACCCGGCGGGGATGCTGGCGGGCTACATCCACGGCGGGCCGGAGCGCGTGCGCGAGCAGGTGGGGGTGCTGTACCGGTCGCTGCAGGAGGCCGGGCTGGCGTACATCAACGCCGTGACCGACTACGGGGCGCCGGCCGACAGCGTGACGCAGCGGGCGCGGCTGCCGCGCGAGTCGCTAGCGCGGAAGAGCGCGAACTGCCTTGATGGGGCAGTGCTGTTCGCCAGCCTGATCGAGGGCGCGTCGCTGAGCCCGGCGCTGCTGCTGATCCCAGGCCACGCCCTCGTCGGGTGGGAGTCCGACGACGGGGCCGGCGACTGGCAGTTCCTCGAAACCACGATGGTGGGGAGCGCCGACTTCGACGCCGCGTGCCGGTCGGGTCAGCGGCAGTACGAGGAGGCGTGCGAGTTCGCGCCCGAGGACGTGCGCCTCCACCGCGTCGCCGACCTCCGCGCCCGCGGCGTCTGGCCAATGGAGTGAGCCATGCCCGACGACGACGCCATCTGCCTGAACGGTATCAACGCCCTCACCGGCGAGTACCTCGTCGCCCCGCTGACGGTCGAGGAAGCCGGCCGCCGCGCCGCCGGCGGGGCCGCGCCCGCCCCCGAGCGCGCGGGCTGGCTGCGGCGGCTGGCGAAGAAGCTCACCGGCCCGTTCCGCGACCTTCCGGCCGATGTGGACCCCACCGACCTCGCGCAGGCCGGTTGGGGTGTCGTGTTCGCCGCGGAGACGCCGGAGGAGGTCCGTGCGGCGCTGAAGCCGCTCCTCGATCGCCGCGCGACCCAGGCCGGCCCGCTGTTCCGCGTCCTCGACTTCAAGGCCGGCGAGACCCGCGAGGCGTGGCTTGCGCGCCACAAGATCCACGGCTCGGACGTGAACCCCGCGCTCGTCCCGTACTACCTCCTGCTCGTCGGCACGCCGGAGCAGATTCCGTTCGATTTCCAGTACCTCCTCGACATCGACTACGCCGTCGGCCGCGTCGCGTTCGACGACCCCGCCGACTACGGCCGCTACGCCGCGGCGGTGGTGGCGAGCGAGACCGCCGAGGCCGCGCCGCCGGCGCGCGAGGTCGTGTACTGGGGCACGCGGCACCCGATGGACCGCGCCACGCAGCTGAGTGCCGACAAGCTCGTCGCGCCGCTCGCGGGGGCGGCGGGTGAGGCCACGGTCGCGGAGAAGTACGGCTTCCGCACCCGCTGCTTCCGCGCCGCCGACGCCACGAAGGCGAACCTCCGCGCCGCGCTCGACGCCCGGCCGGCGCTGCTGTTCACCGCGTCGCACGGGATGGGCGGTTGGCCGAAGGGCGACCCTCGGCAGCGCCCGGCGAGCGGGGCGCTGCTGTGTCAGGACTGGCCCGGCTACGGCGCCGTGTCCGCCGACCACTACCTCGCCGGCGCCGACCTGGGTACGACGCGGATCGACGGCACGATCGCCGTCGTGTTCGCCTGCTACGGCGCCGGCACCCCGCGCTACGACCCGTTCCTGACGGCCCCCGCCGGCGGCCCGGTGGAAGTGGCGGAGGCGCCGTTCGTGTCGGCGCTCGGGCAGCGGTTGCTGGCGGCCGGGGCGCTAGCGGTGGTCGGGCACATCGACCGGGCGTGGGGCTACTCGCTGGAGGCGAAGGGGGCGGGGGCGCAGATCCAGCCGTTCCGCAACCTGCTGGCGCGCGTGCTGCGCGGCGACCCGATCGGGCGGGGGACGATGGACTTCAGCCAGCGGTTCGCCACGTACTCGGCGGAGCTGCTGAACCGCCTCGACCCGTCGGCTCCGGGCGCCCGGTCCGCGGCCGACCCGAAACTCGCCCAGGCGTGGGTGGAGCGGAACGACGCGCAGTCCTACGTCGTCCTCGGCGACCCGGCCGTGCGGGCGCGCAAGGACGGAAGTTGACAGGGGGATGACGCTTGGTGTGGGGCCGGTTTCCACCCGGCCGGTCACGGCAGGCCGGTTGGAAACCGGCCCC
>JBGAQM010000211.1:6866-11119 GCA_044220735.1 Urbifossiella sp. | reverse complement strand
GGCGTCTGGATCGGCTGACGCCGCGTTCACGCCGTAGTCGGCAATGATCGAACGGGGATGATTGGTTCTGGGAAAGAGGGGGACCCCGTCCCAGAAGCATTGAGTCAACCGTAGGAATCTCTGTTGGAACGACCCCGCCGGACTGGGTTGGACGCGAGTCCATGCCCGGCCGGGACTTGGGGCCAACAGCGGCGAATCGACCCGACTCGGGATCATCCGGGTTCGGGGAGTTGTCTTCCGGGCAAGCGGCGGGCGTCAGCCCGCCGCCGACGGACCGGGAGAAGTCAAATCACGGAACTCGTCTCGGTCCGCGTCGGAGCCTCGGGCGGTCCTCGAAGGGCTGAACATTTCCGCCTCGATGTCAGAAAAACAATTGCTGAATGCGCCGAAAAGCGGCAAGATCGGGCATCCAAGCTCGTTTACAGAGCCGACGAGCCGGGGTTCTCCCCGGGGTTGTCACACCCATTACCCGAGGTACGCGATGAAGGTGCTCCGAGCGCTGGCGGTGGTCCCGGCCATCCTGGCGGCCGCGGCGGTGGCGTCGGCCGACGAGTACGGGGGCTGGAAGAAGGACGAGACGCGGAAGGTGTACGCCTGCGAGTACAAGTACGAGAAGCGGGACGGCGGGTACTCCACCCAGACGGTCGCCATCTACTACGCCGACAAGGACCGGGCCGGGTGGGCGTACTACTACAACGCCAAGAACGAGCCGTGGGCCCGGTGCGCCGCGCCCGGCAACCCGAAGTACGACGCCAAGGTGATGTACTGGGAGCAGCTGAAGCCGGACGGCAGCGGGTACCAGCAGTTCAAGGACTCGAAGGGGGCGGCGCAGTTCACCGGCTACTGCCCGGCCCCGAAGGACGGCAAGTCGCCGATCCCGTCGCTGCCGATTCCCCCTAAGTAACCGGCCGTGGTTCGGCCCCCGGCGGGCCGGTCGCTTGACGGCCGGCCCGCCGCACGAGACACTGACCACCCCGACCCACTCACCCCACGCCCACGCCCACGCGGCCGCCCCGGCGGTGGTGGCCGCACAAGGGTTCCCCGCGATCCGCTTGTCGAGCCGCAGTCGCTGCTGGCCGTTGCCGCTGCTGCCCCGGCCGTCGCCCAGGACGCCGCCAAGGCCAAACTCGAAGACCAGGCGCGCAGGAATTCTCGGCAAGTTCTGCCACGCCTGCCACGCCGGCCCCGGGTCGGACGGCGGCGAGGTGGACTTCCTCAGCTTCCCGGCGCTGCGGGCGACGGCCGCGACCAAGCGGCCGCTCGTGGCGCTCGGCAAGGGCGCGGACTCGAAGATCGTGGCCCGGGCGGTGAAGGGCCTGGCGGCGGAGAAGGGCGGCTTGCCGCCCGAGGACGCGACCCCGCGGCCGACCAAGGCGCAGGTCGATCAGCTGTCGGCGTGGATCGACGCCGGGTGTCCGGACCCGACGCCCCTCACGAAGGACGCCCCCAGGCGGGCGGTCATCGGCACGGTCGAGACGTACCGGGCGATCAAGACGTACCTCGACGAGAAGACCGACCCGGAGAACCACCAGCACCTCCGGTTCTTCACGCTGACGCACCTGCACAACAACCCGAAGGTGACGGACGCGCAGCTCCAGCTGCACCGGGCGGCCCTGGCCGAGGCGGTGAACGCCCTGTCGTGGCTGCCGCGGATCACCCAGCCGGTGCCGATCGACCCGGACCGCACGGTGTTCGCCGTGGACATGCGCGACGTCGGCTGGCACCCGGTGCAGGGGTGGGAGTTCATGGCCGCCCACTACCCGTACGGGCTGACGTTCCAAAACATCGGCAGCGTCCTGCCCCAGTTCCAGAGCGCCATCCAGGCGGCCACCAAGACCAAGATCCCGGTCGTCCGCGCCGACTGGTTCGCCGCCACCGCCACCCGCCCGCCGGTGTACCACGCGCTGCTCAAGCTGCCGACGAACCTGTACGACCTGGAGACCCGGCTCGGGGTGGACGCGGCCGAGAACTTCCGCCGCAACCGCGTCGCCCGCGCCGGCGTGACCAAGAGCGGCGTGTCCCTGGCGCACCGGCTCGTCGAGCGGCACGACGCCCTCTACGGGGCGTACTGGAAGAGCTACGACTTCAAGCAGGAGAACCGGCTGTCCGACCTGCGCCGGTTCCCCCTCGGCCCGCTCGAGTTCCCCCGCACCACCTACGCCAACCCGTTCGCCGAGTTCACCGGGTTCAAGCAGGACGGCGGCGAGGTGATCTTCAACCTCCCCAACGGGCTCCAGGGCTACCTGCTGGTGGACGGCAAGGAGGAGCGGATCGACAAGGGGCCGCCGGACGTGGTCGCCGACGGCACCCGGGTGCTCGGCGGCACCGAGGTGGTCAACGGCATCTCGTGCATGGCGTGCCACGCCCACGGGATGAAGGACTTCACCGACGTCGTCCGCGAGGAGACGGTGGTGCGGAACAAGGAGTACCGGAAGGTCGAGCTGCTGTACCCGCTCCCGCTCCGGATGAAGGGGCTGGTGGACGAGGACCAGGACCGGTTCATGCGGTCCATGGAGAAGGCCGTCGGCGGGTACCTGCCGGCCGGAGGCCTCCGCCACCAGGACTACGCCGACTCGGCCGCGGCGGTCACCCGCGTCTACCTGCTCCCGCTCACCGCCGAGACGGCGGCCATCGAACTCGGCATCTCCGAGACGAACGGCGACTCGCCCGGCAAGGTGCTCGTCCGCCGGCTCGGCGAGCAAGGGCTGCGCGACCTGAACGTCGGCGCCCTCGCCGCCCCGAACGGCTCCCTCCGCCGCGAGAACTGGGAGGGCGGCGGGGTGATCTCGTCCTACCAGCGGGTCGCCGCCGCGGCCCGCATCGGCAACCCCCTGTACCTGTCCCGCTGACCCCCGAACCGAGACCGCCCCGGAGGCGCCCCCATGTTCGCCCGCCTGACCCTCGCCGCCGCCGCCGCCGTCGCCGCGGTCGTCGTCGCCGGCCGCCCGTCCGCGGCCAACGAGGTGCACGCCGACCTCAGCAAGCAGCTCGCGCCGACGGCCCAGCAGCTCGTCCAGTTGATGCTCGACGAGAAGCTCAGCCGGGCCAAATTCGGCGTGTTCCTCCCGCCGGCCAGCCCGGAGTCGAACTACGCCGCCGGCGCCCGGCAGATCTTCCTCCAGGAGTTCGCCAAGGCCGCCAAGGCGATGACCCCGACCGGGCGGTCGGCCCCGGCGGCGGTGGACACGGACCACGACTTCGAGGTCCGGGCCGAGATGAACTTCGTGGAGGTGGACGCGGGGAAGGACAAGGCGCCGGTCCTGCAAATCCTGTTCTTCCTCCGCAAGCCGGACGGGTCGTTCGTGACGGAGACGGCCAAGCAGGTGGTCGAGAACCTCCGGGAGCGCGGGAACCTGATCGGCAACCTGTCGGTGGTCGTGGCCGCCGCCGGCGGCATCGTGGACCTCCCGGCGGAGGGGGCCGAGGGCGGGCTGAAGGACGCCCGGGCGCTGGTCCGCGCCCAGACCAGCCGGAAGAACCCGGCCCAGCCGCCGTTCGAGCTCGAGGGCCGGATGATCAAGACGTCCAAGTCCAGCCCCTACGGCGTCGAGGTGCTGGTCGCCGACGAGGCGGCCGCGCCGACCACCTACGACGGGTGGCTGGCCGTGCCCGCGGCCGACGTCAAGATCGTGGACAACCGCCGCCCGGTGGTGGATATCAAGCCGGGCCAGGTGTACGCCATCAAGGTCACCGTCCACGGCAAGGAGTCGCTGTTCGACGCGGCCGTCGAGGCCACCGTGGACGGGATCGACGTGTTCCACTTCGCCCACAAGGACCTGTGGGTGGACGGCCGGCCGCCGGCCATGCGGTACATCTGCCCGCGGGCGGCCGACAACAAGTCGGTCGGCACGCTGATCATCCCGGGGTGGCACCACACCAACAAGGACTCGAAGGCGTTCCTGGTCAAGGAGCTCGGCAAGGGGACGCCGGAGCGGGTCGCCGCCGGGCCCGGCACGCCGGGGGTCATCACCGTCAACATCGCCGGGGCGTGGGACAAGGGCGAGACGCCGCCGATGACCATCCGCGGGATGAGCGGCTCGCGGTGGACCGACGTGGGGAAGAA
Organism: Urbifossiella sp.; assembly: GCA_044220735.1. Classification (GTDB taxonomy): domain Bacteria; phylum Planctomycetota; class Planctomycetia; order Gemmatales; family Gemmataceae; genus Urbifossiella. The sequence continues at coordinate 7,056 of JBGAQM010000211.1, read as the reverse complement.
GACGGACACCGGGTTCAACCTGGTGAACAAAGAGATCGGCGCGTTCAAGACGTTCCTCAGCATCCACTACCAGCACTAGCGACGGAGGCCCGCCCGATGACCCGGTTCGCACTCGCCGTCGCCGCCGCCGCCCTCGCCGCCGGGCCGGCGGCGGCGGCCCGGTACGCCCTCGTCGTCGGCGTCAACGAGT
>JBGAQM010000211.1:0-6836 GCA_044220735.1 Urbifossiella sp. | reverse complement strand
ACAAGTCGGCCGACCTCCCGCCGCTCGCCCACGCCGAGGCCGGCGCCCGCGACGTCCGCGAGGCGCTCGCCGACCAGGACTACGACGTCACCCTCCTCACCGGCGGCGCCGCCGCCCCCGAACTCAGGGCCACCCGCGCCAACGTCGGCGCCGCCCTCGACCGCCTCCTCGGCGAGTACAACCCCCAGACCGGCCGGCGCACCTCCGCCGGCCAGGCCGCCGCCGACGACACCGTCGTCGTCCTCCTCGCCGGCCACGGCTGCCGGTTCGGCGGCGACCCGCGGAACTACTTCTGCCCGGCCGACGCCGACCCCGACCCGGCCCAGACCGCAACGCTCGTGGCCGTCGAGGAGATTCAGGCGCGGCTCGCCCAGTGCCCGGCCGCGGCCCGGGTGCTCCTCGTGGACGCCTGCCGCAACCACCTCCGGGTCGGCGGCGGCATCCGCGCGTCCGCACTCGCCGGGGTCGGCGGCGTCGGCGTCCTCCTCGGCTGCCGCGACGGCGCCAAGGCGTTCGAAGATTCGGAACTCGGCCGCGGGGTGTTCGTCCACTTCGTGCTGGAAGCCGTCCACGGGGCGAAGGCCGGGCCGGGCCAGCCGGTGCGGTGGGGCGAGGTGGCGGCGCACGTCAAGGCCCGGTTCGTCACCCGCGGCGCCGACCAGGTGCCCGACGACCTGTCCGGCCCCGGCGCCGACGCGGAACTGATTCGTCAGGCCCGGCCGCCCCGGCTCGGGTACCCGGCGACGGAGCGTCAGGCGCAGGAGGTGCAGCGGGCCTGGGCCCGCTACCTCCAGCGGGAGCTCGAACAGGACCTCGACATCGAGGAGCGGGTCGTCCTCAACCCGCAATCGACGCCGGACAAGCACGTCACCATGGAGATGGTGCTGGTCCCCCCGGGGCGGTTCGAGATGGGCCTGCCGGCGAAGCAGGGCGCCGCCGCCGCCGCTGGCCGCGCGGTCACCCTCACCCGGCCGTACTTCATCGGCAAGTTCGAGGTCACCCAGAAGCAGTTCCTCCGCGTCTTCCCCGACGCCGGCGACGCCGGGTCGCCGTTCAAGACGAAGTTCGCGTTCGCCCGCGGCGGGAAGGAGGCGGGCTACCTCAAGGACGAGAACGGCGAGGACCTGACGACGACCGACGACCTGCCGGCGGACAGCGTGCGGTACGCCACGGCGGAGGAGTTCTGCCGGCGGGTGACGCGGGAGGCGCTGAAGACGGGGCGGCTGGCGGGGTTCGTGTGCCGGCTGCCGACGGAGGCCGAGTGGGAGCACGCCTGCCGGGCCGGGACCACCACCCGCTTCCACTTCGGCGACGTGTGCTCGGTCCGCAGCGCCCACTGCCGGGTGCCGGGCGTGCCCGCGGACATCCTGATCGAACGGCCGCTCCGCCGCGGGGTGTTCGCCCCGAACGCGTTCGGCCTGCGCGACATGCACGGGAACGTGCAGGAGTGGTGCCGCGACTGGTACGGGCCGTACCCGCGGGAGGAGGCGACCGACCCGGCCGGGCCGAACAGCACGGCGTTCGGGCGGGTGCTCCGGGGCGGGTACTACCTCACCAGCCCGGACAAGTGCCAGTCCGGCTGGCGCGAGTACCGCAACCCCGCCGCCGACCCGTACGACCACATCGGCTTTCGCGTCGTCATCACCCGCGACGAGTAGGCCCGGGGCCGCCCCCGGGCCACCTCGACCCGGCGGCTACGGCGCCACCGGGACGACGACCGGCACGAGCGTGGTCTTGCACCCGAACCGCCCGGTCCGCTGCTCGACGTAGCGGATCGTGTAGGCCGGGGTGCTCGACCGCCCGCCGCCGCCCTGCTCGACCCGGGCGAGCCGGTCGGCGAGGGCGTCGAAGTCCCGCTCCAGGTCGCGGATCCGGTTCCCGTGCTCGGTCAGCCGCGCCTGGATCTGCCGCTCCCGCTCCTTCTGGGCCTCGAGCGCCCGCCGCGTCTCGCTGTCCTTGGCGTTCAGGATGACGATCGCCGGCACCATCTTGGTGTCGTCGATGTTCTTCAGCAGGTCGTCCAGGTTGGCCTTCTCGAGCTTCTTGGTGGAATCGACCGGGCTGTCGAACGCGCCGCGGAGCACCTTGCGGATCACCTTCTCGGCGGCCGTCTTCTGCTCGGCGGTCAGGTCCGCGTCCTTCGTCTTGGCGATGGCCACCTCGATGCGGGCGAACCCCTTGGCGGCCTTGTCGAACGTGAGCGGGCCGCCGGGGGCCAGGAGCGACGGGATGTCCACGTACTCGGCGAGTTCGCCCTTGGTCTTGAGGTTCGCGTCGAGGTACCGGTCCACCATCTCGCGGACCACCGTCGGGGTGAGGCTGTCGAACGTGAACACGGTCGCCGGCACCGTCTTGGCCTTGTCGATCACCGCCTTGGCGTACTCGTACACCTGCTCGTTCGGGGTGTACTCGGTCATCCCGCCGCCGCCCTTGACGGCGTCGGCGAGGAACCCCTTGAGCTTCACCTCGATGTCGGCCTTCTCGGCCGGGGTGAGCGTGTCGGCCTGCTTGACCGGGCGGTAGGTCCACTCGATCATCCGGGTCGGGGTGGTCGTGTACTTCAGCCCCTTGGTCAGCAACTCCTGGTCGGCCTCGGACTCGACCCGGACCACCTCCTTGATCCGCCCGCGGCTCGCCTCCGACCCGAGCTCGGCCTTGACGATCGCCTTGAGGAGCCCCTCGTTCACCTGGTCCGGCATGGTGATGCCGGGCTGGAGCTGGGCCGTGTACGTCCCCGCGTCGATCACCGCCTTGAGCCGGGCGAGGTCGCCCGCCGGGTACGCCTTCGCGCCCTCGGCCGACTCCACCGCCTTGGTCAGCAGCGCCTTCAGCCCGGCGCGGACGCGCCGCTCGTCGTCCTTCGTCAGCCGCCGCCCGTCAACGGGCAGGTAGTTCCAGTCGAGCTTCCCGTCCGCGCCGGCGGTGCGGTCGTAGGTGAGGTTCGGGGCCTGCCGGGTCACGTCCACGAACGTCTTGACCGCGTCGAGCTCGGCCGGCGCGGGGGTCTTGGCCGCGAAGTCGGTCAGCCACGTCCGGAACTGCTCGTCGGTGAGGTCGTACCACCGGGTGTACGCCAGCGCGGATACAGTTGCCTTCGCGGCCGCCTCGGTGGCCGTCTCGAGGTCGCCGGCCTTGAGCTTCTTCGCCGGCACCGGCTCGCCGCTCAGCGCGTCCTTCAGCACGCCCTGCAGGGCGGCCGCCACCTTGGCCTTGTCGTCGGCGGTCTCCTTGTCCGCGGCCCGCCGGGGGGCGTACTGCCACTCGAACGCCGCCTTGCCGCCGGCGTAGGTGTACTTCAGGAGGTCGCCCTTCGCCTTCGTCGCCTCGACGTAGATCACGTCCTTCACCGGGTCGAGCTTCTTGGAGTTCTTGTCGAGGTACTTCTTCACCGAGTCGCGGACCTGCGCCTCGGTGAGGTCGGCGAGGGCGAGCTTGCCGGTGTTGACCGGTGCCACCTGGGTGGGGGCGTCGCCGAGGAAGACCACGTCCTTCGCCAGCGCCTCAAGGGCGTCGGCGTCGGCCTGCTTCAGTGCCTTGTCGGCGGCGTACCCCTTCACCGCCCCGACGAGGAAGTTCTTGACCACGACCTTGCCGGCGTCGTCCAGCTTCTTGTCCTTCAGGACGGGCACCTTCCACGCGAACGAGCCCTTCTTCTCCCCGCTCGTCGCGGTGTAAACGAGGCCCTCGGCGTCGGTCAGCTTGGGCAACTCGACGCGGTCCTTGATGTCGGTCAACGCCTTGACGGCGGCCTCGGCCTTCTTGCCGGCGTACGTCTTGATCGCCCCCTTCAGGGCGGCGTCGGGGATGGGCGGCGTGTCGGCGGCGGCGCCGGTGTGGGCGGTCGCCCACGTTAACAAGGCCGAGCAGAGGAAAGTAGACGCGTACCGTAACATCGGAACCTCCGGGAGAACAGGGCCGGTTGACCCAGATCGCCCAGAGTTTACAAGTTGCCCAGATCGCACAAAAGGGAATTCCCGCGTCACGGGCGAGAAATGCACGCCGCACCGTCGTTACAACCCGCATTAGTGCCGCCGGGCCTACCAGTCCGGCCCGAGCGGGAAGCCGCGGTCGGGGGTAATCGCAGCCCGAAGCGTCTGCTCCGACACCCGCACCAGGTCGAGCTCACGCACCGCCGCGTCGGCCATTGCCACGTGGACGCGCCGGTTGCCGCACAGGGACAGGTCCGGGAGCGGGCGCCGGGGGTCGAACGGGATGTCGGCCGGCCGCGCCCACGGCACCGCCGCCCCGCCCTCGATCACGGCGATCGTCCGCGACGTGCCCTTCGCGAACGTCTCGATCGCCGGGCCGGCGTCCGCGTCGAACGGCGAGCGGGGGTAGCCGTCCGGCCGGGCGTTCACGAACAGCTGGAAGTGGGTGTGGCCGGGTGCGGCGTCGGAGCCCTGGCTCGCGTACACGGCCGGCATCCGCGCCGCGGCGCGGGCGTTGTGCGGCCCGTCCCACGGCTCGTCGAGGCGGAACTCGCGGAACAGCTCGGCCTCGCCGAGGTACGGCAGGATGTGAACCCGCCAGCTCAGGCCGCCCGCGCCCAACCCCGGGCGGTGTGGGCCGGTGGCCGACGGGTAGCGGCCGTGTTCCGACCGGTACAGAAGCATCGCCCGAATGATGTCCTTCAGGTTTCCCGGGCTGCCGGCGGCGAGGCGTGCGGGGGGCGGGTCGGGCACGGCCGCGGGCGCGGGCGCGGGCGGGAGGTGCCGCGCGAGCTCGGGTGGGAGGCGGCCGGTGAGCCACGCCCAGGCGCCGACCCCGCCGGCGACGACCAGCGCCAGCAACGCCCACGGCAGCACGCGCCGGCCGCCGCCCGGGTGTCGGTCACGTCGCTCGTCTCCTCGACCCGGGCCACGAGTTCATCGAACCGCTTGCTCCACACGCGACACCGCTCGCGAAGCCACGCGCGGTCCGCCTCCGGGAGCGGGGCGTGTGCGGCGAACTGGAGCGCCGTGCAGCCCTGCCGGAATTCCCCGAGCCGGCGGGCCAGCGCGGCCGGCGTCTCCGGCCGGGTCTTGAACCACTCTTCCGCCCGGTCGGCCAGTTGGGTGAGGTAGTCGGCCCGGGGTGCGGCGGCCGGGAAGGCGTCGGCCCGCTGCCAGCCCCACCCGGGCGCGGCGGCCGCGGCGCGGGCCTCGTCGCGCTCGCGGGTCAGGGTCGCGCGGGCGGTTTCAGCCGCGGCCCGCTCGGCGTCGAGTCGGCCGGACAGGCCCGTGGCCACGCCGACGAGCACGGCCGCCGCGGTCGCCAGGCTGGTGATGGCATAGGGGAGAATCCGGCGGACAGGTCCGCGGCGCGGCTGTCGCGCCGCGGCAGGTTCTGCCGCGACCTCCCGGCGGAGGCGGTCGAGGCCGCGGTCGAGGGCGCGGCCGAAGTCGTCGGGGATCGGCAGGTCGGACCAGTACGGGCCGCCCTCGGTCAGAACCCGTTCCTGAAGTTCGAGCAGCAGGTCGGGGTTGCGGAGCAGCGCCTGCAGGGCGGCACGCGGGACGCCCGTCAGGCCGGACCGAAGGACGGCGTCGGCGGTTCGCCCGAGGACCGCGTCGAGGGTGACGGGCGCGGGAGCCGGCGGGTGGACGGCGCGGAGTTCGGTCGCGAGCCGCCCGAGGTCGGGGCCGACGAGCCGGGACTCGAGCCAGCCGGGGAGGTCGGCCGGGTCGTCGGGGATGGTCATCGCGGTCCAGGTCACGGCGTGGGTCCTCCGGCACAGGCGCGGAGGCGGTCCTTCGCCTTGTGGTAGCGGGTATCGACCAGGGCGGGGGCGATGTGGAGGCGGACCGCGGTCTCGGCCGACGACTCGCCCGCGAACCGGGCCTCGACCACCGCCCGGTAGTCCGCGGACAGCTGGGCGAGGCACCGGCGGAGGCGGGCGAGGCGGTCGTCCGGGTCGGCCGCCTCCGCCTCGGGGGCCGGGAATTCCGGGGGCAACTCGGCCGCCCGCTTCCGGGCCTCGGGCCGCCGCCAGTGGTCCACGAGGAGGTTCCGGGCCACGGTGAACAGCCACCGCCGGGCGTGCTCGCCGGCCAGGTCGCGCGGCCCGGCGAGGAACCGGACCCAGACGGTGTGGTGCAGGTCTTCGGCCGCCTCCCGGTCGGGGAGCCGCGAGGCGACGAACGCCAGCAGGGCGGGGGCGTACGCCTGGTAGAGGGCTTCCACGTCCATCGGCGTCCCGGGCTGGGATCAGTAGTCGCAGCGCACGTACCGCGTGACCGTGACCGTCTTCTCGACCGGCACCTCGACGGTGCGGTACGCGGTCACGAGCACCTTGTACGGCCGGTCGCAGTGGTCGTACCGGATTTCTTCCTTGGTGTACGACACCCGGCGGGTCTCGTACACGACGCGGACCTCGGTGGTCTGCACCGCCCGGTACCCCGGCGGCGGTGTCGTGGCCGAGGCCGAACCGGACGCCGTGACCACACCCAGGACCGCGAGCAGCAGGAAGCGACGCATGGCAGTCTCCCGTTCGAGGTTTCGGTCGGGCGGTCGTGCCCGACGACACCTACCTGAACGGGCGGCGTCACGAAATCTTGCCGCCGCGCCGAGAATTCGGCGTCGGAATTGTCGCGGGGTTCCGGGACGGGAGTCGGCTGAGATGGGGTTCGGGCGAGCGGCGGGGCGACCGGCAGGGGCAGCTTCGCCACCCGCGCCCGCCCGTCGGCGACCCCGTCCGCGTCGTCCCCTCCGCCGCCCGGAGGAGCATCGCCCGGGCCCCCTCCGGCGTGCCGCGCTGCCGGGCGTGGGCGCGGACCCCGTACAACCGATCCGTGGCGACCCGGCCGGGTAACGGGAAGTCGGAGAACGGGGCCGGGCGGGCGGCGAGTTGCTGCCGC
>JBGAQM010000210.1:0-11385 GCA_044220735.1 Urbifossiella sp. | reverse complement strand
ACCGAGTTCGGCCGCGGCTGCCTGATGGCCCGCAAGCTGGTCGAGGCCGGCGTGCCGTTCGTGGAGGTCGGCCAGGAGAACTATGACAGCCACGCCGACAACTTCGTCTGCCACAAGGCAAACATGCAGGTGCTCGACCCGGCGTGGAGCGGCCTGCTGCTCGACCTAGAGGAACGCGGCCAGCTCCGCGACACGCTCGTGATCTGGATGGGCGAGGTGGGCCGCACGCCGCAGATCAACAACCGGGCCGGCCGCGACCACTTCATCCGGGCGTGGACGGTCGTGCTCGCCGGCGGCGGCATCAAGGGCGGGCAGGTGTACGGCCGCACCGACGCCGACGGCAAGGAAGTGACCGACAACCCGGTGAGCGAGGGCGACCTGTTCGCCACGATCTACCACACGCTCGGCATCAACCCGCGGGCGCGGCACTACCACGGCGTGCGGCCGGTGTGGCTGACGCCCGAAGGCTCGGCCCCGATCGCGCCGCTGGTGTAGAACCAAAGACAGATTAGCCGCAAAAAAGCACAAAAAGGAAGACAGCACCAAGGCTGAAACAGAGTTTGATTTGTGTTCCTTTTTTGTGCTTTTTGTGCCTTTTTGCGGCCATTCTCTGCCGGGGTTTCTCATGCCCGACCTGACGAAACCGGCCCTCGCCTGGACGCTGCCGTGGGACGCCGACTGGGTCACGTCGGTGGCCTGGGTTGGCCACACGCGTCGGCTCGCGGCCGGGAACAACCTCGGCGGCGTCCTCCTGTGGGACATCCCCGACCGCCCCGGCGGCGAGGCTCCGAAGCCAACCCACCGCCTCGACGGACACACGAACTGCGTCAGCAAGTTGCTCAGCACGCCCGACGGCTCGGTGCTGCTGTCCGCGAGCTACGACCACACCGTCCGCCTGTGGAGCCCCGCCGCCGAGCCGACCGGCGCCGCCGAGACGCTGACGCTGAACGCACGCGCCATCGCCGACGCCGAGCGCCGCAAGAGCAACGGCGCCCGCGTGCCGCCGCCGATCCCGGCCGAGGTCCGCGTCGTGCGCGAGAGCCGCGCCTTCACCGGCCACCGCGAGTGGGTCGTGAACCTGAGTCTCACCCGCGACGGCCGCACGGCGGTGTCGGGTGACGACGGGGGGCACGTCCTCGTGTGGGACACGGCGACCGCGTCGGCTCGCACCCGCTGGCAGGTGAAGGGCTGGGCCTACGGCGTCGGCGTGTCGCCGGACGGCCGGCAGGCGTGCGTCGGCGAACGGCTGCCCCTGGTGTTCGACTCCGGGCGGCACGCGGCGCTGAAGTTGTGGGACGCAACCACCGGCGCCGTCGTCCGCGACCTTTCGGCCGACTTCCGTGGTCAGCACTTTGCCGCCGCCGCGTACTCGAACGACGGCAGCGTCCTGGCCGTCGGCCGCGGTGGCGAGTCGGACGGGAACGGGCCGAACGTCACGCTACTTGACCCGACCGGCTCGAAGAAGCCGCGGCCGCTGACGCCGGGGCACCTGAACGGCGTCACGGACCTGGCGTTCCACCCGGACGGGAAGCACCTGGCATCGTGCGGCCGGGACACGGTCGTCCGCGTGTGGGACGTGGAGGCGGGCCGACTGGTGAGCGAGGTCGGACGGCCGCGCGGCGGGCAGTTCAAGGACTGGATTCACGCCGTGTCGTGGTCGGCCGACGGCGCCTGGCTCGCGGCCGCGGACATGGCCGGGGCCGTGCAGGTGTGGCACTTCCCTGGCTGAAGCACCAAGCTCGGGCTGTCGAGCCCGGAGGGCGTCGGCGTGTAGCCCCGGGTGGAACCCGGGGCGGCCTGCCCCGCGTCGCTCCCGCGCTTCACGCCGACGCCGCCCCGGGTTCCACCCGGGGCTACACGCCGACGCCCTCCGGGCTCAAGCACCGGCCCCTGGTATCTCCGCAGGATGACCCCCATGCGTCGCGCATCACTCGTCGCCCTGTTGCTGCTCGCCGGCCCCGCCGCCGCGCAAGACACCCTCCTCCCCGCCGGCCCCACGCCGCCGAAGCGGCTGCTGCACGAACTCCTCCTCGCCGAGTGCCGCGCGAAGTTCGCCACCCGCGCCGCCGAGGTCGAGGCGCTGAAGACTGTCGAAGACATTGCCGCCCGCCAGGAACGGCTCCGCACGCAGTTCGTCGCCGCGCTCGGCGGCTTCCCCGACAAGACACCGCTGAACGCCCGCACCGTCGGCACCCTGAAGCGCGACGGATACCGCGTCGAGAAGGTGATCTACGAGAGCCGCCCCGAACACCACGTCACCGCGAACCTGTACGTGCCCGACGGCCCCGGCCCGTTCCCGGCGGTGCTGATGCCCATCGGCCACAGCCAGACCGGGAAGGCCGCCGACTACGTGCAGCGCGGCTGCATCCTGCTCGTGAAGAACGGCTTCGTCGCGCTCGCCTACGACCCCATCGGCCAGGGCGAGCGCGTGCAGCTGCTCGACAAACTCGGCCAGCCGGCCATCAAAGGGAGCACCAGCGAACACACCATGACGATGGTCGGCGCCCTACCCACAGGGCACTGCACGGCGTCGTACCGCGTTTGGGACGGCATTCGCTCCATCGATTACCTGTGCTCTCGCCCCGAGGTGGACGCGAAGCGGATCGGCTGCACCGGCTGCTCCGGCGGCGGCACGCTCACGTCGTACCTCATGGCGCTCGACAACCGCATCGCCGCGGCCGCGCCGTCGTGCTACCTCACGAGCCTCGACCGGCTGTTCAGCACGATCGGCCCGCAAGACGGCGAGCAAAACATTCCCGGCCAGGTGGCGTTCGGCATGGACCACGCCGACTACGTCACGATGCGCGGCCCGAAGCCGACGCTGGTGATCGCGGCGTCGAAGGACTTCTTCGACATCAAGGGGACGTGGGACACGTTCCGCGAGGCGAGCCGGGTGTACGACAAACTCGGCTTCCCCGAGCGCGTGTCGATCGTGGAGACAGACACGTCGCACGGCTACCCGAAGGGGCACCGCGAGGCGGCGGTGCGATTCTTCACCCGCTGGCTGCGCGGCAACGACGCCCCCGTCACGGAGGGCGACTTCCCGATCGAGAAGGACGAGGCCCTGCGCTGCACCCGCACGGGGCAGGTGCTCGAAGACCTGAAGGGCCGGTCGGTGTTCGACCTGAACGCGCTCGCGGCCGACGCCGCCCGGAAGCAGCGGAAGGCGCTGGAGCCGGCGGCGCTTCGGGCCGCCGTCGCGAAGCAGATGGGTTTGACCGAGGCGCGCGGACGACCGTCGAAGGTCGGCCAGGAGGACACGACGGGTACACGGTGCTGAAGCTGGTCTACCGCACGGAGGGCGGGCTGCCGCTGCCCGCGGCGGCGTTCGTGCCGGCGAAGGAGAAGCGCGACGGGCGGCGGGCCGTGATCGTCCACGACGGCGGGCGTGCGGCGGCCGACGCCGAGGCGCTTTGGCGAAGGCCGGGCGGTATGTGCTGGACGATCGACCTGAGCGGCTGGGGCGAAACGGCCCCCGGCGCGGTCACGCCCGGCCGGCCGAACTATTTTGGCGTCGAGTCGCGCGAGACGTTCCTGTCGCTCCACCTGAGCCGCCCGCTGCTCGGCCGGCGCGTGCAGGACTTGATGGCCGTCGTGCGCCACCTCCGCAGCCCGGCCGACAAGGAGATCGAGCTAACCGGCATCGGCGCCGCGGCGCCGGTGGTGCTGCACGCCGCGGCGCTGCTGCCGAACGACGTGGCGGCGGTGCGGCTCGACGGCGGCGTGGTGTCGTTAGACGAGGTGGCGCGGACGGCGGTGAGCGTGAACCAGTTCGCCACCGTGGTGCCCGGGGCGCTGAAGGTGTACGACCTGCCGGACCTCGCCGCGAGCCTGTCGCCGCGACCGCTGACGATCCGCCGACCGACGGACGCCACCGGGAACGTGGCGCCGGCGGCGCTGGTGGATCGCACCTACGCGCCGGTGCGGGCGGCCTACGCGACCGACGGCGCCGACGGACGGTTCACGACGACGACGCGGTAACACCTGCTTTGCCGCTTGCGGCTTAGTGTTGCCCATCGCTAAGCCGCAAGCGGACTCACCCCGAACGTCTCACACACGTCATGCGCACCTTCCTCGCCGCCGCCGCGCTGGCCCTCGTCGCCGCCGACCTGCCCGACGTGGACCCGGCCGTCTTCCCGCCCGACGACCCGCGCGCCAAGGCGCTGTCGAAGATGGTGTGGGCCGACGCCCGCAAGCGCCTCGCCGACGCCGGCGAGCGCGAGGCGAAAGCCTTCGCCGCGATCCACACCCGCGCCGACTGGGAGGCATTCCGCAACCCGCGACTGGCGGCGCTCAAGGAGTCGCTCGGCCACTGGCCCGAGCCGCCGGGGCGCGTCCGCGTCGAGGTGCTGAAGTCGATCCCAGGTGACGGCTTCGTCGTGGACAACCTGGTCTACGAGTCGCGGCCCGGCCTGTGGGTCACGGCCAACCGCTACCGCCCCGCCGCGCCCGCGGCGAAGCCGCCCGGCTTCCTCCTGTCGCACAGCCACCACACCGGCCGCACGCAGGGCGAGCTACAGGACATGGGCATGACGTGGGCCCGCGCCGGCGGCGTGGTGCTCGTCCCCGACCACCTCGGCCACGGCGAGCGGCGCCAACACCCGTTCCGCACCGAGAAGGATTACCCGCAGCCGTTCAAGGCCGGCCGCCAGCACTACTACCACCGCTACGTCACCAACCTGCAACTGTCCGCCGTCGGCGACTCGCTCATGGGCTGGATGGCGTGGGACCTCATGCGCGGCGTCGACGTGCTCCTCCAGCACTCGGGCGCCGACCCGGAGCGCATCATCCTGCTTGGTGCCGTCGCCGGCGGCGGCGACCCGGCGGGCGTGACCGCGGCGCTCGACCGGCGGGTGACGTGCGTCGTGCCGTTCAACTTCGGCGGCTGGCAGCCGGAGTCGGGCGCCACGGCGAACCCGGACCGCGAGTTCGCGTGGTTCGGCGACGGGTACTGGGAGAGCACCCGCGGCCTGCGCAACGGCGCCCGCGACGGCTTCGCCCACTGGGTGATCGTGGGGGGCGTCGCGCCGCGGCCGGTGGTGTACGCCCACGAGTTCGCGTGGAACCCGGCGACCGACCCGGCGTGGCCGCGGCTGCAGAAGGTGTTCGGCTTCTACGGCGCCGCCGACAAGCTCTGCTTCGCCCACGGCGGCGGCAGCGTGAAGGGTCAGCCGCCGGAGAGCACCCACTGCACGCACATCGGCGCCGTTCATCGGAAGATGGTGTACCCGTACCTGGCGAAGTGGTTCGACCTGCCGCCGCCCGCGGAGTACAGCAAGCGGCTGCCATCGGACCAACTCGCGTGCTGGACCGACCCGGCCGAGGCGCTGCTGTTGAAGGCGAGGCCGCTGGCGGACGTGATGCAGGACGCCGCCCGCGAGCGCTCAGCGGATCTGGCTCAGCGCCTGGCGGCGGTGCGACCGGCCGAGCGACCGGCGATGCTGCGGAAAGAGTGGGCGCTTCGGCTCGGCGAGGTCGAGCCGGCGGCGGACCCCAAGGTCTTCGTCGGCAAGGCGGAGGGTCTGCAGAACGGCGACCTGAAGCGATACGCACTCGAACCGGAGCCGGGAATCATGCTCCCCGTGCTCCTCATCCTGCCGCAGCGGAAGGGGCCGCACCCGGTCGTGGTGATGGTGGCGCAGGGGGGCCGGGCCGCGTTCCTCAAGCAGCGCGCCGCCGACATCGATCAGTTGCTCCGGGCCGGGGTCGCCGTGTGCCTCGTGGACGTTCGCGGCACCGGCGAGAGCCGCGTCGGGGCGTCCGGCGACCGCACGAGCAGCCGCACGTCGCTGGCGCAGACGGAACTGATCCTCGGCCGCACGGTCCTCGGCAACCAGCTCCGAGACGTGCGAACCACCCTCGCCTGGCTCCGCGGCACGAAGCGGTTCCAGCCGGACCGCCTGTTCGTGTGGGGCGACTCGTTCGCGGAGCCGTACCCGACGCCGCCGGCCGCCGTGCCGCTGGACGTGGAACTACCCCGTCACGCCGAACCCGGGGCGGGGGACCTGGCGCTGCTGGCGGGGCTGTTCGAGGAGGACGTGCGCGGGGTCGTGGCGCGGGGCGTGCTGACGAGTTACGCGGGGGCGTTGCAGTTGCCCGTGGGCGTGCCCCTGGACGCGGTCGTACCCGGCGGCGACCTCCCGGCGCTGGTCGCCGTACTCGGCGAGCGGGCGAGCGTGCGGAACCCGGTGGACGGGCGGAACGTCCTCGCCGCGCCCGGGAGGCCGGTCCCGGCGGAGTTCGACACCAGTTGGTTGCGCGGGCGGGTGATTCGGCGGTGACCGGGTGTTTGGTTTTGCCGCTTGCGGCTTAGAGGCGCGGACAATACCCCTGAAACACCTTGAAAACCGGGGATGACCGGGGGTTTTGTCCGAGCCTGTTAGCGCCGGGCAGCGCTAAGCCGCAAGCGGCAGAACCCACTACACCTCCCACCCGGCCCGGTACGTCCGCCGCACCAGCGCCTGCGCCTCAGGTAAATCCGCCGTCTGCTTCTCGACGTCCCAGGTGATCTTCTTCCCGGCGCCGACGTTGCTCGCCATCACGCCCGTCAGCACGAACTCGGTGAACGGCCCCGCATAGTCGAAGCTCGTGGACGGCACCGGGCCGCCCTTCAGCGCCGCGATCAGGTCGCCGCGCACGCCGCCGCGCGACCGCGGGATCGTCTGCGGCGGCGGGGCGAAGGCGTCGTGCGCCCGCTTCGGCACGATGCGCGGGTTGCCGCCGTAGGTGTCGGTCGCCATGATGCCGCGGGTGCCGATGTAGACGGTGCCGCCGCCGAACCGCTCGCCGTGCTCGGCCTCCAGGTCCTTGATGCGCTGCGGCCAGGTGTTGTCATAACTGTTCACGGTCACGGCCGGCATCGGGCCGCGGGCGCCGAACGTCCAGCGGATGTGGTTCTCCCGCGCGAACTGCTCGGCGCTGCCGGGCTGCTGGCTCACGCACTCGACGGTGAACGTCTTGGCCTCGCCGAGCTTCAGCGCCCAGAACGTGCCGTCGAGGATGTGGCAGCCCATGTCGCCGAGCGTGCCGGTGCCGAACGTCTTCCAGCTCCGCCAGCCGAACGCGTGCAGGCCGCCGTGGTACTCGCGCGCCGGCGCCGGCCCGAGCCACTCGTCCCAGTGGAGCCCGGCCGGAACGGGTTCGCTCTTGGGCCGGCCGCCGGTGCCGCCGAAGTTCCGTGTCATCAGGCTGTGCGTCTCGGTCACGTCGCCGATCGCGCCGGCCCAGATGTACTCGCACAGCCGGCGGTAGCCCTCGCCGGCGTGGCCCTGGTTCCCCATCGACGTGTGGACCTTCATCCGCTTCGCCTCGGTCGTCAGCGTGCGGGCCTCGTGCAGCGTGTACGTCAGCGGCTTCTCGCAGAACACGCCCTTGCCGAGGCGGATGGCGCGGACGGCCGCGGGGGCGTGGTGGTGGTCCGGCGTGGCGATGAACACGGCGTCGAGGTCGCGGGCGTGGGCGTCGTACATGCGGCGGTAGTCGTGGAACACCGGCGGGTTGTTGGCCTTCGCACCGAGGTTCTTGATGGCCTCGGCGATCTTGCGGTCGTCCACGTCCACGAGGGCGACGAGCCGCTCGCCGGCGGCGACGCCGTTGTTGCCGCTCCCCTGCCCGCCGACGCCGACGACGGCGATGCCGAGCCGCGAGTTGGCGTTGCGGTCCTGGGCGTACATCGGGGCGGCGAACGTGGGGCTGGCGAGCGCGGCTTTCAGGAACGTGCGGCGTTTCATGGGGCACCGGGGGAGGATGGAGGCGCGCTGAGGATAACCGGAGCGAATGCGGTGTGCCAGTGTTCGGGGCGAGCCGACGGCCGTCAGGCCCCGGGTGACGCGCTTCCAACCACGTTCGAGGTCATTCGACGCGCGTGACTAACCCGGCCCCTTACGGGGCTCGGCTCGCCGGGTTATCATGTCTCCCGCCGTTCCCACAGGAACTCCCCATGCGCCTCCTCGCGCTTCTCGCCGCGCTCGCGTTCACGCACCCGGCACAAGCCGCGCACACCGCCGGCGCCGCCGTTAGCGACATTACCCGCCCGCGCGCTGCCCCATGGCCGGGTACTATTCTGCCCGCGGCGCCGAGGGCACCCACGACCCGCTCCACGCCAAGGCGCTCGTCCTCGAACAGGACGGCACCCGCGTCGCGCTCGTCGCGCTGGACCTGATCGGCACCCCGCGCGAGATCGTCGAAGCCACCCGGACCGCGGTCGAGAAGGCCACCGGCATCCCGGCCGCGAACGTCATGATCTCCGCGACGCACTCGCACACCGGCCCCGTGCTGTCGGCGCGCAGTGCATTCGCGGAAGGCGTTCCCGGCGGGCAACAAATCCTCCGCGACTACCTGAGCGAACTCCCTGCCCGCATCGCCGCCGCGGTGAAGGCCGCGGACGACAAGCGGCGCCCGGCGCGGATCAGCACCGCGACCGGCCGCGAGGACCGGCTGGCGTTCAACCGCCGCTTCTTCATGCTCGACGGTACCGTCGGCTGGAACCCCGGGAAGCTCAACCCGCGGATCGTCCGCCCCGCCGGCCCGACGGACCCGGCGGTGCCGGTCGTGTTCGTGGACGGCCTCGACGGCAAGCCGATCGCCACATACGTGAACTTCGCCATGCACCTCGACACGGTCGGCGGCATGTATTATTCCGCCGACTACCCCTACCAGCTCGCCCGCTGCCTCGCCGCCGCCCGCGGCGACGACATGGTCACCGTCTTCACGACGGGTTGTTGCGGCGACATCAACCACATCAACGTGTCCAGCGCCGCCCCACAGAAGGGCGACGGCGAGGCCGCCCGCATCGGCACCCGGCTGGCCGCCGAGGTGCTGCGGACCTTCGAGCGCCTCGAACCGATCGCCGTCGGCCCGCTGCGCGTCAGCACGGCGATGGTCGAGTTGGACCTGCCCGTAGTCACACCCGAGGACGTGGCGAAGGGGAAAGCCGTGGTCGCAGCGGTGCAGGCCGGGGCGAAGCCGGCGCCGGCGTTCCTGGAGCAGGTGAATGCGTTCCAGTCGATCGACGTGTCGGGCCGACTCGGCAAGGCGTACTCGGTCGAGGTGCAGGTGATTTCGCTCGGCGACGACCTCGCGTGGGTCAGCCTGCCGGGCGAAATCTTCGTCGAGCTGGGGCTCGCCATCAAGGCCGGGTCGCCGTTCAAGCAGACGATCTGCGCCGAGCTGGCGAACGGGAGCATCGGGTACATCCCGAACCGCGTCGCGTACCCGCAGGGGAATTACGAGGTGGTTTCTGCACGGGTGGCGGCGGGGAGCGGCGAGAAGTTGGTGGACGAGGCGCTGCGGCAGCTGCGGGCGCAGTGGCGGAAGTGAGCGCGGCGAGCCGACCCGCTACCGTACACCCGCCTCTCCACCCGAGGCCCACCGATGACCCGACTCGCACTCATCCTGTCCGTCCCGCTGCTGGCCGCAGCCGACTGGCCGCAGTGGCGCGGCCCGGCCCGCGACGGCCACGCCCCCGGCTACAAGCTCCCCGCGACGTGGCCGAAGGACGCCCCCGCCGCGCGCTGGAAGGTGCCCGCCGGCGACGGCTACGCCGGCCTGTGCGTCGCCGCGGGCAAAGTGTTCATCCACGACCGCGTGGACGACAAGGAGCGCGTCCGCGCCCTCGACGCGAAGACCGGCAAGGGACTGTGGGCGATCGAGTACGCGGAGGCGTTCGCCCCGCCCGACCCGACCGCCGGCAAGGGGCCGGGCGCCACCCCGGCGTTCGACCGCGACCGCGTCTACACGTTCGGCCTCGGCGGCGTCCTGCTGGCGCTCGACGCCGCGACCGGCAAGCAGCTGTGGAAGCACGACTGCAAGACGGAGTTCTGGGGCCAGAAGAAGGGCCCACTCGGCGACGACATGGCGTTCCCGCCGTGCGGCGCGTGCGCCTCGCCGCTGGTCGATGGCGACACCGTGGTCGTGAACGTCGGCGGGGCGAAGGGCGGCACCTTCGTCGCCTTCGACCGCGTCACCGGTAAGGTCGTGTGGAAGGCGCTGGAGGACCGCAGCAGCTACGCCTCGCCGCAGGTCGCGTCCCCGGGCGGCGTCAAGCAACTTGTGTGCTTCACCGGCACGCGGATGGTCGGGGTGAAGTACGACGACAAGTCGCTGCTGTGGGGCGTGCCATTCAAGGCGCTCTACGACCAGACCATCATCACGCCGCTGGTGTGGAAAGACCGCGTCGTCATCGCCGGCGAGGGCCGGCCGACGTTCGCCGTGACGGTGCCCACGTCGCCCGGCGAGGAGCCGAAGACGGCGTGGAAGACCGACGACCTCAAGAGCTACATGACCACGCCGGTGGCGTTCGGCGACCACCTCGTCGGCTTCGACCACCGCACCGTCCGGCTGGTGTGTCTGAGCCTGGATAAGGGCGAGACGGCGTGGACCTCGCCGCGCGTTCCCGGGAAGTATCACTCGCTGGCGGCGGCCGGCGGGGCGGGGTTCTGCCTCACGTCGGAGGGAGAGCTGGTGGTGTTCCGCCTCCACGCCGCCGAGTGGAGCGAATTGGGCCGCTGGACGGTGTGCCAGAAGGGGAGCTGGTCGCACCTGGCGATCGCCGACGCCCGGCTGTACGTCAAGGACGCCGGGTTCGTGTACTGCCTCGACCTGCCGACGTGAAACGCGCGCGCGCCGGCGGCGTCTTCCCGTTACCCAACCCCCGAGGCGCGACGCGGATGCCCCGCTGGCTGAAAAAGACCCTCATCGGTACGGTCGTCACCGTCGGCGTCCTGGTCCTCGTCGTCGTCATCGCCGTCGCGTCGTTCCGCCGCATGGGAACGAAGGAACTCGAGCGCACCGTCGCCCGGATCGACCAGGACGACCCCGGGTGGCGGCTCGACGACGTACTCGCCGCCCGCGCCAGGGCCGCCCCGCCGCCGGAGCGCAACCCGGCCGAGGTCGTCCGCCGCGTCCGCGAGGGGTTCTCCCCCGAGTGGCGCGAGTTCCGCAACACCCGCGACTTCGGCGGCCCCGTCACCAACGAGTCCCCCGGGCTGTGGGCCACGGCGTGGTACCTGCAAGCCCGGCCGGTCACGGCCGAGGCCCGCGAGGCGGCCCGCACCGCCTTCCTCGACCCGAAGGTGGCCGACGGCGGGCAAGGGTTCGTCGCTCTGCAAGTCCCCGACAACCCGCTGATGACCCTCCTGCCGCACGCCCAGAACACCCGCGAGGTGTTCGAGATCCTGGACCTGGACGCCAAACTCGCCGCGCTCGAGGGCCGGCCCGACCGCGGCGTCCGCGCCGCCCGCGCGGGGCTGGTCGCCACCCGGGCGCTGGGCGACGAGCCGTTCCTCATCTCGCAGCTGGTCCGCATCGCCGGGGCACAGGTCGCCACGAGCGCCGGCATGCAGGTGCTGGCGTGGGGCGAGCCGAAGGGCGACGCGGAACTGGCCG
>JBGAQM010000209.1:0-11329 GCA_044220735.1 Urbifossiella sp. | reverse complement strand
CGGCCGTTACCCGGCCTGTTCCGTGGACTCGTCCCCTTGAATCGACCGCAAACCGTGCCGACTTTAACGCCCTTGCCGGCGGTAGCGGTCGTGAGGCGGCGGCCGGGTTGGTCCCGGCCGCGCCGCGGGGGTATAAGGAACCTGGGCAACCCGACCCCGGCCGACGAGGCGAAATGGAGAACGTGGAACTGCGCGACACCGCCGCGGCCCGGCGATTCGTCACCGAGGGGTTGTGGTTCCAGCGGGCGGTGAAGCCGACGGCCGCGACCGTCCGGCCGGCTCTGGAGTGGGCGATGGAGATCGCCAACGAGGGGCGCCCGCTGCCGCCCCTCGGCTTCGTCGCCGACGTCGCCCACGTCGCGCTCGTAGCCGACGCCGACCACCGGCCGAAGGACGCGCTCGCCGTGCCCGGGTGGCCCCCGGCGCTGGCCCGCCGGTACGAAGACCACGTCCTCGGCCGGTTGTACTCCGACCGCGGCTTCGAGCGGGCCGGCGACGCGGTCCGCGTGCTGTCAGGCACCGACCGCGTCCGCGGCGTCGCGTTCCTGGTGGACCGCGTCCGCGAGCACGCGGGCGTCGGCGGGGTCGATCTGCCGGTGGCCGTTCTCCGCTCCCTCCTCGCGGCCGACCCCGAGGAAGTGTTGTCCCGGGCGTGGGACGACCTGTCCCGGGACGGCCCGTCCCGACTCACGCTCGACCTGCTCGACGCGCTCGCCGCCGCCGGGTTGCGGTTCGCCGACCTGCTCCTACCCGCGGACGTAACCGCGCTGGAGAACCGCACCGCCCTCGGCGCGGAGGGGCAGCGCGTCGCCCTCGCCCAGATCGAGTCGCAGACCGCTGAACTCCTCGCCCCGCTGGACGGCCGTCGCGTCCTCCCGCTCCCCGGCCGACGGCAGGTGCCGACCCGCATCCTCGACGAGGACCAGTACCCGGTCGGCGGGTACACGTCGATCGGCCCGCGCGGGTCGATCGAGAGTCTGCTCCACTCGCAACTGGCGTACATGGAAGGCGCTCGAAGCCCCGACCCGGACCTGTTCGACGTGAAGTTCGCGCGGGACGAACTGTTCTACTACTCCCGCGACGAGAACCAGTTCCTCCGCCGCCGCCGGGCGTTCAGCTTCGTGCTCCTCCCCGACCTGGCGACCTCTCCACAGCACTCGGCCCGGTTCAAAGACCCCGAACTCCCGGTGCAGCGCATCGTGCTCATCCTGTCTGTCCTGGTGGCCGTGGTCACGAAACTGACCGAGTGGCTGGGGGACGACGCGATTCGGTTCGACGTGCTGTTCGTGCAGGAGGGGGGGCGAACCCCGCTGGCCGAGGAGGTGACCCTGTGCGAGCTCCTGCTGCGGACGGACATCGGTCGCGGCGTTGCGTTCGTGCGCCCCGTCGCCGACCGCGCCGAGGCCGGCCGCGTGCTCGCCGACCTGGCCCGGACGTGGCAGGTTCACGCGCTCGTAATCGGGACGAAAAACCCTTCGCTAACCGTCGAGTCGGCGGTGGTGAACGGGCTGGTGGTGAACGGCCCCCGGCCAATCCTCCGGGCCGACGACGCCGTGGTGACCCTGGAAGCGGCAGAGGCGCGCGAGCAGTGGCAGGAGGTGGTATCGCGGTTGCTTCAACTGTGGGTGTGAGAAAGGGACGAACCACCGACCCCCGCCGGCCGTATAACCCCTGAAGCGAGATCGTCTACCGGGTTGCCCGCATGCTCGACTGGATCACGAACCCCGGCCTCCTGTTCGGCGGGATCGTCCTCGCCGCCGTGCAGTTCGTCGCCGCCCTCCCCTGGCTGTGGGCGATCGACCCGCGCGGCTTCGAGCGTGCCACCCGCACCGGGTCCACGCTCGGGTACGTCGTCGGCGGCGTCATCGCGGCCGGGATCGCGGTCGCCTCGTACGCCGGGTACAAGAGCGACGCCGTCAGCCTCGAATGGAACGGCCGCTACGTCTACGGCGCGGTGCTGCACCTCCAGTTACTCATCGACCTGTTCATCCTGATGCCGAACGCCCTGGTCATGGTGTGGCCGAAGGGCGGCGCCGTGGCCCTGGCCGCGTACCGCGAGGGGCTCCGGCAGCCGATGTCGTGGCTGATCGTCGTCGTGGCGGTCGTCGCAACGTGGGTGTCGGTGTTCATCCCGTACTTCACGTTCGGCGACGACTTCAAGATGATGAAGCAGATCGGCTTCGACGTGGTCATGCTCGCGGCCGCGCTCTTCGGCGTGCTGGCCGCGAGCATGTCGATCAGCGAGGAGATCGAGGGCCGCACCGCGGTTACTCTGATGAGCAAGCCGGTGAACCGCCGGCAGTTTCTGATCGGCAAGTTCCTCGGCATCCTCATGGCTTGTCTCGCCCTGTCGCTGGTCATCGGCTGGAACCTCACCTACTCCCTGCGGGCGCAGCCGGAGTTCGACAAGATCAACGAAGTGGTAGACCCGATGCCGCAACAGGCGGAAGCGATGTTCGTGCCCGTCTTCGCCGCCGGCGTGCCCGGGACCGCCCCGAAGGTCATCGCTCGCGGCGCCGGGGCGTGGTTTGCGGACTCCTTCGCCCACTCCCTCGGCATCGCCCTCGGCTTCGGGCAGGTCATGATCCTGGTGGCCATCGCCTCAGCGCTTGGCCACGCGACTGCCGTTCGTCATCAACATCGTGCTGTGCCTGCTGATCTACTTCCTTGGCCACCTCGCGCCGGTGATCGTGCAGGTGACGCAGGGCGGCACCGGCACGGCGATGGGGCTGGTCGGGTTCCTGGGGCAACTCTTCGACGTGCTGCTACCGGCGGCTCGAGTTCTTCAACATGGGGCCGGCGATCATCCGCGAGAGCCCGCTCGACCTGTGGCAGTTCGCCGGGTACGTCGCCACCGTGTTCGGGTACGCCATGCTGTACACCGGCATCGCCCTACTGGTGGGCCTCCTGCTGTTTGAAGACCGCGACCTCGCCGCGACCTGGCCTGACGTCTCGGGGACGGCCGTCCCCGCGCCCCGCCCTCCGAACCGGCGGAACCCTTCTACATTCTCGCGTCCGCGGCGTCGACCGAGGGAATCCGGCGTGCGGGTTCCGCCCCCGTCTGCTACCCTCACAACAAGGGGGCGGCGGGGGCCGGGACACCCGTACACGTCACGGCGGGGGGCTGCGTGGACACCTCGGCGTTTAACCGACTGCGCGACGACTTCGTGAAATCCCCCCGCGCCCGTGTCGCGGCAGCCGTCGGCACCGTGGCCGCGGCGTTCGCCTACGTCGCCCTCCTCGGCCTGCTGTACCTCTTCGTAGACCTGCTCGTTTGGAAGGGCGAAGTGCCGCACTACGCGGACCTACGCCCGGCTCGGAAGGCCGCGTTCGCCGCCGAGTGGGCCACGTACCCCGAGGCCGACCGGAAGGACGCCGTCAAGCGGCTCGGGCTCCCGGACGCCGGCCGGGTGGTGACGACAGAGGGGCTGAGGGCGCCGACCCCCACCGAGTGGGAGTGGCGGTGGCGGGCGGGGGCGTACCTGGCGCTCCGCGAGCGTGTCAACCAGGAAGCCGCCGACGCCTACCTCCCCGCAAGCCCCGCCAAGGACGCCGCCGACCCCGCGACCCGGCCCGAGCTGGGCATCCTGAGCCTGGTGGTTCGCGAGCACGACCGCTGGACCGGCCGCCTCGCCGGGTGGCTGGCGCGATGGAACGGCTGGGCGTGGAAGCCCGGAGCGGACGGCTCGGCAAGCGACACCTACCTCGCCGGGCTGTTCGTCCTCGCGCTCGGCCTGGCGCTCGTCCGCGGGGTGCTCCAGAACGCCGTCGCGTACGCCGCCGCCAAGGTGACGCTGGAGGCCGTCACGCGACTGCGGCGGGCACTGTACTTCCACATCTTCCGCCTCGGTTCGCTCGCCGTGCGCACGTCCGGCCCGGCGGAAGCCGCCGAGTTGGTAACCGGGCAGGTGGAGTCCGCCCGCGAGGCGGTCGAGTCGTCGCTGACGTCCCCGTACCGCTACCCGCTTCTGTTCGTCCTGCTGATGGGGCTCATCCTCGGCATCAACTTCTGGCTCGCGGTCAGTTGCCTGCTGTTCGCCCTGCTGGCGTGGCTGGTCGGAGGACAAGTCGCGGCGTACTTCCGCCGCGAGGCGCGGGCCGGAACGCGGCAGTCGGGGGCGGCGCTGGCCCTGCTCCGAGAGAGCATGGGGCTGATGCGGCTGGTGAAGTGTTATCAGATGGACCGCTTCAACCAGTCCCGCGTGGAACGCCAGATCGCCCAGGCCGGCCGCGCCGGGTGGCGCCGGTACCGCGGCGAGACGCTGGCCCGGCCGATGCTCGCGGCCGTGTCGCTGGTCGCGGCGGTGGGGCTGCTGTACCTCGCGGCGTGGGCGGTGCTCGCCGGCGACCTGACCACCCCCGGGCTGGCCGTGATGGCCGTGGCGCTGGTGTCGCTGGCGTGGCCGGTGGCCGGGTGGGTCGATCACACCCGCAAACGAGCCCGCGGTGCGGAAGCGGCCGCGGCGATCTTCGAGTTCCTCGACCGCCGCGGCGACGCGGCCGAGGCCGCCGACGCCGAGTTCCTGCCGTCGCTGACCGGTCGGATCGAGTTCCGCGGCGTGACCCTCACCGAGCCCGGCACCGGCCGCAAACTTCTCGACGACGTCAGCTTCGCCGTCCCCGCCGGCAGCAAGGTCGCGGTCGTCGGCTCTGACCCGACGGAGACGCACGCGCTGGTGTACCTGTTGCCGCGCTTCCTCGACCCGTCGGCCGGCGAGGTCCGCGTCGAGGACCGGAACATCAAGTGGGTGACCCATGAGTCGCTGCGGGCGCAGGTCGCGGTGGTGATGCAGGACGACCTCGTGTTCACCGACACGGTGGCGAACAACATCAAGTGCGGCGACCCGGGTTACACCCTGCCACAGGTCATCGAGGCGGCGAAGGTGGCCCACGCCCACCAGTTCGTCGAGCGCCTGCCGCAGGGCTACGAGACCGTGGTCGGGAGCGACGGGGTGAGCCTGACGCCCGGCCAGCGGTTCCGCATCGCCCTGGCGCGAGCGCTCCTCCGCGACCCGAACGTGCTCGTGCTGGAGGAGCCGTTCGGCCCCGTGGACGACGACACCCTCGCCCTGCTGGACGACACCCTGGAACGCGTCGCCCCGAACCGGACGATCTTCTTCCTCGCCCACCGCCTCTCGACTCTCCGCGCCGTTCACCGCGTCTTCCTGCTGCGGCACGGCAAGCTCGAAGCAACAGGCAGCCACCGCGACCTGTGGAGCAGCAACGACCAGTACCGCCGCCTCCAGGTGCTCGCCGACGCGACCGCCGAGACCGCGGCCCTTTCGGAAACGAGTTGAGCCGAGGACCGGTATGAGTTCCCCGCTGGACCTGGGCCGCGAGGTGTCGGCCGCGCTCGAGGCGGCCGACCTCGCGGCCGACCTGATTCGTCGCGAGTACCGCACCTTCGCCGCCGTGCCCGACGCCCCGGTGTCGATCAGCACGCACGTTGACAAGGCGTCGCAGGACTTGATCCTCGATTACCTGCACCACCGGTTCCCGGCCGACGCGCTGTGCGCGGAGGAGAGCACGGCGGGGCTGGCGAAGGTGGCCCACCGCGGCAGCCGCGTGTGGGTCGTGGACCCGATCGACGGCACCCGCGGGTTCGCCAAGAAGACCGGCCAGTTCTCCGTGATGATCGGCCTGCTCGTGGACGGCGAGCCGGCGGTCGGCGTGGTCGCCGAGCCCGTTCAGCAGCGCACCACGTACGCGTGGGTCGGCGGCGGGTGCTGGTACATGGTGGCCGACGGCACGTCGGTGCGTTGTCACGTAAGCCGGCGGCCGCTCCGGGCCGCGGTGCTGACGCAGAGTTGGGCGAAGCCGGGGGAGGCGAGCCGGCCGGTGCGGGCGCTGGCGCCGTCGGGCGTGGTCGAGACCTATTCCGGCGGCGTGAAGCTGGCCCTCGTCGCCCGTGGCGACGCCGACGTGTACGCCAACGTGTACGAGACCTTCTACGACTGGGACGTCTGCGCCGGCCACGTCCTCGTGACCGAAGCCGGCGGCCGCGTCACGGACCTGCGCGGCGGCCCGATCCACTATGCCGCGGACCGCTTCGCCCAGACCCGCGGCCTGCTGGCGACGAACGGCGTGTTCCACGACGAGGCGGTACGGGCGCTGGCGGCCGTGCCGACGTGATCGATCAGGGTGCGACGCTCAGGCATTCGATCCGGTCCGGCCCGCGGACGTAGAGCCGGCCGTCCACCACCACCGGGAGCGCCCAGTTCTGCTGCCCGTTGTAACCGAGTGGCACCGTCGCCACCGGGCGGTACTCGTCGGGCGTCGCCTGCACCAGGATCAACTCGCCGGTCTGCGTCAGGATGACGAGATACCCGCCGACCGCGACAATCTTCCCGTTCTTCACCTGCCGCGTGTCCCAGATCGGCGTGCCGTCGATCAGGCTGAAGCACGTCAGTCGCGCGTTGTCGTTGTCGCCGTCGAAGCCGAAGAGGTGGCGGCCGACGGCGACAGCGGTGCCGTGGTGCGTCCGAAGCGGCTTGTTCCGCTTGCAGTACACCTCCACCAGCTGAAGCCGGTCGGCGTCCGGCCTCAGCCGGAGCAGCGTGCAACCCATCCCATAGCCTGCGGAGACGAACACATAGTCGTCGAGCACCTGCGGCGTGGCGATGTTGCCGTTGTGCTGGGTGGGCCAGGCGTAGCTCCCCATGAGGGTGCCGTCCGGGCGGAGGCACAGGAGGGCGTCGCCGGTGAGTGCGAAGACGGTACGCACGCCGTGGATCGTCGCCGCCGTCGGCGAGCTGTACCCGGCGGGATTCGTGCCGGCAGTCCAGCGGACGTGGCCGGTCGTCGCGTCGAACGCCGCGACCGAGCCCTTCCGGCCGCCGGGTTGAACAACGACGGTATCGCCGTCGAGGAGCGGCGAGCAGGCGTAACCCCACTGCGGCCGGCGGGCGTTGAACTCGCCGGGCAGGTCGTGCTGCCACACCACCCGCGGCGGGTTCGACCCCGCGTCCAGGCAGTGCATCAGCCCACCGGCGCCGACGGCGTAGACCTTGTTGCCTTCCACGGTCGGCGTCGCACGCGGGCCGGCGCCGTAGTCGATGCCGTCGTAGCTGGCGGGGTAAGAGTACTCCCACACGAGCGCGCCGGTGGCCGCGTCGAGGCACAGGACGCGTTCGTTACCGCCCTGCCGGTCCTGGGTGTAGAGTTTGCCGCCAACGACCGCGAACGACGAGAAGCCGCCGCCGACCGGCGCCGACCACAGCTTCTCGGGCGGGCGCTTGTCCCAGTCGGTGCGGAACGGACCGGCGGGGGCGTGGCCGTCGCGGTTCGGGCCCAGGAACTGCGGCCATCCGCCGCCGACTGCGGCCCGCGGCGGGGCCGGCGGGGCGTGGCGGAGTTGTTCGATCTCGGCGGTGTTCTCGGTGTCGCGAGCGAACCAGCGGCGGAAGACGCCGGCCCGGTCCATCACGTACCCGCTCGCCCCGAGTACCAGGACAACGGCGGCGGCGATGGCAGCGCGGCGAACCCCGCGGGAACGCGGCATGGGCACACTCGGCTGGGAGCGGGCGACGTGCCCGAACTGTAGGTCACGCGTCGGCGGCAACCGCGGCCAGCGCCTCGCGCGCTGCCGCGATCGTGCGGCTCACGTCAGCGTCCGTCATCGCGGCGGACAGGAACGCGGCTTCGAACTGGCTGCACGGCAGGTACACGCCGCGGTCCATCATCGCCCAGAAGAAACGGCCGAACCGCTTCGTGTCGGCCGTGCGGGCGGTGTCGTAGTCGGTCACCGGAGTGCCGGTGAAGAATAACGTCCACATACTGCCGACGCGGTTCAGCTGCACCGGCACGCGGGCGTCGGCGGCCGCGGCGCGGAGGCCGGCTTCGAGTTGCTGTCCCAGCCGGTCGAGGCGCGCGTACGGCGGGTCGGCCTTCAACTGCTTCAGGGTGGCGATCCCGGCGGCCATCGCCACGGGGTTGCCGCTCAACGTTCCCGCCTGGAACACGGGTCCTGCGGGCATGATCCTCCGCATCACGTCCGCCCGCCCGGCGTACGCACCGACCGGGAACCCGCCGCCGACGATCTTGCCGAGCACGGTCAAGTCCGGGTCGTCGCCGAGGAGTTCCTGCGCGCCCCCGTAGGCGAGGCGGAAACCCGTCATCACCTCGTCGTAGACGAGAAGCGCCCCGTGGTGTCGGGTCAGTCGCCGCAGTTCGGCGCGGAACTCGGGCGACGGCGGCACCAGCCCCATGTTGCCGACGACCGGTTCGAGCATCACCCCGGCGACGGCGTCGCCCTTCGCGGCGAACACCTCGCGCAGTCCGGCCACGTCGTTGTAGCGCAGCACCAGCGTGTCGGCGGTGCAGCCCTTCGGCACGCCCGGGCTGTTCGGAACGCCGAGCGTCAGGGCGCTCGACCCGGCCGACACCAGCAGCGAATCGACGTGGCCGTGGTAGCAGCCGGCGAACTTCACGATCAGGTCGCGGCCGGTGAACCCGCGCGCGAGTCGCACGGCGCTCATCGACGCCTCGGTGCCGCTCGACACGAACCGCACCATCTCGACGGACGGGATTGCCTCCACGACCAGTTCGGCGAGTTCCGTCTCGGGTTCGCTTGGGGCGCCGAAGCTGGAGCCGTCACGGGCGGCGGCGATGACGGCTTCGAGTACCGCCGGGTGGGCGTGGCCGAGGATCATCGGGCCCCACGACCCGATGAAGTCGAGGTACTCGTACCCATCGACGTCGGTGAGGTACGCCCCGCGGCCGCGGGCGATGGTAATGGGGCTTCCGCCGACGCCCCCGAACGCCCGCGCCGGGCTGTTCACGCCACCCGGAATCACTTGCTGCGCGCGGGCGTGAGCCGCCGCACTCTTCGACCGGTTCATCACTTCCCCTCGGCGGCCGCCAGGATGTCCCGCGCCCGGTTTCGGGTCGCGATGACCGCCGGGTCGATCTCGTCGTCGTACAGCTCGACCAACTCGCGGGCCTGCGCCCGAACCGCCACCCACTTCACCCGTTCGGTGCCCGCCCGCGCCTCGGCCTCCGCCTGTCCCAACTCGGACATCTTCAGCGTGACCAGCTTCTGCCGCTCGGCCAAGCCGCCGTCCGGCGCGCCCTTCGGGATGGCCGCCCGCCGTTCGGACGCGAGCAGCATCCACACGTTCAGGTCCGCCTCCTTCTCGGACAGGGCGATGGCCGAGTCCCACCACCGGGCCGCCCGGTCCTTGTCGCCGAACGCCTCGAGCCGCATCGCCCGAATGGCCTGCGACTCGATACTGTCCTTGTCGAACGTGGTCGGCAGCTCGTAGCGGCGGTTGTCGGTGAGCTTCTTCTGGAGGCTCGTCAGCAGCGCCCGGGCCGCGTCGATGTCCTTGAGCCGTTTGTCGGCCACCCAGCCCCAGCGGGCCTTGTTGAGCGGTTCGTCGTCGAACGTGTAAGGCAGCTTGGCCTCCGCGGGGAAGCGGCCCTGCACCTTCCGCCAGTACTCCGCCGCGACCGGCAATTGGCCGTCCTTCTCGGCCCGAATCGCCCCCATCGTCGCGGCGTAGGCCTCGGCGTCGTCGCCGTCGCCCGGCGTGTCGCGGAGGTTCACCTTGCGGTAGCGATTCGCCAGTACGCCCTCGCGCTTCTCGACGGTGCCGAGGCGGAACTGCGCGGCCGCCGTATCGGTCCGCTCGCCGGGCGTGTCGCCGTGTGCCTTCAGGTAAGCCGTCGCAGCCTCGATGCGGGCGTCGGGTGTGACGTCGCCGCGGCCCTTCTGCGCCGCCATCCGCTCGACCGGTGCGTACAGCGCGTCGGCGGGCGGCGGACGGAGGAGGAAATAGGCCCCCGTGGCGAGCCCGCCGAGGGCCGCCAGGAGCACGACCGCGTGCAGCCACTTCTGCTGCAGCAGCGGAACCGACTTCGTCTTTTTTTTCTTCTTCGTCTTCCCCTTCAGGGCGCGGGCGGCCTCGCGGTCCTCCTCGGTGATGGGGCCGGCCTCGGTGCCGCGCGGGCGGTCCACCTTGCGGGCGTTCGCGGCCTCCAGCCCGGCGCTCTTGCGAGCAGTCGCGTCCTCCTCGATCTCGGTGAGCATCCGCTCCACCCACGCGGCATCGACCGGCCGGTTGTCCTTGTCCTTCTCCAGCAGTTGCAGGATGAGCGCCTCGAACTTCGGCGGCAGGTCTTGCAGCAACTTCCCGATCCGCGGCGGCTTCTCGTGGACGTGTTTGAGGAACATGTCCACGGTGGTGTCGGCGGTGAACGGCTTGCGGCCGGTCAGGAGCTCGAAGAACACGACGCCGAGCGAGTACAGGTCCGACTTGGCGGTGAGGTTGCGGTCGCCCTTGCACTGCTCCGGGGACATGTACGCGGCCGTGCCGATCGTGCTGTTCATGCCGGTCAGGGCGGTCACGTCCTGGTCCTTGGCGATGCCGAAGTCGGTCAACTTCAGCACGCCCTCCCGCGTGACCATCAGGTTCGACGGCTTCAGGTCGCGGTGGATGATCCCCTTCTCGTGGGCGTGCTGGAGTGCCATGCAGAGGTGCTTGCCGTAGCCGACGACCTCCTCCCAGCCGAGCCGGCCGCGGCGCGACAGGATGCGGTCGAGTGCCTCGCCGTCCACGAACTCCATGGCGATGAACGGCGTCTTCTTCCACGTCCCGGTGGCGAGCAGGCGGACGATGTGCGGGTGCCGTAGTTGCTTGAGAATGGCCGACTCGCGCTCGAACCGGGCCATCGCGCCTTCGTTGCCGAGGAGGCCGAGTGCGACGACTTTGAGGGCGACCTGCCGAACCTTGTCGTCGCCCTTCTGGAACCGGGCCATGTACACGGTGCCCATGGCCCCGCTGCCGAGCTCCCGCTCGATCGTGAACGGGCCGATCTGCTGCCCGACCAGCATGGCACCACCCCGCGGAACGATTCGTCCGGGCATTGTACCTCACACGGCCGGCGTTTCCGCCCCGAATCCGGCCGCGCTACCAACGCCGGTTGTGGTCGGAACGTAACACCGGGTAACGGGTTGCCCTCGCC
Organism: Urbifossiella sp.; assembly: GCA_044220735.1. Classification (GTDB taxonomy): domain Bacteria; phylum Planctomycetota; class Planctomycetia; order Gemmatales; family Gemmataceae; genus Urbifossiella. The sequence goes on along the minus strand of JBGAQM010000209.1, from coordinate 364 downwards.
GTCGCAGCGGCCCGCCGGGTCGGCTAGAATGGGGAGGTCCGTTCCGCCGCGGAGTTTCGGCATGGCCACGGTGATCGAGAAGCCCGACCCGGCCCCGAAGTTCGCCGCCAAGGTGGACGAGCAACTGGCCGAGGCGACCAGCCGCATCCGCGGCCACGACCTCACCCTCGGCGGGCTCCTCGTCGCCGGCCTCCTCCTCGGCTACGCCGCGGCCGTGATACTCCTCGACCGCTACCTCGTCCTCCCCGCGTGGCTGCGACAACTCTCGCTCGTCGCGTTCGTCGGTCTCCTCGGGTTCGCGGCGTACCGCACGCTCCTCCGGCCGCTGCGGGCGCGGGTGAACCCACTGTACGCGGCGGTCGTC
>JBGAQM010000208.1:0-11018 GCA_044220735.1 Urbifossiella sp. | reverse complement strand
CCGCCGGCGGCGGGGCGTCGGGGTGATCCGGCATACGAGCGAGGTGATCTGCTACCATCAGCGGCGTAACGCCCAGGCCGCCACGTCGCATAAGAAGCGAGGGCCGGCCGGTGTGACCTGAAGCCGCGCTGTAGTGCTAGGCCCGGGTCGGCCCCGCACGAGTGGGAGTACGACCTGGCAACACCCCAGGTTCAGAGCTTCACCGGGGACGCCGGCGGCGACTGCTTCCTCGAGCACCCCCGGCCGCAACGCGTACCCGACGAACCGCCCCCGCTTCTGACTGCGGATCAGCCCGGCGGTCTTCAAGACGGTCAGGTGGTGGGAGACGTTCAGCGGCGGGATGTGAGCGGCCTCGGTGATCTGGGTGACGTTCCGCTCGCCGTCCGCCAGCAGCCGGACGATCCGCAGCCGCTCCGGGGCGGCGAGGGCGGCGAGCAACTCGGCACACCGCTCCGGCTGGAGGGGGTCACGCTTCGGCACGGGCGGTCTCACGCGGCGGCGGGACAGGCTCCGGCTATTCTCCTGCCGGCGCGGGCGCCCGCCAAGCTCAACCCGGCGGCCCGGGGCGCGGGGCGTCGGTTTGTTGGTGCCGGCCGGCCATCCCGCCTGTAACATCTTGTCAACAGGGCAGGTATCAAGACGTGTCCCGCACCGCCCGCCCCGCCGGAGGTCACATGACCACCCGCCGCGCCTTCACGCTGATCGAGCTACTGGTGGTGATCGCCATCATCGCCGTCCTCATCGGCCTCCTCCTCCCCGCCGTGCAGAAGGCCCGCGAGGCCGCCGCCCGGATCAAGTGCGCCAACAACCTCAAGCAACTCGGGCTCGCCCTCCACAACTACGAGGTCACGGCCGGCCGCTTCCCGGCCCTGTACCCGGGCGCCGCCCCGGGCTCCACCACGTTCAACTACAAGTACACCTGGAGCGTCCTGGCCCAGCTCAACCCGCACCTGGAGCAGACGGCCATCTACAACTCGATGGACCTGACCCAGCCCGTGTACGACGCCGCCAACCAAATCACCGCGCCGAACAAGGCCGCGGTCGTGCAGCGGGTGGGGATCTTCCTCTGCCCGTCCGACCGCGGGGTGCCGGTCAGCAGCGCGTACGGGGTCACCGACATGGGGCCGACGAACTACGCCGCCTCGCACGGCACCGGGCTGAGCGGCGGCGGGTACGGTTCCCCGATCGCCGCCGACGGCGTGTTCCCGGCCGTGAACGGGGTGAAGGTCACCGACATCACCGACGGCACCTCGAACACGGCCGCCATGTCCGAGAGCATCCTGGGCGACGGGGCGGAGGTGTCGCCCACCCCGCCCGGCGACGAGCAGGTCGCGTACAAGTACACGGGTTTCAGCGGCACGCTCCCGAGCGACACGAACTGCGCCGGCTCGCCGTCGTCGTGGAACGGGTACAACCGCCGCGGCTTCATGTGGGCGTCGGGCGAGGCCCGGTGCGTCAGCTACAACCACTACTACGCGCCGAACAGCAAGAGCTTCGACTGCGTCGCCAACGACCCGACGAAGTCGTACATCGCGGTCGGCTACCGGGCCGCGCGGAGCCGGCATACCGGCGGCGTAAACGTGCTCCTGGCCGACGGCAGCATCCGGTTCATCACCAACTCGGTGCCGCTGCCGGCGTGGCAGGCGCTCGCCACCCGCGCCGCCGGCGACGTGGCGGGGGACTACTGACCCGTGACCGCCACCCTCGACCGGCCCGCGGCCCGCCGGAGCCTTTCCGCCTCCACCGCCGCCGCGGCCGGGGTCGCCGCCGCCGCGATGGTCGCCACCCTGCCGGGCCGGACGCACGGCCTCGGGCTCGTCACCGAGCCACTCCTGTCCGACCTCGGCCTCGGCCGGGTGCCGTTCGCCGCACTGAACTTCTGGGCCACCCTCGTCGGCGCCGCGTTCTGCCTCCCGGCCGGGTGGGCGATCGACCGGTTCGGCGTCCGCGCCGCCCTCGCCGCAGTGCTCGTCGCGCTCGGCGCCGTCGTCCTCGCGATGACCGGCGTGGCGGCCGGCGGGCGGCTCGTCGATCTGCCGGCGCCGGAGCTGGTCTTCGTCGGCGGCGTCGAGTGGTCGGCCGTGCCGCTCGACCTGTTCGTGCTCGTACTGCTCACCCGCGGGCTCGGGCAGAGTGCCCTGTCGGTGGTCAGCCTGGCGCTGGTCGGGAAGGCCGCCGGCGACCGGCCCGGGGCGGTGATCGGGCTGTACTCGTTCCTCGTGGCCGTCGGGTTCATGGCTGCGTTCGCCGCCGTGAAGGCGGCGTTCGAGCAGTTCCACGTCGGCTGGCGCGAGCTGTGGGCCGGCCTCGGGTGGGCGCTCGTCGTACTCGGCGTCCTGGCGCTCGCCGTCGTGCGGAACCCGCGCGCCGCGGCGTCGGCCGACGCGACGCGGGGCGAGCCGGGCGTTCCGCTCGCGGCCGCGCTGCGGACGCCGGGGTTCTGGGTGTTCGCGCTGGCGACCTCGTTCTACGGCATGGTCGCCGCCGGGGTGTCGCTGTTCAACCAGTCGCTGCTGGCCGAGCGCGGGTTCGACCGCGGCGTGTTCCTCACCGTCACCACCGCCGCCCCGCTAATCGGGCTGGCGGCGAACCTGGCGGGCGGGTGGCTGGCGACGAAGGTCCGCCTCGGCGTGCTGCTCGCCGGTTCGCTGCTCGTCCTCGCCGCGGCGCTGACCGCGTTCCCGGCCGTGACTGCCCTCGGCGAGGTGTACGCCTACGCCGCCGCGATGGGCGTCGCCGGCGGGCTGCTGACGGTCGTGTTCTTCACCGTGTGGCGGCAGGCGTTCGGCCCGGCCCACCTCGGGCAGATCCAGGGGGCCGCGCAGCTACTGACGGTGCTGGCGTCGGCCGCCGGGCCGCTCGTCCTCGCCGCCGGGCAGCGGGCCTACGGGTCGTACGCACCGGTCGTGCAGAACCTCGCCGCGGTCTCGGCCGCGTTCGCCGTGGCCGCGCTGCTCACCCCACTCCCGACCGCCCCGACGGAGGACGACCCGGCATGACCGCGACCGCCGCGCCCCCGGCCACCGACCGCCGCGCCGCCTACGACCGTGACGGGTACGTCGTCGTCCGCGGGCTGTTCGGCCCGGCCGAGATGGCCGAGGCCGCCGCCGAGGCCGACGCGCTCCTGACCGGGTACGAGCACTTGAAGTCGGTGAAGAACATCCGCTGCCGGTGGCAGGACAACGTGTTCACCGGCGAGTGCACGTTCGAGACGTTCGACCCGGTCGTCGACCTCGCCGCGGCATGCCGCCGACTGGCGCTCGCCCCGCAGCTGCTGGCCCTGCTCGCGGAGCTGTACGGCGAGCCGGCGTGGCTGTTCAAGGACAAGCTGATCTTCAAGCCGCCGGGGGTGAAGGGGTACGGGCTCCACCAGGACTGGATCGCCTGGGACGGGTTCCCGCGGAGCTTCCTCACCGTCCTCATCCCGTTCGACCCGGCCGACCGCGACAACGGCTGCACCGTGGTCTACCCCGGCTACCACCACAACGGCCCGCTGACTCCGCAAGACGGCAAGTACCGCGAACTCCCGGCCGGCGCGGTGGACGAGGCGGCGGCGGTGCCGCTGGTGCTGGCGCCGGGCGACGTGGCGGTGTTCGGCGGGTTCACCCCGCACCGGTCGGACCCGAACGTGTCGGACCGGTGGCGCCGGCAACTGTACCTGAGCTACAACGCCCACTCCGACGGCGGCGAGCAGCGGGAGAAGCACTACCGCGAGTTCCACGCCTGGCTGCGCACAAGGTACGCCGAGCACGGCAAGACCGACACGTACTTCGAGTGACCCCCCCGACCGAGGCACCCATGAGCGACCCCGTCCGGTTCCACCTGTCGCTGAACGTGTCCGACCTGGCGACGTCGGTCGCGTTCTTCCGCACCCTGCTCGGGGTCGAGCCCGCGAAAGTCCGGCCGGACTACGCCAAGTTCGAGCCGGACAGCCCGCCGCTGGTCCTGTCGCTGGAGCCGGCGAACGAGGTCGTGACGGGCGGGGCGCTGAACCACGTCGGGTTCCGGCTCCCGGACGCGAAGTCGCTCGTCGCGATGCAGGAGCGGCTGGAGCGGGCCGGCCTGCGGACGAAGCGCGAGGACGGGGTCGAGTGCTGCTACGCCCGGCAGTCGAAGTTCTGGGCGCACGACCCGGACGGGAACCTGTGGGAGGTGTACACGTTCGACGGCGACCTCGAGCACCGCGGGGCCGGGCAGGCGGCCGAGGCGGTGGTGTCACTCGGCGGGTGCGCGACACCCGTCCCGCCGGCGGTGTGGGAGCACCGGATGAACGAGCCGGTACCGGACCGCGTCCCGCTCGCCGACGGCACGGCCGACGAGGTCCGGCTCCGCGGGACGCTCAACCTGCCGCTGTCGGCGGACCGGCGGCGGGCCGTGGTCGCCGAGGCGGCCCGGGTCCTGAAGCCGGGCGGCCGGCTGTTCGTCCACGTCCTCGCAGGGGAGCGCCCGGTCGAGAACCCGGACCTGCCGGGGCCGGCCGGGGCGGTGCGGTCGGTCCCGTTCGAGGCCGAGCCGGTGGCCCTGCTGGAAGGGGCCGGGCTGGTCGGGGTGCGGATGCTGAAGTTCGACTCGAAGCCGTGCTTCGTCCGCGATGGCGTCGGTATGCGGGAGCTCCAGTTGGAGGGGTTCGCCCCTGCCGCCGCTGCTGACGGCGGGTTCGAGGTCGTGTACCGGGGGCCGTTCCGGGAGGTCCGCGACGACGAGGGACGGCTCTTTCCACGTGGGCGACGGGTCGCGGTGCCAGCCGCAACGGCCGAGCGGTTCCGCGCAGGTGAGCTGTCGGCTTATTTTGCTGTGTTTGCCCGAGTCGTCGGGCGGGCTCCAGAACTCACGGCCTGCGCGACGTAGTGGAGCGCGGCTACTGTCTGTAGGCTGCTTGGAACCACGCTGTGGCGATCCAGACAGACGTCAGGCGCGGGAAGGGGTAGCGACCACGACGCGCGATGACCTGGCAGCGATGGTGCGGCCGGGACGGAGCGATCACCGTCGGGGTGCGCGTACGCCTCGGCGAACCCCGCCAGGTCGGCGAGGACCGCGAGCGCGGTCGTCTGCCGCAGGAAGTCGAAGTTCGTGGACGGCACCCGCGGGCACGTCCGTCGCGTCCACGCCGGAGGCGCGGACGCCCCGCACCTGATCGACGGGGGCGTGCTGACCGCCCCCCGTCAGCGACCCCGCCGCGTACTACGAAGCGGACGCGCAGGCCGCCAGCTCCGCGTCGTGGAGGCGAAGTCGTTCCCCCGGGTTGACGACCGCACCGACCCCGACCGGTCCTGTCCGAGGCGGGCGTGGCCCCGCGGGTCGCCCGCATCCGCCGCGTCCCGGAGCCGAACCGTTCCCGGCCCCGCCGACGCCGTCGCCCCGCTCGCCGCGCCGGCCGCGGCCGTGCGCGTCGCCGACCTGCTGCCGTGATCCGTGCGGTATAATCACGGTCATGGTCCGCCTCACGCCCGACCCGATCGACTACCACGCGCTCACCGAAGGCGTGCGGTCCCCACTCTGCGGGGCCGTCGCGCTGTTCCTCGGCACCGTCCGCGAACTCACCGGCGACCGCGTCACCACCCGCCTCGACTACCAGGCCTACCCGCCGATGGCCGAGAAGAAACTCGCCGAGGTCGAGGCCGAAGTCCGCCGCCGCTGGCCGGTCGGCGACGTGGCGCTGGTCCACCGCGTCGGCTCGCTCGACGTGGGCGAGATCAGCGTCGCCGTGGCCGTGAGCGCGCCGCACCGGGCGGCGGCGTTCGAGGCGTGTCGGTTCGCCATCGATACGCTGAAGGCGACGGCCCCGATCTGGAAGCGCGAGAACGCCCCGGGCGGCGCCGCCGAGTGGGTGGAGGGCGCATGACGACGCACACGCCGCCGACCGTGTACCTCGCCCGCCACGGCGAGACCGCGTGGTCGAAGTCCGGCCAGCACACCGGCCGCACCGACATCCCGCTGACGCCCAAGGGCGAGGCCGACGCCGCGAAGATCGGCGCGCGCCTGAACGGCATCGCGTTCGCCCACGTGTTCAGCAGCCCCCTGCAGCGCGCCCGCCGCACCGCCGAGCTGGCCGGGTTCGCGCCGACGCCCGAGCCCGAGTTGCTGGAGTGGCACTACGGCGAGTGCGAGGGGCTGAAGACGGCCGAGATTCGCGCGAAGCGGCCCGGGTGGGACCTGTTCCGCGACGGCGCCCCCGGCGGCGAGTCGGTCGCCGACATCCAGGCGCGAATCGACGGGCTGCTGGGCCGCATCAAAGCGCTGACCGGGAACGTGCTGCTGTTCGCGCACGGGCACGTGCTGCGGGTGCTGGCGGCGCGGTGGGTCCACCAGCCGGTGCCGTTCGGCCGGGCGCTGCTGCTGTCGACCGCGACGGTGAGCGTCCTCGGGTTCGACCACATGGCGATGGACGAGCCGGCGATCAAGCTGTGGAACGACGACCGACACCTGGCGTAACGCAGAGTGCAGAGTGCAGAGCGCAGAATCCAGAGCCGATGCCCGGACGGCCAGCCGCATCCCCCTCGGCCTCGCGGCCGACCACCCCGGCTCGGACGTTCGGCATTCTGCATTCTCCGCCCTGCACTTGTCCGACCGGTTCGGCCGCGTCCACACCAACCTCCGCGTCAGCGTCACCGACCGGTGCAACCTCCGCTGCACGTACTGCATGCCCGAGGAGGTCGTGTTCCGCGACCGGACCGAGCTGCTGACGTTCGAGGAGATCGCGCACTTCGTCCGCGTCGCGGCCGGGCTCGGCGTCAACAAGGTGCGGCTGACCGGCGGCGAGCCGCTCGTCCGCAAGGGGCTCGACCGGCTGGTGCGGATGCTGGTCGCGGTGCCGGGGCTGACCGACCTGGCGCTGACGACCAACGGCGTGCTGCTGGCGGAGCAGGCGGCGGCGCTCCACGCCGCGGGGCTGCGGCGGCTCAACGTCTCGCTCGACACCCTCGACCCCCGCCGCTTCCGCGAACTGGCGCGCCGCGACGGCCTGGACCGCGTACTCGCCGGGCTGGAGGCGGCGACGCGGGTCGGGTTCACGCGCATCAAGGTGAACGCGGTGGCGCTGCGCGGCGTGACCGAACTCGACGCCGTGCCGCTGGCGCGGTTCTGCCGCGAGCGCGGTTACGAGCTGCGGTTCATCGAGTCGATGCCGATCGGCGCCGACCCGTGGGACCGCTCGAAGGCGCTGCTCGCGGACGAACTGCTGGAGTTGCTGGGCCGCGGGGTGGCGCCGCTGGTGCCGGTTGATGGCGCCGACCCGAGTGCCCCCGCGGCGGAGTACGAGTACGCCGACGGGGGCGCTCGGGTGGGGGTGATCGCGTCGGTGTCGCGGCCGTTCTGCGGGTCGTGCAACCGGCTGCGGCTGACGGCCGAGGGGGCGGTGCGGAACTGCCTGTTCGCGCTGGACGAGGCCGACGCGAAGCCGCTGCTGCGCCCGGCGGCGGACGACGCGGCGCTGGCGGAGCTGCTGCGGCGGGTGGTGTGGGCGAAGTGGGAGGGGCACGGGTTCAACGCCGCCGGCTACGTGAAGCCCGACCGCACCATGCACGCCATCGGCGGGTGACGCTTTTCGTGGGGCCGGATTCCAACCGGCCGGTTCAGCCCGGCCGGTTGGGAAACGGCCCCCCGTATCAGCGGGGCAGCCGCAGGATCGTCCCCGCGCGATCAAAATACGCGTCGTCGAACCCGCAGGCGCGCTTCACCAGCACGTCGCGGCGCACCCAGTTCCCCTCCGTCAGCAGCAGCCAAAGCGCCGTCCCGAGCCCGGCCCGGAACGTCGCCAGCGACGGGATCGGCCAGTCGCTGCCGTGCACCAGCTTCCGCGCCACCGCCGCGTCGGCCAGCAGCTTCGGGATGGCGTAGGAGCGGTTCGGCGAGTTCAGCGCCGCCGTGTCGCCGTACAGGTGCTCGTGCTCCTTCGCCATGCGGCAGAACGTCGCCAGGTGGTCCTCGCCCCACGGGTGCGAGCGGGTGCCGCAGTGCGCCGCGATCACCGTCACGCCGCGCTTCAGCGCCGGCTCCAGCAGCGCCGGCGACGCGAGGTGCGGGAAGTCCTGCGGCAGCGCGAGTTCGCCGCCGGTGTGGCACAGCAGCGGCAGCTTGTGGTGGGCCAGCGCCTCGTAGAACGCAAAACACTTCTCCGACGACGGGTCCATCCCCTGCACCAGCGGCAGCCACTTCAGGAGCGCCGCGCCGTCGGCGACGCACTTCTCCAACTCCGCGATCGCGTCCGGGCGGTACGGGTGGACCGACGCGCCGAACAGAATCTTCGGGTGCTTGCGGGCCAGGTCGGCGGCGTAGTCGTTCGCCACGTACAGGTGCGTGCCGGCGTCGGAGCGGGTGCCGTCCTCGCGGTACACGGCGTCGAACGCGAGGCCGACGCCGGCGTCGAGCTCGGGGCAGCCGGCGAGCGTTCGGGCGAGGATGTTTTCGCAGGCGCGCTCGATTTTTGCGTCGGAGCCGCGCAGCGGGATGCCGAGGCGCAGGCGGATGGCGGCGACGTTCGGCCGGCGGCGGAGGTAGCCGGACATGACGCCGTGCCCGGGGAGCGTGGCGAGGATGTGAACGTGGACGTCGATCCGCACGGGCGCACTCCGCGGGTGCCGGGCCGTCGGTTACAGTAGAGCGAAACGGCGCCAGGGGAACCGAGCGTGGGCCTGTTCAACGTCGTGCGCGGCGAGGTGACGTGCCCGCGGTGCGGCCGGCGGGTCGAGGCGGCCGTCGAGGCGCGGCTCGGGTACATGCACGAGACGCGGACGTTGCGCGTGGGCGAGGCGTACCCGTGGAACCACCCCGCGATGCCGGCGGAGCGGCCGCCGGGCGGGAACGCCGTCGGCGACGGCTACGCCGAATGCCCGGCGTGCGGCCGCGACTTCTTCGTGCGCGTCGTGGTCGAGGGCGACGTGATCCGCCGCCTCGAACCCGACGCCGACCGCCCCGGCTACGTCCCCGACTGAGCCGTCCGTCCGAGCAGACCGTCCGCCACCCAGCAGCAGAGCGCGTGCGGCCCCGGGCCGCGGCAGTGGGCGAGCACGTCCGCGTCGGCGCAGCCGGCGTCTTCGAGGGCGTCGGCGAGGACCGGGAGGCGGTCGAAGGCGCGGTCGGCGGCGATCCCGGTCGCCAGCCCGACGACCGCCTCCGTCCGCCACGCCGGGTCGAACGCGACCGCGCGGAACGGGTTGCCGAAGGCGCAACGGCTCAGGTGGCACTCGGCCGCGCCGCCGCCGGGGCCGGACAGCTCGCGCGTCATGGTGATCGCCACCGACTGCGCCTCCAGCGAGTCGTCGGCGAGCCACATGAGAATCCGGCGCGCCGGCGTGAACTCGTCGATCTGTCGGTTCACGGCGCGGACCTGCCGGCGGACGGCGAGGAACGCGGCGCGGTCGGCCGTGCCGTCGGCGTAGCGCTCGGCCACGTCGATCACCGACCCGAGTTGCGTCGGGAAGGCGTGCGGCGGGATGAGCCGGGCGCACGCGACGGCGAGCAGCCGCAGCCGCCGCGGGTCGCGCTTCATGCGGTGGTAGTCGAGCAACTCGCGCGGGTCGTCGCACGCCGCCCACTCGGCCTCGGTCATCGCCGCCTCCGGTCCGGAATCCCGGTGCGGAACACCGCACACCGCGGTACACTCACTCTACCCGCCGAGCCGTCCCGTGGTCCCGTCGTGAACCCGTTCCGCCCCACCCGCCGCGACCTGCTCCACGCCGGCGCCGTACTGCCGCTCGGGCTCGGCCTCCCCGCGCTGCTCGCGGCCCCCGCCCGGCGGCCGAAGTCGTGCGTGTTCGTCTACCAGTACGGCGGCCTCAGCCAGCTCGACTCGTGGGACCCGAAGCCGAACGCCCCCGCCGAGCTCCGCGGCCCCTACCGCCCCGTCGCCACCAGCGTCCCCGGCTTCCGCGTCGGCGAACTCATGCCACAGTTGGCGGCGCGCGCCGACCGCTACGCCGTCATCCGCAGCATGACGCACGGCGAGCCCGTCCACGACCGCGCCAACAAGATGCTCCTCGCCGGCGCCACCGTGCCGGCCGCCGACGCGCCGGCGTTCGGGTCGGTGGTGGCGAAGCTGAAGCCGACCGCCGCCGCGGTGCCGCCGTACGTGTGGCTCCAGAAGTTCGGCGGCGGCGCCGCCCCGCCCGACCCCACGTACCTCACCGGCGGCTTCCTCGGCTCGGCGGTCGCGCCGGTGCTCGTCGGCACGAGCCACGACGACAACCTCGCCACGCCCGGCTACCGCGTCACCGCCTTCGACGCTGATCCTTCATTGGCGCCCGGCCGGCTGGCGTCGCGGCGCGAGTTGCTCGACCGGCTCGACCGCGACAACCCGCTGCGGCCGGAGCAGCGGCGGGCGTTCGACGTGCTCACCGGCCCCGGGGTGCGCGCCGCGTTCGACCTCGACCGCGAGCCGGCGCGGGTGCGCGACCGCTACGGCCGCAACCCGCTCGGGCAGAACCTGCTGCTGGCGCGGCGGCTCATCGAGGCGGGGACGCGGCTCGTCGGCGTGGTGGCGTGGTGCGGGCTGAAGGCGGGCGAGAAGTTCATGAGCGTCGAGACGTGGGACATGCACGGCAACGGCGGCGTCGGCATCTTCGACGACGGCTGGAACGGCCTCGGCTTCGCCCTGCCGCGCTGCGACCAGGCGGTGTCGGCGCTGCTGGACGACTTGCAGGTGCGCGGGCTGTTGGATGAGACGCTGGTGGTGCTGGTGGGCGAGTTCGGGCGGACGCCGCGGATCACGCCGGGCGGCTCGCGCGTGCCGGGCCGCGACCACTGGCCGCGCTGCTACTCGGCGATGCTCGCGGGCGGCGGCATTAGGGGCGGCGCGGTGTACGGCGCGAGCGACGCGCACGCCGCCTACGTGAAGGACGCGCCGGTGTCGCCCGAGGATTTTTCCGCGACGCTGTACGCGGCGCTGGGCATCGACCCGGCGACGCGGCTGAGCCCCGACGGGTTCACGCGCCCGGCGAGTGCAGGCGTGCCCGTCGCGGAGTTGCTCGCGTAGTTGAGTTGCCGCTTGCGGCTTCGCGTTTCCCCGCGCGGAGCCCGCAAGC
>JBGAQM010000207.1:0-11542 GCA_044220735.1 Urbifossiella sp. | reverse complement strand
CGTAGGTGAGGGTGTCGTTGGCGGCGGCCGGGTCGGTCGCGGCCCCGGTCACGGCGATGCTCGTGCCCTCGACGCGGACCGCGCCGATCGAGGTGATCGACGGCGTGGGGGCGACATTGGCGACGGCGAGCGCGAACGAGGTGCTGACCGACGCCCGGCCGTCGTTCGCCGTAATGGTGACGACCTGCCCGGACCCCGGGCCGTCGGCGGCCAGGAACGACCACTGCCACGTGCCCGGGCGCCCGGCGACCTGCGTCACCACGCCCACCGACGACGTGATCGTCACGGCGTCGCTCAGGTCCAGGTCGTTGAACGCACCGGCGTTCCCCGCGGTCGCGCCCTCGTTCACCGACACCGAGGGGGCGCTCACGCTGACCGTCGGGGCGTCGTTGCGGCCGGTGATCGTGAGCGTCACGGTCGCGGTCGCCGTCTCGCCGAACGAGTCCTCGATCTGGTAGCGGAACGTCTCGGTCGCCGTCTCGCCGACCGCCAGCGACTCGAACGCGCCGCTCGGCCGGTAGGTGAACGTCCCGTTGCCGTTGTTCACCAGTACGCCGCGGGCCGGCGTGGTCAGGGCCGCCGTTCGCGACGGGACGATGTTGGTCTCGTTGTCCACGTCGTTGGCCAGCACGCTCACGACCACCCCGGCCGAGTCCTCGTCCGTCGTGGCCGCGTCGTCCCGGGCCACCGGCGGCGTGTTCAGGTGGACTTCCACCGTGAACGTGTCGGTGTGGGAGCCGCCGTCCCCGTCGCTCAGCGTCACGCTGGCGGTGTAGGTGCCGTCGGCGGTGTACGCGTGGCTCAGGTTGAACGTCTTGCCGGCCTGGTTGACCTGGGCGGCCGTCAGGTTCTGGACGGCGGTGCCGTCGCCCCAGTTGATCGCGACCGTCCACACGTCGGCGCCGGGGTCGGTGAAGGCGACCCCCGTCCGGGAGAACTGGCCCGCCGCCGGCGGTTGCAGGACGGCGTCCGGCCCGGCCTCGAACGTCGGCGCAACGTTGACCGCCGCGATCGTGCGACTCGTCGTGCCGACCCCGCCGTCGTCGTCGGTCACCTTCAGGGTGACGACGTAGCTGCCGTCGTCGTTCGGGGTGAAGGTGAACCCGGCTCCCGTCCCCGTGGCGTAGGCCGTGCCGTTCTTCGTCACGCTCCAGGCGTAGGTGAAGGTGTCGTTCAGCCCGGGGTCGCTGACGGAGCTGGTCAGCGCGACGGCGGTGCCCTCCGTCGTGCTCGGGGTGCCGTTCCCGTCGTGGTCCGGGAGGCTCGCGACGGTCGGCGTCGGCGCGGCGTTCTGCACCGTCACGTTCAGGCCGACGCCGACGGACCCCGGGGCGAGCCCGAGGGTCATCACCTGGTCGTCGCCGCCGCCGTTCTCGGCGATGTTGTTCGCGCCGGTGGTGTAGACGAACGGCACGAGGCCGTTGAACCCGGTCGGGCCGGTGAAGACGTTGTGGGCCGGGGTGCCCGCGGTCAGTTCCGCGTCCGTGATCGTCAATCCCGAGTTGGTCAGGGCGGCCGTCCGGTACTGTGCGCTCCCGTTGACGGCGGTCGAGATCGTGAACCCGTTGGGCAGTTCGAGCCAGGCGTACGGGTTCGCCATCCCGGCCTCGGTCAGGGCGACCACGCTCCCGCCGTTGTTGATGAAGTCCTGGATGTCGGCCTTGCGGGCGGCGAGGGCGGTGAGGTCCGTCGCGGTGATGCCGCCGGACGCCTCGGCCTGACCGGAGGGGACGTACACCACGGCGTAGTTGTCGAAGTTCGCCGCGGCGATGGCCGTCGATCCGGTGACGTGCGTGACGGGCAGCCCGAGGACGCGGGCGGCGCTCTCGATCGCCTGCCGCGGGCGGCCGGACGTGGCGCCGACAACCAGGATGCCGGTCCCGGTGTTACTGGCCCCCTGGTTGGCGAACTTGACCATCTGCTCGATGAACTTCCACCCGCTCACGTTGACGTCGTCGGCGTTCCCGAGCAAGCCGTCCGGGCCGGCCGTGGCGGACCCGTGCTCGTCCCGGTCGCCGCCGTCGATGATCACCGCGCCCGACCCGGTGCCGCCGCCGGAGGTGGAGACGCCGCCGGCCTGGTCGGCCACCGAAACGCTCAGCACGTAGGCGTCGGCGGGTGTCGCGGACGGGTTGTCGTCGCGGTACTGGTGGGCGATGCTGAACGTCCGCTGCCCGACCGGCAGCGTGACCGTGGAGGGCGTCTCGCCCGGCCCCCAGTTGACCGTCACCGTGTGGACGTTGGCCGTGCCCGGGTCGGTGAACGAACCGGTCAGCGTCGCCGACCCGCCCTCCGTGATCACCGCCGGGGAGACGGCCAGCGTCGTGAGGCGCGGCGCGACGTTGCTGACCGTCACCGTCAGCGTGTCGGTCCCCACCCCGCCGAGGCTGTCGGTCGCCGTCAGCGTCACGGTGTACGTCCCACTCGCCCCGAAGGTGTGGGTGGCCGTCGCCCCCGACGCCGTGGCCCCGTCCCCGAAGTTCCAGGAGTAGATGACGGCGTTGCCTTCCACGTCGGTGGCGCTGCCGGCGAACGAGACCGGGTCCCCTTCCTTCGCGGTCTTGTCGGCGCCCGCGCTGGCCGCCGGCGCGTCGTTGACGGCGGTGACCGTGACCGACACGGTGGCGGTGGTGCTGGTGAGCGTCCCGTCGCTCGCCCGGTAGGTGAAGCCGTCCGGCCCGTTGTAGTTCGCGGCCGGGGCGTAGGTGTACACGCCCTCGGCGGTGCGGGTGAGGGTGCCGTGGGTCGGCAGGGCGACGATCGTGTACGTCAGCGCGGTCCCGTCCACGTCGTTACCCGCGAGGGTGATACTCGACGGCGTGTCCTCGTTGGTCGAGACGCTCTGGTTGGCCGCGGTCGGCGCGTCGTTGACGGCGTTGACGGTGATGGAGACGGTCACCGTGTTGCTGTAGTCGCTGCCGTCGAAGGCCCGGTAGGTGAAGCCGTCCGGCCCGTTGTAGTTCGCGGCCGGGGTGTAGGTGAAGCTCCCGTCGGCCGCGAGGACGACCACGCCGTGCGCGGCGCTGGCGACCAGCGCCGCGGTGAGCGTGGTGCTGTCAACGTCCGAGTCGTTCGCCAACACCCCCGGGGCGGCCACCGTCAGCGTCGTGTCCTCGTTGACCGAGTACGTGTTGCCCGCGGCGACCGGCGGGTCGTTGACCGACACGACGGTGATCGACACGGTCGCGGCGTTCGAGAACTCGGCCCCGTCGGAGACACGGAAGGTGAAACTGTCCGACCCGCTGTACTGGGCGAACGGCGTGTACACCCGGGTCGCGCCGGTCCCGGTCAGCGTCCCGTTGGCCGGCCCGGTAACCACCTCGAACGTGAGCGGGTCGTTCTCGGAATCCTGCCCCTGTAGGGTGATCGTCTGCGAGCCGTCTTCCTGGACGGTGACGAACTGGTTCGTGGCCCGCGGGCGGGTGCCCGGCTCGCCGTCGGTGGCCCAGAGTTCGCGGTCGCCGGTGCCGTCGTCGGCGGTGAACAGCAGCAGCCCGCCGGAGCTGAGGAGCGGGGCGGGGGACGAGCTGCCCGGCCCGGCCACGATGTCCGCGACGCGAACGGTCCCGGCGGCCGTCCCGTCGCTCTTCCACAACTCCGACCCGCTGCCGTCGGCGCCCACGCCCGAGAAGTACACCGCCCCGCCCGGCCCGGCCAGCAGGCCCGAGGCGGACGTGACGGCGGATGAGACGCGGGCCGTCCCGGCGGCCGTCCCGTCGCTCTTCCACAGCCGGCCGCCGTCGGTGGAGTTGGTGAAGTACAGGGTGCCGCCGACGGCCGTCAAGTTGCCCAGGCTGGTGCCCCCGGCCCCGGCGGTCAGTTCGATCATCGCCGTCCCGGCCTCGGTCCCGTCGGTCACCCACAGCTCCGTCCCGCTCGTCCCGTTGTTCGCCGTGAAGAACGCCCGCCCGCCCGCCGCCACCAGCCCCGACGGCGACGACCCGGCCGGTCCGGAGAACACGTCGTAGGCGGGGCGGGTGCCGGCGGTGGTGCCGTCGGTCGTCCACACCTCGGTGCCGTACACCGGGTCGTTGGCGGTGAAGAACAGGGCGCCGGCGGCGGCCCGGAAGTTCTGCAGGTTGGAGGAGTTCGTGCCCGGGTACACGTCCTTGACCAGGACGGTGCCGGCGGCGGTGCCGTCGGACTTCCACAACTCCTGGCCGCCGGCCGGGGTGAACGCGGCGAAGTACAGGGTGCCCCCGACCGCGGTCAGCGACTGCGGGGACGACGAGTTGGCGTCGGGGTAGATGTCCTTGACCACCCGGGGGGTCGCCCCCGGGGCGTCCACCGCCCACAGCTCGCGGCCGTAGTTGCTGTACGGCACCTCGGGGGCGCCCGCGGTGAGCTGCCGGTACTGCTCGCTGTTGGCCGTGAAGTACAGCCGCCCGCCGGCCACGGCCAGGTCCTGGACCTGGCCGCTGCGGCCCGCGTCGGTCACCCCGGACCCGTTCCAGTAGTGGTAGAAGCTCACGTCGACGAGCACGGTGCCGGCGGCGGTGCCGTCGCTCTTCCACAGCTCGCGGCCGTTCGTCCCGTCGTCGGCGGCGAAGTACAGGGTGCCGCCGAAGTCCACCAGCCCGGTCGGGCCCGACCCCGTCGCCCCCGGGTTGATGTCCTTCACCCGGACGGGCGTTGCCGCGGGACTGTCCATTTTCCACAGCTCGGTCCCGCCCGTCGCGTCCGTCGCGCTGAAGTACAGGACGTTGCCCACCATCGTGAAGTTGGACGGCGAGCCGTTACCGGACGTGTCGTAGATGTCCTTGACCAGGACGGTCCCGGCGGCGGTCCCGTCGCTCTTCCAGAGCTCGATGCCGTTGACGGTCGGCCCGTCGTTGGCGGCGAAGACCAGCGTCCCGTTGTAGTTGAACAGGTTGCTCGGGGACGAGCTCCCGCCCGGGTTGATGTCCTTGACCAGCGTCATGGCGTTGGTGGCCAGGTCGTACTTCCACAACTCCGTACCGCCGCTGCCCCCGCTCGCCGAGAAGTAGAGGATGCCGTTGACGTTCGTGAGGCTCGCCGGGGACGAGGCGGCCGTGCTGACCTGCACGGTTCCGGCCGCGGTCCCGTCGCTCTTCCAGAGCCGGTTGTCGGAGCCGTTCCGGAAGAACCACGTGCCGTTGACGTTGGTCAACTCCGCCGGGCTGGAGCCGCTGGCGCCCACGACGATGTCCTTGACCAGGCTGGTCCCCGTGTCCGTACCGTCACTCCGCCAGAGTTCCGTGCCGTTCACACCGTCGGTCGCCGCGAACAGGACCACGCCCCCCGGGCCGGTGGCAGCAGAGGGGTTCGAGCCGTTCGTCCCGGTGTTGATGTCCCGGACGAGGAACGTCGACGGCACGGTCCGGTCCTCGAGCGCCTCGGCCCGCAGGGTCATGCCGCGGCCCGGGACGCCCGTGCGGGCGGAGCCGTAGTGCCGGTTGATCCACTTCTTGAGCCACTGCTTGGACATGGGGGTACCGGGGTTAGACGCGGGGCAGGGCATGCCCCGGGGTGAGGGAAGTCGGGATCGCGCGGCCCGGGGCGAGTCGCCGCCGGGTCGGAGGGGGTTCGGGCGTGGTCGCGGGGCTTCGAGGCTCCCCGCCCACGAACTCGCGGTTGTGTCCGGGGGTGGGCGCGGCCGCGACCTACCGGGGTACGGCTGGCCGCCGCCCGCCCACAGGTCTGCGCTGGATGGGCAGGACGCCTGGCGGTGCAACCGTCGAGTAGGTCGATGGGGCGATTGTCATGACCATCCCTGATGAGAGGATCGCGGGAGCTTACTCAGAGTACGTGTAACAGGTCATGGACCGGACATAATGGGACGAGCAATTTCGTAAAAGGTGATTTATTCGAATGGTCAGATTTAAGACTACAAAGCCGAAGCCAGACACAACACCAACTCCACATTGAATTTGCTGATCGAGAATGATTGGCTATCTATTTGCCACATTGGTCTGCTGTGCGATAAGTAAGAAGTGCTGATCGTTTCGCGCTGACATCAGCGACCGATCGAGATCACGCATGTCGATACTGCTCCACTTGTCGGACCGCCAAGCCATGCTGTGTGGAGGTCGGTGAGAGTCTGCCCGACGCGCGAGCGCGACGCCGGCCGCGAGCGGAGCCCGACGCCTCCCCGCGACGTTCTCCGACTCGGCGGTCAGCTATTCGTGCGGAATCCGGCTGTACCGGGGCTCATGTGGGAATCGAATTTTCCCGAAAGGTGCCGGTGCGCGGGCGGCGGGTCCGTTCGGCCATCGGCCCGCGCGGGGAGCGGCTCAGCCCGGGCTCAACTCGGCGTACAGCCACGACCGTGAGTACACCCAGTACCGTTTGGCCGTCGCCAGGGAGACGCCGAGGACGGCCGCCGCGTCCTCGAAGGACAGGCCGGCGAAGTACCGCAACTCGACCAGGCGGGCCTTCTGCGGGTTCTCGGCGGCGAGCCGGGTGAGGGCGTCGTCGAGGGCGAGGAGGTCCTCGACCGGGCGGCCGTCGGGGGCGGCAACGGTGGCGGCCTCGGCGAGCGGGACGGGGTCCCTCTCGCCGCCCCGCTTGCCCGCCGTCCGCGCCCGGGCCGCGTCGACCCGGATCTGGCGCATCGCCCGGGCGGCGGCCCCGAAGAAGTGGCCGCGGCCGTTCCAGTCGTTGGCCGTGGTGGTGCCGACGAGCCGAAGGTACGCCTCGTGGACCAGGGCGGTGGGCTGCAGCGTATGCCCCGGCCGCTCTCGGGCGCGGTGCGAGGCGGCGAGCGGCGTAACCGTCGTAGACGAGCGGCAGTAGTTGAGCCGTTGCCAGGCGGTCCCCCGGCGGCGGCGGCGTCGATCGGGCGCGTGACCTCGGGCATGACGTATGAGCATACCCGTCGCCCGCCGGCCGAGCAACCAGCGGGCGGCCCCGAGTTTCTCGGGGTGGTCGGCGGGCTGATGTTCGCGGGCGAAGGTGTGGGGTCGTCGGCCGGTGGAGCGAACAAGGCCCCGGGAAACCCGGGGCCTTGCGAGGTGGAGGAGGGGAGTTGAACCCTGACCTCGCGAATGCCATTCAAGCGGCTCTCCCAACTGAGCTACACCCCCTCTTTCGTAGAGGTAGGGTACGCGGTTCAGGTTCGCGCGTCAAGTCGGCGGCAGCTTTTCCGCGGGCATGGGCGTCTGCTGGGCCCGTGCGGGGTCGGAGCGTGCGACGCTCCGACCCGCACGGGCCCGGCTCAGGAAGCGAGAGCCGCAGCTCAGCAGGATGCCGCTGACGACCTCGCCCTTCACCAGCTCGCGCGGCTGGTTCAGGTGGTTGTACACGATCGTGTCCGGCCGGATGCCCAGGCTGTGGTAGACCGTCGCCAGCAGGTCCGTCGGGTGGATCGCGCCTTCCAGCGGCGCCGAGCCCGTCGCGTCCGAGCGGCCGTACACCAGCCCGCGGCGCACGCCGGCGCCCGCCGCGATGCCCGTGTAGCAGTACGGCCAGTGGTCGCGGCCGTCGTCCGAGTTCTGGTTGCCGCTCGTGCTCACCCCGCGCTGCGGGCTGCGGCCGAACTCGCCCACCGCCACCACCAGCGTCTCACCCAGGAGCCCGCGCTGGTCCAGGTCCTCGATCAGCGCGCTCACGCCGGCGTCGAGCATCGGCGCCGACTGGTTCTTCATTCGGGTGCTGAGGCCGGTGTGCACGTCCCACGAGTGGTTGTCCGAGTTCGCCACCTTCGGCCAGATCACCTCGACCACGCGGGTGCCGGCTTCCACGAGGCGCCGCGCCAGCAGGCAGCACTGGCCGAACGTGTTCTTGCCGTACCGCTCGCGGACCTGCGGCGGCTCGGCGCTCAGGTCGAACGCCCGCCGCGCCCGGCCGCTCACCACCAGGCCCAGCGCCTGGCCGTAGTAGCTGTCGAGGTCGTGCCGCGACACCGCCGCTTCCATCTCCGGCATCCCGTGCGCGATCGTCTCGCGCAGCGTCGCGCGGCGCTCCATGCGGACGCTCGTCGTCTCCTGGCGCAGTTGCAGGTCGTCGGTGCGGATGCGCTCCATCTTGGCCATGTCCATGTCGTCGCCGGCCGGGTAGAGCAGGTACGGGTCGTAGGCCTTGCCGAGGAACCCGGCGCTCCCGCCCTTGCCCACCACGTTGCTCTCCTGCAACGGCCGCGGCATCATCACGAACGGCAGCATGGGCACGGTCGGCGGCTTGAACTTGATCACGTTCGAGCCGAACGTCGGGAAGTCCTTCGGGCTCGGCGGCTCCAACTGGCCCGACGGGCTCACCTTGTCCGTCGTGTAGCCGGTGTGCATCTGGTAGATCGCGGCCGTGTGGTTGAACAGCCCCACCGGCGTGTAGCTGACGGCGCGCATCAGCGTCGTCTTGTCGAGGACGTTGGCGATCTTCGGCAGCAGCTCGGTGACCTGCGTGCCGGGCACCTTCGTGCTGATCGGCCGGAAGATGCTCTTCACCTTGTCGGGGACGTTGTCCTTCGGGTCCCACAGGTCGAGGTGGCTGGGGCCGCCCTGGAGGTAGATAAAGATGACGCTCTTGGCCTTACCGAAGCCGGGACCGCCGGCGGGCGTCGGGTTGGCCTTCGCGGCCTGGAGCCCGAACATCTGGCCGAGGGTGAGGCCGAGGACGCCCGAGCCGCCGACGCGGAGGAGGTCGCGGCGCGTGACGCCGTCGCACGTGTCGGCAGAGGCGGGGCCGGGGACGACGAGCATGACCGGGCTCCGGGAGGGGAGGCGAACAGGCGGGTAGGGAGAAGTGTAGCCGCGGAAGGGCAAGCTCGCAAGAACTTTCGCGCGCGGGGGATAGGAGCGATGAGCCGCGAGCGGCGACGAAACCACCCGGGCGAACGCTTGCAGCGTCGCGCCGGGCGACGCGAAGCCGCAAGCGGCAACTTGGCTTACGGGGCCGTCCCGCCGACGGTCTGGATCGCGTTCCCGGGGTTGACCGCGGGTGGGGTGGTCGGGTGGGTGTGGTCGAGCTCGGCGATCAGGTCGAGGGTGTTGGCGTGCTGCGGGTCGGCGCGGAGGGCCAGCTGCAACTGCTGCCGGCTCGCCTCCGGCTGGTTCGTGTGGAGCAGCACCGCGGCGATGTTGTACCGGGCCTGCGCCTCCGGCATCACCTTACACATCGTGGCGAACGCCTCGTCCCACCGGCCGGCCCGCGCCAGGCAGAACCCGCGGGTCTTCTGGACCGCGCGGTTCTCGGGGTCCAGCCGCAGCGCCGAGTCGCACCAGGCGCAGGCCCCGGCCCAGTCCTGGAACCGGGCGCACGCCATCGCCGCCTCGTGCTGCACGGCCGTGTCCTTCGGGTGGGCGTCCACGTACCGCTTGAACGCCGCGGCCGTCTTGTCGCGGTCGCCGACGCGGACGTGCATCCGCGCCATCCCGAGCAGCGCCCCCTGGTGCTTCGGGTCCTGCTTCAGCGCCCGCTCGTAGCGGTGCCGGGCCATGTCCAGCAGCTCGTCCTTGTTCGGCGGGACCGGGTCGCCGAGCGCGACCTGGACGTGGGTGTCGGCGAACGCCGTCTCGGCGTCCGGCCCGAGCTTCTGCCCCGTCTTCCGCGGCTGCGCGACTTCGACCGGCATGCCGTTGCCGGTCGGCCCCATGCCGGGCGACGCCGCGGCCGCCGTCGGCTGCTGGCCGACGCCGAACAGCTTCGCCTGCTGCTGGGGGTTGCTGGGGACGAAGCCGGGCGGGTTGGTGTTGCGGGCGCAGCCGACGCCGCCGGCCAGCAGTCCGCCCACGATGAATAGCCGCAGCCGTCGGCCGTCCATGGCCCGCCCCCCGCGCACGATGTGGAACCGTCGTGCTAACTGTTTCGACCGGCACAGCCGCTGAACTCGACAGAAAA
This sequence comes from Urbifossiella sp., assembly GCA_044220735.1. Classification (GTDB taxonomy): domain Bacteria; phylum Planctomycetota; class Planctomycetia; order Gemmatales; family Gemmataceae; genus Urbifossiella. The sequence goes on along the minus strand of JBGAQM010000207.1, from coordinate 1,747 downwards.
CCCCAGACCGCGCAGGTTCGCGCAACGCCGCACCGCAGGTGGTTACGCGGACGCTTGCGGCTTCGCGTTGGGCGACGCTAAGCCGCAAGCGGCAACTCGGGTGGTTACGGGGACGCTTGCGGCTTCGCGCCGCGGGCGGTGGTCAGGTGAACTCGGCGATGAAGCTCGCCGACGCCTCGGCCATCAGGTCGCGGGTGAGGTGGACCGGCTGCCGCCGGTAGCGGCAGATCGACTGCACGATCTCCAGCAGGTCGCGGCAGTCGCTCGCCCGGGTCACGCGGCCGCGGTTGTAGTACCGCTCGTACAGGTAGTCCACCGCCTCGGCCGAGTAGTTCAGCCCGAGCCGCTTGCAGTTCCCCGCGAAGATCCGCTCGTACACGTCCCGCGTCGGCGCCAGCACCCCCACCTTGTGCCGGATGCGGCGCAGGAAGGCGTCGTCCACCAGGTCCTTCGGGTCGAGGTTCGTGCTGAAGATGATGAGCTGCTCGAACGGCACCTGGAACTTCTTCCCGCTCGCCACCGTCAGGAAGTCGTGGCGGTCTTCGAGCGGCAGAATCCAGCGGTTCAGGAGTTCCTTCGGGCTGCACCGCTGGCGGCCGAAGTCGTCGATCAGGAACACCCCGCCGTTCGCCTTGAAGTGGATCGGCGCCTGGTAGAACTTCGACTCGGCGTTGTACCGCAGGTCGAGCATGTCGAGCCCGAGCTCGCCGCCGGTCACGATGACGGGCCGGCGGATGCGCACCCACCGCTGGTCCGTCGCGCCGGTCGTCAGCAGCTTGCGGATGGTCGCGTCGGCCTCGTCGCCCACGTCCGCGGGGGCGTCGTCCACGACGTGCAGCGACGGGTCGAACACGGTGACGATGTTGCCGTCGGCCACGAACGCGTACGGGACGAAGATGCTGCCGCCGGTGGTGTTCATGAAGTCGCCGATGGCGCGGGCCATCGCCGTCTTGCCGTTCCCCGGCGGGCCGTAGATGAACACGCTGCGGCCGGACACGATCGCCGGGCCGAGGTTGTTGAACATCTCCTCCTTGAGCACCAGGTGGTTGAACGGCGCCCGCAGCGCGTCGGGGTAGCACTGCAGCCCGGTCACGGCCTGGCGGTAGCACTGCTCGACGTAGTCCTCGAGCGGCACCGGCGCGGGGCCGACGTAGGCGCACTGCTCCATCGCCTCCTGCGCCCGGCGGCGGCCCAGGTCGAGCAGGCTGAACCGGTAGCTGACCTCGCCGACGAGGTCGCCGCCGTCCACCTGGATGCACTTCTCGTCCTTCAGGTACCGGAGCGGGTCCTTGACGACCTTGAACGGCAGGCACAGCAGCTGGGCCAGGTCGCGGCCGACCATCGCGCCGCGGGTGTACAGCGACTTCAGCAGGAGGTCGCACACGAAGGCGTGCGACAGCCCCGCCTCGCGCATCGAGTCCGGGGCGACGGGCGCCTCGGGGGCGGGGTTCCCTTCCCAGTCCACCACGGCGTGCCGGCTCAGTGACATAGGAGTTCAGAGTTAAGAGTGCAGAGTGCAGAATGAAGAGCGAGAGGCCGGGGTTCATTCCGAACTCTGCACTCTGCACACTGCACTCGGGTTACTTGACCCACTTCCCGCGGGTGATGATGAACAGCGACACCGCCCCGACGCCGAGGGCGGCCATCACGATCCCGTTCTGCTTCTTGAAGAAGTCCGCCCAGTGGTCGAGAAACTGCGACACGTACCCGCCGAACAGCGGGGTCGCGGCGGGGGCGGCGGCGGCGG
>JBGAQM010000206.1:0-11590 GCA_044220735.1 Urbifossiella sp. | reverse complement strand
GTAGGCCTCGAAGTTCGCCACCGGCGTCGACTTGTCCACGCCGTGGTTCAGGTTCACGATGTGCCGCGTGCCGCCGCCCGCGCCCACACACGCCCGCACCGCCGCGGTCACGTCGTCGGGCGTGCCCGTGCGCAACACCTCTTCGGCGACGTTCCCCTGGAACACCAGCCCCGGATACTCGCGCCGCGCCGCCGCGAGATCGTGACGGCTGCCGAGGCTCACCACCTCTGCGCCGGCGGTCGCCATCCGGTCGAGGTACGGGCCTTCCTTCACGAACAGGACGCGCGGCACGCCGGTCGCGCCGGCCAGGATGCGGGCGTGGTGCGCCTGCGCCCAGGCGTCGTACTCCGCGGGTTCGAGCATCCCCGCCCACGAATCGAACAGCTGGTACACGTCCGCGCCGTCGCCGATCAGCGTCTTGAGGAAGCCGACCGTCGCCACCGAGAGGCGTTCCAGCAGCCCGTCCCACACCGCGGGTTGCTCGGCGGCGAAGCGGCGGGTGGCGGTCACGTCCTTACCGGTGCCGATGCAGTACGTGGCGACGGTGAACGGCGCCCCGGCGAAGGCGATTACCGGCAGAACGCCACCGAGCTCGGCCTTCACCTTCTTCAGCAGCGCCCGGATGTAGCCGTAGCTGTCCGGGTGCGGCTCGGGGTTCAGTCGCTTCAAATCCTCCGCGGTGCGGATCGGGCGGTCGGGCGTGGGGCCGGCGCCGGTCTTCAGCGCGAACGGCAGCCCCATCGCAAACGGCAGCGTGGTGATGTCGTAGAAGAGGATGATGGCGTCCACGCCGAACCGGCGCGGGCAGAGCGTCGCCTGGGCGGCGCGGTCCACGTCCTCGTTGAAGGCGTAAAAGTCCTGGCCGGCGCGGATGCGGCGGAACTCGGGGTCCCAGCGCCCGGCCTGCCGCATCGCCCACACCGGCGGCCGTTCCACGGCTTCACCCCGGGCGGCGCGGACGAGCAAATGATCGGGCATGGTCAGGGGGTCTGGTGGGGTTTCGTGCCGACGTACAGCGTCGCCACCCCGAACGTCAGCGGCCGGAACCACACGTCGGCCAGGCCGGCGGCGCGCATCCTGTCGGCGAGCGCGTCGTAGTCCGGGAACGCGAGCACGCTCCGGGGGAGGTAGTTGTACGCGTTCTCCCGGCTCCGCGACACCACCTGCCCGATCAGCGGCAGCACCCGCCGGAAGTACAGCCCGTAGCCCCAACCGATCAGCCGGTTCCGCGGCCGCGAGAACTCCAGCACCGCGACGCGGCCGCCCGGCTTCGCTACCCGCACCATCTCGCGCAAACCCTTGTCCGTGTCCGTCACGTTCCGCAGGCCGAACGCCACCGTCACGAGCTGGAACGTGTCGTCGGGGAAGGGGAGCGCCTGCGCGTCGGCCTCGACGAACGGGATCGCGGCACCGGCCTGCTTCGCCTTCGCGGCGGCCCGGACCAACATCTCGTGGCAGAAGTCGGCGCCGACCACCGGCACGGCGCCGTTCGTGGCGCGGTGATAGGTCAGCGCCAGGTCGCCGGTGCCGGTGCAGAGGTCGAGGATTGGGGCGGGGTTGGTCGGGTCGGGCGGCACCAGGCGCGCGGTGATCGTGCGCCAGCGCTTGTCGATGTTCAGGCTGAGGGTGTGGTTGAGGAAGTCGTAGTAGCCGGCGATCTGGCCGAACATCCGGCGGACGCGGGCTTCGCTCTTGTCGAGAACGGGTGACGACACGGCGGTCCCGGATATCGGTGGTGGACGCCCCGGCGGGGTCGGTTTATAACCCTAACCGCCGGCCGTCCGCCGCCGCAACTCACCCGGAGCCGCACCGTGCTGGAAAAGAACACCTTCGTGGTGAAGGAACACGTCAAGTTCATCAGCAACTCCAACACCTACGACATCCTCGACGCCGAGAGCGGCGCCAAGCTCGGCACGGCGCAGGAGAAGATCGGCATCGTCAAGCAGCTCCTCCGCTTCGTGCTGCCGAAGCAGCTGATGTCCACGGTCATCGAGGTGCGCGAGGAGCCGGACAACGGGCTCGTGTTCAGCATCCGCCGCGGCATGTACGTGTTCCGCAGCAAGGTCGAGGTGCAGGACGCGAACGGGGCCGTCATCGGCTACTACCAGAGCAAGTTCTTCACCATCGGCGGCGGGTTCCACATCTACGACAAGGACGGCAACCACTTCGCCGAGATCAAGGGGAAGTGGACCGGCTTCGACTACCGCTTCCTGTCGCCGGACGGGAAGGTCGAGATGGGCCGGGTGTCGAAGAAGCTGAGCCTCGGGTCGCTCGTGAAGGACCTGTTCACGTCGGCCGACACGTACGCGGTGCAGGTGAGCCCGGAGCTGGCGGACGAGCCGATCGCCAAGATGCTGATCCTCGCCGCGGCGCTCGCGATCGACACGATCTACAAGGAAGAGAACCGCGGCGGCGTGAGCCTCGGCGGCGGGGACGAGTAAGCTGAGTTGCCGCTTGCTGCTTCGCGTTTCGCGGCGCGAAGCCGCGAGCGGCAACAGAACCACCCGAGCTAACGCTTGCGGCTTCGCGCCGGTAAACGCGAAGCAGCAAGCGTCTGGGATACTTGGAGACACCCATGCTCACGGCCGACGGCTGCCGCGCCCGCCGCCAGCGGCTCCTGGACCGACTCCGCCCCGCCGCCCCGGTGCTGCTCGGCGACCCGCTCCACCTCCGCTACTTCGCCAACTTCCACGTCGAGGCCCAGAGCCTCGGTGCGGACTTCGGCGGCGTCGAGGCGCCGAGCCTCGGCGCCGACTTCGGCGGGTTCCTTCTGCTACGGCCGGACGGCCACTCCACCCTGTTCCACGACGCCCGCGTCCCCAAGACCTCCGAGCTGTCCCACGCCGAGGAGCGGAAGCCGATCCCGTGGTACGACGGCCAGTCGCCCGGCGTCGGCCCGCGGCGGACGACCCTGCTCCCGGTCGTGCAGCAGAACGGCGGGCGGATTCACGACTCCCTCGCCGACCCCGGTTGCGCCGACATCTTCGCCATCACGTCCGACATGCGGCGCGCCAAGGACGCGGATGAGGTGGCGGCGCTGAAGGTGTGCATGGCGGCGGGCGATGCCGGCCACGCCTGGGCGCGGGCGAACGTGAAGCCCGGCATGACCGAGCTCGACGTGTACGCCGGCATCTGCGGGGCGGTGTACGCCAAGCTCGGGCACTGGGCCGTCGTTTACGGCGACTTCACCGTCTCGCCCGGCAGCAAGAAGCGCGGCGGGGTGCCGACGCCGCACGTCCTCGCCGCCGGCGAGACGTTGATCCTCGACTTTTCCGTGATCGTGCAGGGCTACCGCAGCGACTTCACGAACACGCTCGTCGTCGGTGGCAACCCCTCCGGCGAGCAGCAGCAGATCTTCGGGCTGTGCGCGATGGCCATCGACGCGGGCGCGGCGGCGCTGCGGGCGGGGGCGACGTGTCAGACGGTGTTCGACGCCGTGGACGCGGTGCTTGGCGGGAAGCTGGTTCACCACGCGGGCCACGGGCTCGGCATCCAGCACCCGGAGGCGCCGTTCCTCGTGCGGCACTCGTCGGAGACGCTGGTTGCTGGCGACGTGGTGACGCTCGAACCCGGGCTGTACGCGGACGGCGTCGGCGGCGTCCGGCTGGAGCACGACTACCTCGTGACCGCGACCGGCTGCGAGCGGCTGAGCGGACACGCGCTGTCGCTGGCGTGAGCGATTACCCCACCGGCCGGATCACGCAGCGGTTGCGCCCGCCGTCCTTCGCCTCGCGCAGCGCCGCCGCCGCCGCCCGGTAGAGCTGGTCGTAGCCGACCGACACGCCCACCCCCGCCACCGCCAGCCCCACGCTCACCGTCACCCGGATCGGCCGGTCGCCGTACTCGGTCGCCGCCGCCGCCACCCGCCCGCGGAGCCGCTCGCCCAGCACCGCCGCCCCGGCCGAATCAGTCTCGGGGGCCACCACCATGAACTCCTCGCCGCCCACCCGGCCGAGCGAGTCGGACCCGCGCACCGCGTCGGACAGCACCCGCGCCAGCCACGCCAGCACGTGGTCGCCGCCGGTCTGCAGGTACTGCGTGTTGATGTCCTTGAAGTGGTCGGCGTCGATCAGCGCCAGCGTGAGGGGCGACGGCGACCGGGTCCGGCGGATCAGCTCCTTGCGGGCGATCAGGTCGATGGCCCGCCGGTTCGCCAGCCCGGTCAGCGTGTCGGTCAGCGCCATCTGTTCCAGGATGCGGTTCTTCTGCTGGAGCAGGGCCAGCGCCGCCTCGTGCTCCCGCGTCCGGTCGGCCACGCGGCGTTCGAGGTCGATGTTGAGCTTGCGGAGGTCTTCGAGGAGTTGCTCGTGGCTGCGCTCCAGCAGCAGCGTCCGCGCCGCGGCCCGGAGGGTTTGTAGCAGGTCTTCCGGCCGCCACGGCTTCAGGACGAGGCGGTGGACCTGGGAGTGGTTGATGGCGTCGGCGGCGTCCTCGAGGCGGGCCGTGCCGCTGAGCAGGATCCGCGACGTGCGGGCGCAGTTTCGCCGCGACCAGTCCAGCAGGGCCAGGCCGCTCTCGTCCGGGAGGTTGAGGTCGGTCAGGAGAATGTCGACGGCCCGCTGGCCCATCACCCCGCGGGCCTGCTCGACGGTACAGGCGGTGAGCACGTCGAAGTCGTGGGCGAGCTGGGCGGCCAGAACGCCCAAAACACCCGGGTCGTCGTCCACGGCGAGGACGGAACACTTGTACCGGGTTACGTTCATGACCGGGTGTCCGCCCCGCGCCGGTCCCCCCGCGAGCGGGCGGAAATCGCCGTTTCGATCCAAGGTACACCACTCCGGGCAAGTGGGGGAGACCGGAACGGTTGTAATGAACCCCTCACTGCCCAGAACGGACCGACGGCGGCGAACCGGACAAAAACCTTGCCGGTTTTTCGTGTTACGGCTGAAAACGGTTGAGGCCGGGGCCGGGAAAAAGGTCAGTTCCCGAAAAAGTGTCGATTTCCCCCACAGTTTTCTTGAACCGTCAAGTCTGGGCGGCTAGAATCCCGTGCTACGTGGGGTTGCCACCCCAATGCGAGCGCAGCGGACGAGCCGGCACGACGGCTCGGCTGGAGCTGTCCCGCCCGACGGATCGCGCGTTTTTCGCCCGCGCCTGTCGAACGGTTGACGACTCTCGGTCGAGCCGCCGATTTTTTTTGCCCGCGCGGTCACGACCCCTTATGCTGGGCGGACCCGGGTAAGCCGAGCCCCCCTGAAGCCGCACCCGGCCGAGTGCCGATACGGTGTGTTCGGTGGCACCCGAAGCGTCCACGAAACTCATACCGCAGGAAGGCCAGAGGCCGCCATGAAGACTGCCGCCAGGCGCACCCGTTCCGGACAATCGGCCAAGGCCCCCGACACCAGCGTCACGACCTTCTCCTCCGACCTGCTGACGCCCGAGGAAGAGCGCGAACTGCTCACCAGCTTCTGGGACTGCAAGAGCGAGCTGGTCCGCGTGCTGGTCCGCCACTACCCGGCCGAGCTGCGGGCCAGCCGTCCGCCGCTGGAGCCGTGGCCGATGGCCCAGTTCATCCGCGAGCACTGCACCGACGCCCGCTGCGAGGACGTGGTCGCCGTGAAGCGCCTCCGCGACCGGTACGTCCACTTCAAGCACCGCCTCGCCAGCGCCAACATCCGCCTCGCCGCCCACGTCGCCAAGCGCTTCCGCCACCACAGCCTCGCCTACAGTGACCTGCTGCAAGAGGCCGTGTGCGGGCTGATGCAGGCCATCGACCGGTTCGACGTGAGCCACGGCACCCGCCTGGCCACCTACGCGACGTGGTGGATCCGCCAGACCCTCCAGATCGCCGTGGCCCGCCAGAGCCACCTGGTGAGCCTGAGCCCGCACCACCTCCAGGAGCTCGGCCTGCTGCAGCAGGAGAGCGAGGCGCTGGCCCACGGCGGCAAGCACCTCCCGAGCCCGCAGGAACTCGCCAGCCGCACCGGCAGCTCGCTCGAACACCTGACGCACCTCCAGACCGCCACCCGCACGCCGGTCAGTTTGAACGCCGTCCTCGACGACGACAGCGACTTCAAGCTCACCGAGGCGATGCCGGACACGGGCACGCTGGTGATGCAGGAGAACAACGAGCGGCAGGAGGCGCTGGGCTTCCTGATGGAGAACCTCCGCCCCCGCGAGCGGAAGGTGCTGGACCTGCGCTTCGGCCTGACCGGCAACGGCACGCACAGCCTCCGCCAGATCGGCCACCTGCTGCGGATTTCCAAGGAACGCGTCCGCCAGATCCAGAACCGGGCGCTGGAGAAGCTGCGGTCGAGCGCCGAGCGCGTCGGCTGGGAGCCGAACCTCCTGTTGGAGTAGTCCCCGAATAGGCAGATGACGTGCCACGCGGGCGGCGAAAGCCGCCCGCGCATTTCCCGAGGAGACCGGGACACTCCGACGGATTGTAGCCGTCGGAACGAGGGCCGGCCGCTACTTGGGGCTGGGCTTCGACACCTTGGCGGTGAAGTGGAAGTCCTGGAACGTCACCTTCGCGACCGCCCCTTCCCCGTCCGCCCCGCCGGTGGCCGGCGTCTCGGGCGCGGCGGGCGCGGCCGAGTAGTTCGAGATCAGGACGTCGCTCAGGACGATCTTCAGGGGCGGCGTCGCGGGCGGCCCCGCCCGCCCGGCCAGGATTCCGCTACCGCCCCGTGTACGGCGTCGTCGTGTCGGCCAGGAACCCGAGGGCGAACGTCGTCTTGTTCGCGTCCCACACGGCCTGCGCGAACGGCGCCACGCCCGGGACGTCCACCGGCCGCCGCGTCTCGACGTGGCCGTCCACGAACGACACGTTGCACACCCCCGAGAAGCGGAACTGGCTCGCCGTCACGGCCGCGGCGCTGATCGCCTTGTTCGGCTCGAACGGCGAGCCGAAGTAGCCGCCGAACGGCTCCTGCAACTTCCCGCTGCTCTGCAACTGCACCACCTCGGCGAAGAAGAACGTGGCCGACGTGGCCTGGAAGTCGGTGATGCGCCGCCCGCTCACCGGGTTCGGCCACGCCGGCTCGTTGCAGACGTGGCGGTTGTAGGCGTACCCGGCGGTCAGCCCGGTGTACACCTTCGTGACCGGGTACGCCTCGAACTTCGGGCAGACGTTCACCTGCGTGGCGTTCTCGTAGTAGTTCGTGAGCACGCCCTGCGTCGGGTCGTAGGTGCTGGTGAAGGTGCTGGTGTTCATCGTCTCCAGCCCGAACCAGTACTTCGTGACGTACGGGCTCGGCGGCGCCCAACTCGTGACGGCCTCGCTGTACGCCGGCAGCTTCTGAAACGCCGACTCGTAGCTGTGCGCCGCGAGGCTGAGTTGCTTGAGGTTGTTCTGCCCCTTGGCGCGGGCGGCGGCCTCGCGGACTTTCTGCACGGCCGGCAGCAGCAGGCCGATCAGGATGGCGATGATGGCGATCACCACCAGCAGTTCGATGAGCGTGAACCCTCGCGCCGGACGGCCGCGACGCGAACGCTGCCGGGGTTTCTTCCGATTTGATTGAGCCGGTCCGCCGGGTGGCAATGCTTGCTCACTCGGCCGGGGTACAACCAGGCGGCCAACCGGCGGGGCCACCGGATATTCATCGGCAAACAACGCCTCGGCGGCTGCCCACAAGCCCGCCGGGCGGAACGACGGACGGACACGGGGGAACCTCCTGCCGGGTCGGGCAGTGGCCGTGGCCTACGGGCGGACGTTCGAGCGACGGGCGGCGCACTCCCGCGGGTGCGTAGAAAAGCCGTGCCCGCGCGGACGCCCGGTGCCGGGGCATCACGGCGATGGACACGACGGGCAGGTCTTCTGGCTCTCGGCTCCGACGGCCCGACCCCCCTTCCCGACGCCTCGTGGCGGCAGTGGTTGCTGGGTCAGACCTCGCCGATTACAGCGGCGGCCCCGCGCCGGATTCTCACCGGCTTCCCTCTTCGTCCCGCCGCTCACCCCCTGGCGCGCGGGCGGGAACCAGTCGCGTGAGCGGCATGATGCGACCGATCGACGAAGGGCAAGCCGTGACGACGCTTGCGGCTTCGCGTCGGGCTCCGCGAAGCCGCAAGCGGGCGCGTTCGTGTGAGAAACGAATCGCGGCGCTCCCGGTCAGGGGAAATACACCTGCGGGGGTTGCCCCCGCGGGGGCGGCGTGCCACGGTTGCGGCACCACCCCGCCCCGGAGGCGTCGCCGTGAGAGTTGTGCTGCCCGTCGCCGTCGTGGCCGTCTTCGCCACGGTCGTTCGGCTCGCCTGGGCCGAGGTTCACGAGGCGATCACCCGATCCACGCAGAACTCGCCTTACCTCCAGCCCCCGCCGGCCCCCGCGCCGCGGCCGCCGGTCGTGGAGGAGGTCGAAGACGACCGCGACTTGAGGCCGGGCGAGGTACTGCCGCCACCGCCCGTTCGGCCGGCCCGGCGCACCCAGTACGCCGACCCGCGCGCCCCGCAGCCGGCCCGCGTCCACCCCGCCGAGCGCGTGCCGACCACGCCGTGAGCCGGGTCAGGACCGTACCACCTCGCCCACGTCCAGCACGTACACCTGCCGCTGCGCGTCGTGGCACCCGTCGACGCACACCTTCGTGCCGGTGCGGTCCCAGCGCGGGTGGAGGTCGCACCGGAACGACCCCGTGAACCGCGGCGGCGAGTGGAAGGCATTCAGCGAGTACCGCCGGCCCGTCGCCACCTTCAGCAGCATCAGGTGTTGTTTGCGCTCGCGGTCGGGGTAGGTGTCGTTGAGCACCCACGCCCGGTCCGGCGAGTACGAGCAGTGGCCGTCCTGCGTCACGTCCGGGAACACGACCTCCGGCGGCTTCTCGCCCGCCGCGTCGAGCAGGTAGAAGTGATTGCCGCGGTCCGGCGTCCGCGCCCACGCCAGGATCGTGGTCTCGTCCCGCCAGTCGTAGTGCGAGACCATCCCGTGGTCGTGGACGAGTTTCAGGCCGGTGCCGTCGGCGGTCATGGCGTACAGGCGCGTCTGCCACGTCGGCGCGGCCGGCGGCTTCCAGCGGTGGAGGAACGCGAACCGCGTCCCCTTCGGGCTGTACTGCAGGTGGTTCACCCAGTGGTGCGCCCCCTCGAACCGCGCGTCCGGGCGGTTGGCGGCCAGCTGCCTCAGGTTCACGACCAGGTCGTTCTTCCCGGTGCCGAGGTCCATGCGCCACACGCCGAGCTGCTCGGGCGCGGGGTCCGCGGCGAACTGCTCCGGGTAGCTGGCGTAGCCGTACCCAGGCCGCAGCCGGTGGAGGCGGGCGAAGTCGAGCGACACGGCTTCGGTGCCGGCCGGGTGAACCGCGTAGACCGGCCGCGGCAGCAACCGCCCGCGGGGCCGTCGCCAGTCGTACACGGTCGCCACCGGCCGGCCGTCGACGAGGTTGTTGAAAATGACCTCGTTGCCGCCCGGGGTGCCGAGCCACTGGAGCATGCTCCCCTGCTGCCAGCTCCACGCCCGCGTCCGGCCCAGCTCGATGAAGTCGTCGTTGTGCTGCAGATCGACCATACCGACGACGAGCGCGTCGGCGGCGGTCGGCTGGCGGTCGGCGAACTCGACGCGGTTCACGAGCAGGTAGCGGCCGGTGGCGTCCCACGGCGTCTTGTCGTAGTAGCCGAAGAAGTGGTGGGCCGGGCCGCGCGTGACCGCCCGCGCCGGGACCGGCGTCGGCGGCTCCTGCGCGCCCGCCGCGGCGCCGACGAGCCCGGCCGCGGCAGCGGCGAATTCCCGGCGGGAAAGGGTTTCCATCGGAACCTCGGTTCGGCAAGATGCGTCGGAGCGGTGCCGTCGTTGTAGCAACCCCGGAGTCTCCCCCCATGCGTCCCGCCGTCGCGCTGTTCGCCCTCTCGGCCGGCATGATGACCCTCGCCGACCCCGCCGCCGTCGCCCAGCCGAAGGCGACCACGGTCAAGCTGAACAAGCTGTCGGCGCCGCCCCCGGCCGGGTGGGTGAGCGAGAAGCCGGCGAACCTGTTCCGCTCGTACCAGTTCAAGCTCCCCGGCGAGAAGGACGGCCCGGCCGGGGAACTCATCGTGACGCCCAACAGCAACCCGGGCGTGGAGAAGATGTTCGCCAAGTGGAAGGGCGAGTTCGCCACCGAGGAGGCGGTGAAGGCGTCGAAGGTGGCGGTGAAGGGGGCGAAGGTGGACGTGCTGGACGTGACCGGCACGTGGAAGTACCGCGCCCGCCCGCAGGACACCAAGTTCGAGGAGCGGCCCGACTACCGGGTGGTGTGGGCGGTGATCGTCGAGGGGAACGGCGAGGACGACACCACGCACGTCCGGCTGAGCGGCCCGAAGGCGGTGGTGGACAAGCAGTACGCCGCGTTCGAGGGGTGGCTCAAGGCGCTGAAGTGATCCGTCGTCGCGGGGCCGGCTTCCAGCCGGCCAGGCTCCGGCCGGCTGGAAGCCGGCCCCACGTCACCGCTTCTTCTGGCTGAACGCCGCCTCCCACGCGGCGATCTCCGCGGCGGTGGGGTCGGGCACCGGCTTGTCGTCGGGCGGCGGCGGCTCGTCGGGGCCGCGCGGCGGGGCGATCAGCCAGTCCACGAACTCCTGACGGGTGGACGCCGCACCCCGCGCGCCGGGCCGCCTCCTGCACCTTCGCCCGTCGTTCGACACCACCGCCGCCCCCTTCGGCACGCTCACCGCGCGCACCAGTTCCTCGATCTGCTCGTCGGCCGTCTGCTTGAAGGCGAAGCGGACGCGCACCCCGCGGTGGCCGTGCTCGGCATCAGGGCGGGGCCGTGAACGGCGTCGAAGACGACGCGCAGCGTGTCCGGCCGGTCGCGGGCGGCGTCGGCGAGCCAGTCGAGGAACTTCGGCGCGGGCCGGGGCGAACTGTTTCTTCGGCAGCCCGACGCGGAGCATCCCGACGGCGTGCATCAGGTTGTAGCCGTCGATGAGGAATACCACGGGCTCCCCGCGCATCAGGTAGGGGTGTGGACATTCTAGCGCCGCCCCGCGCCGGCGGTTGCGGTAGACAGCCCGGCGGCGCCGCCGCACAATGGTCCCTTCCCGTTCGCCCCGCCGCAGGAGCTCGCGTGACGACCCGCACCCGACACTTCCTCATCGGCCTGGCCAAGTACGGGATCGGGTTCGGCCTCCTCGGCTTCATCGTCACGAACTGGGAGGGCAAGAACGGCGGCCCCGGCATCCGCGACCTGCTCGGCAAGACGCCGGACTACGCCACCGCGGCCGCGATGCTGGCGCTGTGCGTGGTCGCGCTGTCGATCCAGTACTACCGGTGGTTCGTGCTGGTGCGGGCGCTCGACCTGCCGTTCACCGTCGGCGGGGCGTTCCAGCTCGGGCTCGTCGGCACGTACTACAACGTGTTCCTCCCCGGGGCGGTCGGCGGGGACTTCGTGAAGGCGTACTACATCGCCCGCGGCCAGCTTGGCCGGCGAGCCACTAGCCGTGGCGACGGTGGTGCTCGACCGGCTGATCGGCCTGTTCGGGCTCCTGTGGTTCTCGGCCGGCGTGGGCGGGGCGTACTGGCTGGCCGGCGACGCGCGGGTGGCGGGGAACGACTACCTCCGGCTGATCGTGCGGTCGTGCGGCGTACTGGTGGGGCTGAGCGTGGCCGGGTGGGTGCTGATGGGGTTCCTGTCGGCGGCGCGGGCCGAGCGGTTCGAGTTCCGGCTGGCGAAGGTGCGGCGGG
>JBGAQM010000205.1:0-11029 GCA_044220735.1 Urbifossiella sp. | reverse complement strand
GTGGGGGTGGCAAGCACCTGCCACCCCCACCAGCCGGCTCACGCCGGCCGCTCCCCAATGGAACTCATCGCTTCGGCGTCTGCGCCACCACCACGACCTGGTAGGTGCCGTCGCGGACGATGACGTTGAAGATCGTCTCCTCGATGTCCTCCGAGCGGCGGTTGCGGTACGCCAACTCCTTCCGCGACAGGTCGTCCTCCAACCCGCGTGGGAAGAACGCCCAGAACGACTGCGCCGGCTGCGACACCCGCAGAGCGGTACATACGCCCTGCACCGACGCCGGCCGGGAGTCGCTGAACTTGATCTGTCCCGACAGCCCGCGGAGGTCGTCGTCGGTCGCGTTCCGGGAGGTGGGGTTGTTCAGGTCGGTGAAGATGAGGCACTGCTTGTTCTCGGGCGGCAGCGGCACCAGGATCGACGCCCCCATCGCGGCGAGTTGCTTGACGTAGTCGCCGCCGTCGTTCGTCCGGAAGCGGAGTACCCAGCGGAGCGAGCGGGCGCGGGTCGAGTCGGAGCCGGTGCCGCCCGGCCCCTTCCCGGCTTCACCCGTGTTCCCCTTGCCGTCGCCGGGGCCGTCGCCGCGGCGGCTCCCCATGATCTTCTTCAGCAGTTCCTGGTCCGCGTTCACGAACGCGGCCTTGTTCGACGCGGCGACCGGCAGCTTGCCGGCGTCGTCGAGCATGATGTTCTTGATCGCCACGTCGGCCTGTGCGAGCTGCTCGGGCGTCGGCAGCACGTCCTGCTGGGCCTTGAACTGGTTCTCGCCCTCCTTGATCGCGTCGCCGCCGCCGGAGCCGGCCGACCCGATCCCGGCGTCGTCGATGCCGCCGACGTCGACGAGTGACACCGGCACCGTGGTCCGGTCGGGGCCGTTGGCCATCACCTTCACGAACAAGAAGATCACGAACGCGGCGACGGCGACGTGAAGGAGCACGGCCGCGACAGTGGCCAGCGGGAATTCGAGCCGGCGGTTGTAGCGCTCCCAGAATTCCTCCTCCGGCGGGCCGCGGAACTCGCGGTCGGGGTCCATCGGGGGGCGGCGGTCCGGCTTCGCGGCGGGGGCGGGGGGCACGGCGGAACCTCCGGCCGGGGACGTGGCACGTCTTTCAGCGTACACGCCTAGCGCCCGGATGCAAACGCGAACGCCCGGGGGACGTCCCCCGGGCGCCGCGTCGGATCGGGTTCAGCCGGTCAGTCCAGGTTCGACCCCGACTCGCCGCCGTCGCGGCTGATGAGCGCGGCCAGCGTGGCGATCGGCGTACTCGACTTCAGGAACCGTACGCTCCCGTCGCCCATCAGGGTGTTCACGCCGCCGGTGTGGAACCCGTAAATCTGGCCGGTGCCGTCGGTGTTGTAGTACGGGTCGGGATAGCCGTTCAGCTGGATGCCGTTGGTCACGTTGATGGCCGACGTGCCCGGGGCCGTGGTGCCGCTGGCGTCCGACCCGCGGAGGATGTTCAGCTCGCTGGCCGGCCGGCACCAGCCGCCGCCGTTCACCCGCGTGCCGCCGCTCGCGGTCACGGCCAGCTTGCCGTTGCGGTAGATGTTCGGGCGGCCGGCCGACTCCGTGAGCTGGATCGTGTTCGACAGCCCGTCGGTGAACGCGGCGAAGTTCAGCTTGACCGTCTTCGAGATGGCCCCGTTGTCGGCGCGGGCGGTGTTGGCCGACAGCCCCGCGACGGTGATCAGCTCCGGCGACACGCCGTAGAAGCCGGAGTAATCGCTGTTGGCGACAATCGGCGTCCACTGCGGCGTCGGCGGGGTGTCGGGGGCGCCGTCGACGATCACGCCGTTCGGGGCCGACGGGCACTCGACGATCGACAGCCGGGTGCCGAACGTCGCCGGCTGAAGGTGCCAGTTCTGGTTGAGGTTCACCTGTGTGAACAGCGGCCCCTGCTCGATGTACGGCAGCACGTAGGTGAGCCAGCGAACACGGACGGTGCTGACGGCGCTCGGCCGGATGTTGGCGGGGAGCCCGCCGTTCGGGTCGTGGTAGCCGTGGAGGCCGAGGCCGAGTTGCTTAAGGTTGTTCTGGCACTTGGCGCGGGCGGCAGCCTCGCGGACCTTCTGGACGGCGGGCAGCAACAGGCCGATGAGGATGGCGATGATGGCGATCACCACCAGCAACTCGATCAACGTGAACCCGCGGCGGGTCCGGGTGGGGCGGGACATTCGATCTCTCCGGTTCGGTGTGCGGGTGGGTTAGCGGGTGATCTCGATGGCCTTCAGTTCGGTCGTGCCGGCGGCGACGGTCGCGGTCAGGCCGGACGTGGTCGGGTCGGCGAAGCGGGCCGGGAGGCGGTTCACCGGGGGGTCGTCGGTGCGGGCGCCCGCGAGCCACTGCTCGACGGTGACGCGGTACTCGCCGGCCGGGGCGCCGTCGCCTTCGGTGTGCGTCGTGAGGGTGTACGAGCCGTCGGCGTTCACCTTGCCGCGCGGCTTCGGGGCGTCGGGCGTGGTCGGGTTCACGGGGTGAAGCACGACCGTGGCGTGCGCCGCAGCCTTCTTGTTCACCAGGACCGTTCCCTTGACCGGGTGAAGTTCCGGACCCTTCGTCCCACAGCCGGCGAGCGTCACCCCGGCGCAGGCGGCGAAGCCGGCGAGGACGCGCCGGAGCGGGGGCGGGGAACGGAACGCGGCGCGAGTCACGAGCAGCCTCCGGGCAGTAACACGACCAGAATCATCAACTTGGTCGTGTAGCAACTGTATCGGCCGATTTCGGAGATGTCCAGCGACAAAAATGACTTTGTACGTGGGAATTGTGCAAATTGATATATGACTGGTATTTATGACGCAACGCCGACGCTTTCGGCTTCGCGTTTCGCGAAGCCGCAAGCGTCGGCGTTGCTTCGCGATTGCTGCTGAGCTAAATGGCGTAGTCTGGCGTGAAGATGGTGGCCGACTTCGGCGTCACGTAGACCGATTCACGAGTGTTCAGCCCGAGTTGTCGATAGCGTTCCAGCGGCAGGTCCACGTTGAGCATCAGTCCGAAGTCCTCGGCCAACAGCCGGACCTTCACGACCGACCCGGCCGGGTTGATGTGGACCACTTCCGCGACCATGCAGTTGCTGCCGTCGGCGGTGCGCGAGATGTCCAGCTCGTGCGGCCGGATGTAGGCGTCGGCGTGGCCGTCGGCCCGCTCGAACAGTGGGCCCGGCAGTTCGACCGACTGCTTCTCGCCGAACAGCGCCCGGCCGCCCTCCACGCGGACCGGGAGCTTGTTAACGTTCCCCAGGAAGTCCATGACGAAGGCGTTCGCCGGGTGCTCGAACACCTCGATCGGGCTGCCGACCTGCTCCACCTTCCCCTTGTTCATCACGACCACGCGGTCGGCCACCTCGAACGCCTCCTCCTGGTCGTGCGTCACGAAGATGCTGGTGACGTGGGACTCGTCGTGGAACTGCCGCAGCCAGTGTCGCAGTTCGGTGCGGACCTTCGCGTCGAGCGCCCCGAACGGCTCGTCGAGCAGCAGCACCTTCGGTTCCGGGGCCAGCGCCCGGGCCAGCGCGATCCGCTGCCGCTGCCCGCCCGAGAGCGCCGCGGGGTAGCGGTCGGCCTTCTCCGGCAGGCGGACCAGGTTCAGCAGTTTCATCACCCGGTCCCGCACCCGGTCCTCGGGCCACTTCCGCACGCGGAGGCCGAAGGCGACGTTTTCGAACACCGTCATGTGCCGGAACAGCGCGTAGTGCTGGAACACGAACCCGACGTGCCGGTCCTTCGCGGACCGGTGGGTGATGTCGTCGTCCGCGTGACGGACCGTGCCGCTGTCGGCGACCTCCAAGCCGGCGATGATCCGCAGGAGCGTCGTTTTGCCGGAGCCGCTCGGGCCGAGCAGCGCCACCAGTTCCCCGGCCGGGCACTCGACCGTGACGCCGTCCAGGGCGACGAACGCGCCGAACCGCTTGGAAACGTTCGTGGCCGTGATGCTCATGGTCTGGTGTCGCCCGGCGTGGTATCCTGACCCAATCCGAACCATCGGTCGAACCGGACCGAGGCTTGAGCCGAATTCGTCGGTTGGTTTATCAGGTTAGTCGGCAATCCGCCAGCCTCTCCCCGCCGGGTCGCACCCATGTCGCGCCGTCCCAAGTCGCCGCAGCCGCAACCCAAGAAGCTGTCGTGGTTCCTGATCGCCCCGGTGGTCGGCGTCGGTACCCTCATCGGCGTCGTGGTCGCGGTCGGCTTCCGGGGCACCGACGCTTCCGACCGCATCGCCCTGGACCTGGCCGACGCGACTCCCGGCGAGATGGTGCTGATCCCGGGCGGCACGTTCACGATGGGCCGCGACGACGGACCCGAGAACGAGAAGCCGGCGCACGAGGTGACGCTGGCTCCCTTCTTGATCGACAAGACCGAAGTGACCAACGCCCAGTACGCCGCCTTCGTGAAGGCCACCAACTACGTCACGGTCGCGGAGCGTAAGCCGGACTCGCGGAAGTACCAGGGCGCCGACCCGGACAAACTCGTACCCGGCTCGGCGGTCTTCTACGCGGCCGACGTGTCGCTCGACCCGCGGAGCTGGCCGACGGTGTACCCGCCGTGGTGGCGTTACGTCCCCGGGGCGTGCTGGCGGCGGCCCGAGGGGACGGGCACCGACCTGGCGGGGAAGGGAACCCACCCGGTCGTGCAGATCGCCTGGGAGGACGCGGCCGCCTACGCCCGCTGGGCCGGCAAGCGGCTGCCGACGGAGGCCGAGTGGGAGTACGCGGCGCGCGGCGGCCTGGCCCGCAAGGAGTACTGCTGGGGCGAGGCCCACCAGGGACAGAACGGCAAGTGGTACGCGAACGCCCACCAGGGGACGTTCCCGAAGGCGGACATCGGCGCCGACGGGTTCGTCGGCGTGTCGCCGGTCGGGAGCTTTCCGCCAAACGGGTACGGCCTCCACGACTTGAGCGGCAACGTGTGGGAGTGGTGCGCCGACTGGTACGACCCCGAGTATTACGCGAAGGCGCCGCGGTCGAACCCGCCCGGGCCGGAGGGGGGCGTGCCCGGCCCGGACGGCGTGGCCGAGCGCGTCCGCCGCGGCGGCTCGTTCCTCTGCGACGACACCTACTGCCGCCGCTACCTGCCGTCGGCCCGCGACAGCAACCCCATCGACAGCAGCGCCAACCACACCGGCTTCCGCTGCGCGAAGAACGCGCCGTGAGTTGGGGTTGAGTACGCCGCCGCCCGCGCTGTACCCTTCCCCACCCTACACTCCCCCGAGCCGCGGCATGGACGCCGAGCCGAGTACGTTCGTCGCCGTCGAGCGGGTGACCGAGCCGTTCTCGGGGATGCGTCTCGTCCGCGTCACCGGCTACTGGCAGGCCGCGACCGCGCCGCCGGTCCGCGTCGAGGTGCGACTCGACGGCGAGACCGTGACGCGGTGCGAACTGATTCCCGCGGCGACGGCCGACGTACCCGCCGGGTGGCGTCGCTTCAACTTCGGCACGCAGTTCCCCGACGAGCCCGCCGCCCGCACGCTCGCGGTTGTGCTGGTCGTGACCTCGGGCGAAGAGGTCATCGACTCGCGGCCCGTCGCAACTCTCGACGCGCCGCCCGACGCCACGCGTCCACCCGGCTTCTTCAGCCGCGTCATGAGGTCGGTCGCGTCCGGTGAGATCGTATCGCCGTCGCGCTGGTGCGCCCGGCTGGGCCGGCTCGCCGCGAAGGCGACCGAGCTGCGCGAACGGGTGCAGGGCCGGCTCCTCGCCCGCCGCTTTCGGCCCCGCGACCCGCACCTCGGTTACGTCGAGAACACGACGATCACCCCGCGCCTCCGGGCGGCGATGGCGGCGGAGGTCGAGCGCTTCCGGTACCGGCCGACGTTCAGCATCCTGGTGCCGGTCTACCTCGACGCCCGGAAGCGAATCGGGTCGCGGTGGCTGCGGAAGGCGGTGGAGTCGGTGCGGGCGCAGGTGTACCCGCACTGGGAACTCTGCCTCGCGGACGACGCCTCCACCGACCCGGACCTGCTCCGGTATCTCGACCGCCTCCCGGCCGACCCGCGCATCAAACTCGTCCGCCGGGCGGAGAACGGCCACATCTGCCGCGCCACGAACAGCGCCGCCGACCTGGCCAGCGGCGAGTTCGTGTGCCTCCTCGACCACGACGACGAACTCGCGCCGCACGCGCTCTTCGCAGTTGCCGAGCGGTTGCAGACGATGCCCGACGCCGACCTGGTCTACTCGGACGAGGACAAGGTCGATGCCGCCGGCCGCCGCTACGACCCGCAGTTCAAGCCCGACTGGTCGCCGGAACTGCTCCTCAGTTACAACTACGTCAACCACTTCACCGTGATTCGCCGCACGGCCTTCGAGACCGCCGGCCGCTTCCGCCCCGGATTTGAAGGCTCCCAGGACCACGACCTGTTGCTGCGCGTGACCGAGCGGACCGACCGCGTCGAACACGTCCCGCAGGTGCTGTACCACTGGCGGTCGCTGCCCGATTCCACTGCGACCGCCGCGGGCGTGAAGACGTACGTGCACACCTCCGGGCGTCGCGCCGTGGAGGAGGCGCTGACCCGCCGCGGCATCGCCGCCACGCTGTACGTCCCGCCCTTTGCCGAGACGCGTGGTCTGCCAGTGCTCGCACTCGACGGTGCCGACGGCGGCCCGAGCGTGGCGGTGATCGTGAGCGGCGAGCCGGACGCGGCCCGCCGCACGGCGCGGAGCCTGCGCCAGAACACGGCGTATCGCGGCTTCACCGACTACCTCGTCATCGACCGCGACCCGCCGGCGGAGCGACTGAACCGCATGGCCGCGGGCCGCACCGAGGAGTTGCTCCTGTTCCTCGACGCCGGCTGCGAGCCGACCGACTCGCGCTGGTTGTCGCGGCTTGTGGCGAATCTGCAGGTTCCCGGCGTCGGGGCGGTCGGCGGGCGAATCGTGTCACCCGAGGGACGCGTCATCGACGCCGGGGTCGTGACCGGGATGCGCGACGGCATCGCCCCGGCACCCGCGTTCGCCGGCCTGACGCCGGACCAGATCAGCTACTACTTCTACGCCGAGGTGACGCGGAACGTGTCGGCCGTGTCCGGCCGCTGCCTGCTAACGCGGCGCGACACGTTCGAGCAACTCGGCGGCTTCGACGCCCGCCGCCACCCGCAGTCCCTCTGGGACGTGGACTACTCGCTCCGCGTCCGCGGCCGGGGGCTGCGATGCGCTCTCGTTGCCGGGGCCGAGTTGCGGCAGGCCGCGGACGCACGCCACGATTTCCTGCCGTCCGAGTTGCTGGCGCTGAAGCGGGCGCACGGGCGGCTCGCCGACCCGTTCCACAACCCGAACTGCTCCGAACGCGACCCTTGGCGTCCGGGCTGTGACGCCCCGCTGTCACTGCCCGCGGAGGCCGCCCGCCCGGCCGTGCGGGCGCTGGTCGTCGCCCACAACCTGAACAACCCCGAGGGGGCGCCCCGCTACCTGTCCGAGATCATCCTCGGCCTCCGCGACCGCGACGCCGTCGCGCCGACGGTGTTCTCCCCGCTCGGCGGACCCGGCGCCGCCGTGTACGCCGATGCCGGCATCCCCGTTGACGTGCGCGAGACGCCGCAGAGCCGGCGGTTCGTGGACGGCCTCTGGACGCCGACCGAGTACCGCGCCGCCCGCCGCACCGCCGACGCGGTGCTGCGGACCCGCCGCCCCGAGGTTGTGATCGCCAACACCCTCACGACGTTCCCGCTGGTGGAGGCCGCCGCTCGCGCGGGCATTCCCGCGGTGTGGATCATCCACGAGAGCTACTCCCGCGAGCACCTGGAACGACTATTCCCGCCATACGCAAGGAAGCGCGTCGAACTCGCGTTCGCGCTGGCGGCGCGGGTGGTTCCCGCGTCGCACGACACGGCCGCCCTCTGTGCGCACCTGAACACCCGCGGCAACGTCCGTGTGATCCACAACGGCCTCGACCCCGCCGCCTTCCCGCCGGTCCCGACGCAGCCCGGCGCCCGCGTTCGCTTCCTGGCGGTCGGCACCGTCTGCGAGCGGAAGGGGCAGCACACGCTGGTCGAGGCGGCGGGCCGGTTGGCGCGGGAGCGGACCGACTTTCAGTGCGACGTGGTCGGGATGCGGGCCGGCATCCCCTACGCCGACTACTGCCGCGAACTGGTTCGTCGCCGCAGCCTGCAAGGGGTTGTGAATCTCGTGCCCGAGACGGATCGGGTCGCGGACTACTTCCGCGGCGCGGACGCGTTCGTGTGCACGTCACACATGGAGACGTTCAGCCGGGCCGTCCTCGAGGCCGAGGCGTTCGGCCTGCCACTCCTCTCGACGCCGGTTCACGGCGTGCCCGAACAGGTCTTCTGGGGCGGGAACGCCCTCCGCTTCGAGTTCGGCGACGCCGCCGGACTCGCCGACCGGATGCGCGAGGTGCTGGCGAACCCCGGCCTCCGCGCCCGCATGGCGACCGAATCGCGTGCGGCGTTCGACCTCCACCTGACGCAGGCCGAGATGCTCGACCGCTACGCCGCGGTGGTGCTGGCCGCCGCCCGGCCGGGGCCGCGGGCGCGAACGCCGTTCGTCGCCGCCCCGTCCCCCACGCCGACCCGGCGGGCCGCCTGAGGAGCCGACGTGCCGCCGAGTGTCACCGCCCTGTCACCGCTGTTCGCCCGCCCGGCCCGGCTGCTCCGCGCCGCCCGCCGCCGCCTCCGTCTGGCGCTCGCCGGCGAGTCGCGCGAGCACTTCTTCGACCTGACCGACGCCGAACTGGTGACCCGCGCCCTGGGCTACTCGCCGACCGGCAACGGCGACGCGGCCCGCGGCGAAGTGCTGTACGAACTGCGCGACGACCTCCGCACCCACTTCCCACTCGGCCTCACGCCGGCGCAGCGCGGGGCGTTCCTCGGGTGGTTCGCCCAGCACGGCTGGGAGGCGATACCCACCCGGCCCCTCGACTTGCTCGCGTACCTGACCGAGCTCGACGGCACGCCCGACCGCGGTCTTGTTCCCACGTACCTGATGCAGCCCGAGTGGCAGGCCGCGCAGCCGCACGCCTTGACACCCGACGGGTGGCCCCCGTTCAAACGCTGGGTCGCGGAGCGCTACGGCGTTCGGAGCCGCTGGCTCCGCCGAGCCGCCCTCCCCCGCGACCTGCCGCCGGTTCGCGGCGACGGCGTGAACCTGCTCGGCTTCTTCCGCTACGTCTCCGGCCTGCAACAGGCCGGGCTCGGCGTCGCGGACGCGCTCTCCGCCGTCGCGGTCCCGCTGGCGCTGCGCGACATTCCCACCCGGAACAACCGCGACGGCCGCCGCCGCACCGGCTTTCTCGGCCAGGAGCCGCACGGGGTCACGGTCCTCAACGCCGGCCTCGACATGCCGGTTCCCGAAGCGTACCGGCTCGCCGGCCTCCACCCGCGGCCCGGCGTACGGCGCGTGGCGGTTTGGTACTGGGAGCTCGAAGAGGTGCCCGCCGCGTGGCACGACCGCGGTCGCGACGTGGACGAGGTGTGGGCGCCGACGCGGTTCATCGCCGACGCCCTCCGCGTGCTCGGCAAGCCGGTGTACCCGATGCTCCCCGCCGTCCGGCTGCCGGCCTTCACCGCACGACCGAAAGCGTCTTTCGGGCTGTCCCCCGACCGGTACACGTTTCTGTTCGTGTTCGACATGAACAGCCGGCTGCCGCGGAAGAACCCGGTCTCGCTCGTCCGCGCCTTCCGGCAGGCGTTCCGCCGCGACGAGCCGGTCGAGCTGGCGATCAAGGTCAGCCCGCAGGGCGAGTTCTACGCCGACTGGTGGCGCGAGTTGCGGGCCGCGGCGCACGACGCCGGCGTGCGACTCATCGACAAGAACCTGTCCCGCGACGAACTGCTGGCGCTGATGAACGCCGCGGACGCCTACGCCTCCCTCCACCGGTCCGAAGGATTCGGACTGACGATGGCCGAGGCGATGCTGCTCGGCAAGCCGACGATCGCCACCGGCTACTCCGGCAACCTCGACTTCATGACGCCGGAGAACAGTTACCTCGTGGACTACGAGCGTGCGGTGATCGAGGACGACACCCCGCCGTACCCGAAGGGGTGCGTCTGGGCCGAGCCGTCGGTGGCACACGCGGCCGAATTGCTCCGGCGCGTCTTCGACCGGCCGGCCGAGGCACGCGAGAAGGGCGAACGCGCCCGTACGGAACTGCTGGAACTGCTGTCGCCCGCGGCCGCCGGCGCCCGCATGAAGGCGCGGCTCGACGCCATCCGGGAGGCGGCATGACGCCACTGCTGATGCGCCTTCGGACGCCGGTCGCGTCGCCGGCCCGCCTCGGGCGGCTCGCGCTTGACGTCGCCGTCGTCTACCTGCTGTTCTGGTCGGCGCACGCCGTCTACCGCGGGTCGACCGGCGTGCCGCAGGTGTGTGACTCCGCGTACTCAATGGCCCTGGCCGAGACGATCGCGCGGACCGGCTCCCCCGAGTTAACGGCGACAGTGCCGTCGGACGCCGCGGCACGGACGGCGCTGCCGGGCTACCAGGCGTCCGGTGGCTTGCCGTATCAGGTCATGCGTCACCCCGCCGCGCCCGAGCGGATCTACTACAGCTACCCGTACGGCACGGTCGTGCTGTCGATCCCGTGGGTGAAGCACTACTCCGCCCGCGGCCTGTCCGCGCTCGACGCCGACGGCCACCTGAACTACGCGGCCGAGTGCGAGATCCAAACCCGCGTCGCAGCGCGAGTGGCGGCGCTGCTGGTCGTGCTGCTGTACGCCGTCGGCCGGGCGGTGCTGCCCACTTGGGCGGCAGCGCTGGTCGCGGTCGGGTTCGCGTTCGGTTCGCCGGTGTGGAGCACGCTGGCCCGGTCGATGTGGTCGCACACCTGGGCTGCGGTGTGGCTCAGCGCCGCCATCGGGTTGCTGTTCGCCGGACGGCGCGTCACCCGGCCGACGTGGCGCTCCGACCTGATACTCGGCGTCGGCGTGGGGACGTGCCTGTTCTGGGCCGCGGCCTGCCGGCAGCACCTCGCCCTGTCCGGGCTCGCGGTGGGAGCGTACCTCCTCGTCTGGAACCGCCGGCAGCTACTGTTCACGGGCCTCGGCGGGGGCGTTTGGGCGGCGGCGTTCGTCGGCGGCAGCCTCTACTAC
>JBGAQM010000204.1:0-11688 GCA_044220735.1 Urbifossiella sp. | reverse complement strand
CTCGCCGGCCTGCTCGTCGCCTGCTGGCACGACCTGCGGACGCTCCGCGTCCCGAAGCCGGTGACCCTGGGGCTGTTGGCCGGCGGCGTGCTGGCGAACCTGGTCCGCGGGGCGTGGGTCGGGGCCGAAGGGGCGGAGGCCTGGAGCCTCGGCGCCAACGGCACGGCGGTGGGCGCGGCTGACGGTTTTCTGTTCAGCCTGGCCGGGTTCGCCGTCGGTTTCGCGATGTTCTTCGTCTTGTGGGTGTTCGGCGTCGGCGGCGGCGGCGACGTCAAGCTCGCAGCGGCCGTCGGGGCGTGGGTGGGGCCGAAGGGCTTCCTGTTCGTGACGGCCGTGGCCCTGGTGGCGGTGACCGTGCTGACGGTGGTCCGCATCGCCGGGACGGTGCTGAGCGGGAAGCCGGGGCGGGGGTTGAAGGCGAAGGCGGCGCCGTGGCGGCTGCTGAGCTTCTCCCTGCCGATGACGCTCGGCGCGGCCGCCCTGCTGGCGCTGATCGTCTTCCAGGTGCGGTTCGTCCCCGCGGGGGGCTGACCGCCGGGGCCGCCGCGGGCGGCCGAACGAAATTCGTCCGACTCGGTTCCACGGAGGGAATGGGGTTCGACCGGGCTGGTGGTTCACGGGGGTGCGCCCATGCGCGGGTCGTTGTTGGCGGTTGTGGCGGTCGCCGTCGTCCTCGGGCTCGGGGTCGTCGCCCTGGTCCGCGCCGCGGGCTGGCTCGACCGGCCGGCGGCGCCACCGCCGCCGCCGCAACCGGTCGTCGTGGCGCCGCCGCCGCCGCCGGTGCAGCCGCTGGTCCTGGTGGCCCGCCGGCCGATGTACTCGGGCGACATGGTCGACGCCGAGTCGCTGGCCCTCCGCGCCCTCCGGGCCGACGAGGCCAAGGACTACGACGCGAACAAGGCCGACTACCTCGTGAGCGTCGAGTCCGCCTTCCTCCGCGACCTGGCCCGCGACATCTCCGCCGACACGCCGCTGCGGAAGGCCGACCTGGCGCCGGTGCAGAAGCCGGAGCCGCTGAACGCCCGCCTCGCCCCCGGCACCCGGGCCATCGACCTGGCCGTGCCGAAGGAGCTGGCCGCCGGCGGCCTCATCGCCGTCGGCGACTGGGTGGACGTGCTGGTCCTCACCGACGTGTCCCGCACCGACAGCCCGGCCCGCGTCCCGCAGTCCGGCGTGGTGGTGCAGGCAGCCCCGATCGTGGCCAAGCGGTCGTCGCTGTTCTCCGTGTTCAGCGCCCCGAAGGCCGGCCCGATCGGCCACATGGTGGCGGTGAACCCGTACCGGGCGGCGCTGCTGGAGTACGCCCGGTCGGTCGGCACGATCAGCCTGGTACCGGTGTCGGCGGCCGAGAAGCGCCGGCTGGACACGATCAAGACCCGGGCCACGACGAACCCGACCGCGGCGGCGGCGGCGGCGGTCCCGTTCGCCGAGCCGGGGAGCCCGGAGTTCCGCGACGAGGTGGAGCGGATCGAGAAGTACAACCGCGGCGAGCTGGCGGTGGGCCGTGCCGACCTGGCGCGGGTGCTGCAACTGGCCCCGCCGGCCCCGCGCACCCCGGCCGTGCAGATCGAGATCATCCGCGGCACCGCCCGCGCCGGCACCGCGACGTTCGAGCCGCCGGGCGGCCCGCCGGCCGAGTACGTGTTCACCGCCCCGACCGGCCCCGCCGGCACCCCCGCCCCGGGCACCACGGTCCGCCCGGTCGCGGTGCCGCCGATGAACTGACACGACCGCCGCCGCTCGCGGCTTCGCGCTTCGCAACGCGAAGCCGCGAGCGTTCGCTCGGGTGGGTACGTTGCCGCGTGCGGATTCGCGCCGCGGCGGAACACCGGGAGCACCGATGGCACACGACGACACCCGGTATCTCGCCTTCAAGGACGAACTCCACCGCGTCGTGGTGGACGTGGCCGACCTGTCGCGCCTCGACAAGTGGGACCGCCCGCGCCTCCGCAGCGAGGTCGAGGGGCTGGCCCGCCGCCTCGCCCCGCAGGTGGACCGCGGCGTCCCCAAGGACGACCGCGAGCGGGCCGTCGAGGAGGTGGTGGACGAGGTGTTCGGCCTCGGCCCGCTGGAGCCGCTCCTCGCCGACAAGAGCGTCACCGAAATCCTCGTGAACGCCCCCGATCAGGTGTACGTCGAAGTCGGCGGGAAGCTCCGCCAGACGCGCACCCGGTTCGTGGACAAGGCACACCTCACGCGCGTCATCCAGCGCGTCGCGTCGCGGGTCGGCCGGCGCGTGGACGAGAGCAGCCCGATGGTGGACGCGCGCCTGCCCGACGGCTCGCGCGTCAACGCCGTGCTCCCGCCGCTGACGCTCGACAGCCCGGTGCTTTCCATCCGCCGGTTCGCACAGGTGTTCACCCCGGACGCGCTGCTGGCGAACAACACGCTCACGCCGGAAATCCTGAACTTCCTCGCCGCCGCGGTCGCCGCCAAGACGAACATCCTGATCTCGGGCGGTACCGGCGCCGGCAAGACGACGTTCCTGAACGTGCTGTCGCAGTACATCCCGCGGGCCGAGCGGCTCGTCACGATCGAGGACGCGGCCGAGCTGAAGCTCCGCCAGCCGCACGTCGTCCGCATGGAGACGCGCTCGGCGAACCTGGAGGGCGAGGGCCAGGTGACGCAGCGCGACCTGCTGCGGAACGCCCTCCGCATGCGGCCCGACCGCATCATCCTCGGCGAGGCGCGCGGCCCGGAAGCCGTGGACATGCTCCAGGCGATGAACACGGGCCACGAGGGCTCGCTCACCACCGTCCACGCCAACGACGCCCGCGACGCCCTGAGTCGCCTCGAACTGATGATCGGCCTCGCCGGCGTGGACCTGCCGATTCACGTGATGCGCGGGTACATCGCGTCGGCGTTCAGCCTGATCGTCCACGTGTCGCGGCTCGCCGGCGGCGCCCGGCGGGTCACCCGCGTGGCCGAGCTGCGCGGGCTGAAGGACGGCACGACGTACCGCGTCCGCGACCTGTTCCGGTTCGAGCAGTCGGGCGTGGTGGACGGCGAGGCGGTGGGGTCGTTCCGGGCCACCGGGTACGTCCCGACGAAGCTGCTGGACCGCCTCTCGGCCGCCGGCCGGGCCGTGGACGCGGGCCTGTTCGCCGACCGGCCGCTGCTGGAAATCCTGCCGACGGCCGGCGACAACGGGTTCCACGACGACGTGGTCCCCGACATCGAGCTGACGCGCGAGGTGGAAGGTGAATGACCTCGTCCGCCCGGTGCTCGCGCCCCTGAGCGAGATGGAGCCGTGGGCCGGCGCCGCCGTCGTGCTGCTGGCGGTGGTGGTGCTGGTCGTCGTGGTGTTCGCGCTGCTGGCCGCGCTGGGCGGGGTCGTGCGCCGCCGCGACCCCGACGACGGCCCGAGCCTCGCGGACCTGGCCGAGCCGTACCTCCGCGCCCGCCGCGGGTCCGGCAAGTTCGACGCCGACTTCGACCGCCTCGCCGAAGGGACGCAGCTCGGCCTCACCGGCGAGACCGCGGCCGGGTGGATCCTCTTCGGCGCCGCCGTGGCCGCGGTGCTGGCGTACCTGCCGACGTTCGACGAGTTCTACGCGCTGGTCGCGGCGCTGCTCGGCGGGCTGTTCGTGTTCCTGGTGCTGTGGACGGTCTCGAACCGCCGCCGCCGGGCCATCCAGGAACAACTGCCGGACGGCCTCTTTCAGCTGTCGCGTTCGCTCCGCTCCGGGCTGAACCTGCCGGCGGCGTTGCGCGAGACGTCCAGCTACGTCCCGAGCCCGCTGAGCGGGCTGTTCGCGCGGCTGGCGGCGGCGCTGTCGCTGGGCGAGTCGACGCGGCACGCGGTGCGGCGGGTGGCGGACACGGCGCGGGTGACGGAGTTCGACCTGTTCGCGGAGGTGCTCGCGCTGCACGCCGAGAGCGGCGGCAACCTGCCGGCGATGCTCGACCGCCTCGCCGCGTCGATCCGCGACCGCAACCAGTACCGCGGCTACTTCCGGTCGGTGACGACGCTGGCGCGGGTGGGGGCGTACTTCGTGGCGCTGTCGGCGCCGGTCGCGCTCCTGCTGTACTACGTGTTCCAGCGCGACATGTTCACCCGGTTCGTGCAGGAGCCGGTGGGCCAGCAGATGCTGATCGCGGCGGTGGTGCTGGAGGTGCTCGGGCTGGTGTGGATCACGCTGCTGCTGCGGCGGCAGGACGACTACTAAGGATGTTCAGTGTTCAGTGTTCAGCGTTCAGCGTTCAGCGTTCAGCGTTCACAGCATCACCACTGAACACTGAACACTGAACGCTGAACACTGATACACGGAGCACGGAACTCGAAGCCATGCAAGAGCTTCCCCTCCTCGGCCTCGTCTTCGCCGTGACCGCGTCGGTCGCGCTGCTGGCGCTGGCCACGGCGGCGCTGTTCCGGCGGCGCGAGGTGATGCCGGACGACCCGCCCGCGCCGCGGGTGTTCGGCCCGTTCACGCCCGCCGTCGCCGCGCTCCTGCCGCAGACCCGCGCCGGCCGCGACGCCGTCGCCGCCGACCTCGTCCGCGCCGGGTTCTTCGAGCCGACGGCGGAGGTGAACTTCACCGCCGTCCGCGCCGTGCTCACGTACCTGCCGCTGCTCGGCGGGCTGGCCGCGTCGGTGACCACCGACGGCCCGGTGTCGGTCGCGTACCTGCTGTTCGCGGTGGTGACGGGGGTGCTCGGGTTCGCCGTCCCGCGGGTGGCGCTGAGCATCGCCGCCGACGGCCGCAGCGACCGCATCCGCCGCGGCCTGCCGATGCTCATGGACACCCTCGGCCTCACGCTCTCGACCGGCGCGACGCTGCCGGCCGCGCTGGCGGCGAGCGGCGAGGCGGTGCGCCGCGGCTTCCCGGAACTGTCGCACGAGGTGCGGGTGGTGCTGGCGCAGGCCGAGCTGCGGAGCCTGTCCGACGCGCTGGAGCGGTGGCGGCGGCGGCAGCCGATCCCGGAGCTGGGGAGTCTGGTGTTCCTGCTGAGCCAGGCGGACCGGCTCGGGTCGGACATCACGCGCGGCCTGTGGGAGCTGTCGGCGAGCCTGCAGGTCACGGCGCGGCAGCGGGCGGAGGCGGCGGCGAACCGGGCCAACTTCTACATGGCGTTCCCGACGGTGCTGTGCCTGCTGATCGCGGCGGCGCTGGTGATCTCGGGCCCGGGGGTGGTGCAGATCATCGAGTCGAACCGGGTGGTGGACACCTACATCGAGGAGGCGCAGGAGCAGGGGCGAAAGCTGGAGGCCGAGCAGAAGACCGGCCGCCCCGGCACCCCGGCCCCCGCCCCGCAGCCGAGGCCTGAGCCGAAGCTGTAGTCGTGGCGTCGTCGGTTGTGGGGCCGGTTTCCAACCGGCCAGAGTCAGCCCCACACCGGCGGCCCGCCGACTCACAGCGTCGCCGGCTCGCGGTCCACCGCTTGCACGGACCGCGCGGCCTTGTTCAGCCGGTCGAAGTCGCACGCGACGCCGCCGGGCGCCGCCCAGCCCGCCGCGAGGTGCCGGTTCACCTCCGCCGCCAGCCGCAGCGCGTCGGCGTCGTCCAGGATGACGTACACCATCGCCCCCTCCCCTCGCACCCGCGGGCCGCTTCGCTAGAACGGCTGGCATGTCTGACCAACCACTCGTTCTCGTCACCGAAGACACCGACGCCGCGCCGCTGGCGTGGCTCAAGGAACGCGCCCGGGTCGTCGAAGCCGCGCCCGACACGCCCGAGTATACCGCCGCGCTGCCGGCCGCAGACGCCCTGATCGTGCGCACCTACACCCGCGTCACCCCCGCGCTGCTGGACCGCGCCCCGAAGCTGAAGGTGGTCGGCCGCGGCGGCGTCGGGCTGGAGAACATCGACGTGGCGGCCTGCCGCGCCCGCGGCGTCGAGGTCGTGTACACCCCCGACGCGAACACCCTTGCGGTCGGCGACTTCGTCGTCGGCTACATGCTGCAACTGCTGCGGCCGTGGGCGTTCTTCCGGGAGACGGCGTACACGCCGGCGGAGTTCAAGCGGGTGCGGAACGAGCAGCGCGGCGTGCAGCTGAACGAGCTGACGCTCGGCGTGCTGGGGATGGGCCGCGTCGGCCGGCGCGTGGGGCACGTCGTGGCGAACGGGTTCGGGATGCGCGTCATCTACCACGACGTCCTCGACGTGCGCTCGCAGCTGACGTTCCCGGCCGAGGCGGTTGGCCCGGCGACGCTGTTCCGCGAGGCGGACGTGCTGACGCTGCACACCGACATGCGGCCGGGCAACGAGCACCTGGTGGGCGCGGCGCAGCTGGCGCTGATGAAGCCGAGCGCGATCCTGATCAACGCGAGCCGCGGCGAGGTGCTCGACACCGCGGCGCTGGCGGCGGCGCTGCGCGGGAAGAAGCTCGCCGGCGCCGCGATCGACGTGTTCGACCCCGAGCCGCCGCCCGCCGACTTCCCGCTGTTGGGGCTGGACAACGTGCTGCTGACGCCGCACATGGCGGCGCGGACGTACACGGCGGTGGAGAACATGAGCTGGGTGGTGCGCGACGTGCTGGGCGTGGTAGAGGGCCGCCCGCCGCAGTTCCCCGCGCCGTGAGTCAGCCGCCCGGCGCGACCTCGTGGACGTCGTGCAGGACGCCGGCGGGGACGCACACGACGAGCACCTTGAGGTCGCCCCAGGCGCGGTGCCGCACCCCGCGCGGGACGTACACCACCACGCCCTCGTGCAGCTCGATCTCGGCGTCGTCGAGGGTCATGCGCCCCCGGCCGCCGAGGACGTAGTAGAACTCGTCGGTCCGCTCGTGGTAGTGGAGCTTGGCGTCGGTGATCTCGAGGTGGTGCACCTCGCCGGCGGCGCGGTCGGCCTCCGCGATGAGGGGCCGAATCCGGCCGCACGTCTCGGCCCACGGCGTCACATCGGACAGCTCGCGGCGGACGTAGGGGGTGGTGATCGGCACGCGTTGCTCCCGTGTGACGCGGTGTCGCATGGTAATCCCCGCCAGAGCGCATCGCAACGAGCCGCGCGACAACGGTTTTCAGACCTTTGGCCTGAGAAGGCATCCGAAGAGGTGTCTCGCTCCCGGCTCGGGGCTTGAGCCCGGAGGGCGTCGGCGTGTAGCCCCGGGTGGAACCCGGGGCGGCCTGCGGCGGAGTCCGAGGGTCACGCCCCGGTTCCACGCCGACGCCCGCCCCGGGTTCCACCCGGGGCTACGCGCCGTCACCCCTCCGGGGTTCAAACCCGAGCCGGGGTCCGGGAAGTCCCGTCACGGGTGCGGGACCATCCGCGTGAACGGCGGCACGAACGCCTGCAGCGCCGTCAGCGCGCCGACCACGCTCGCCAGAAACACGCTGTGCCAGATCACCGCCTTGAAGATGTCCGCCTCGCGGCCCAGCTGGTTCGTCCCCGCCGTCGCCACGCAGATGCTCTGCGCGTCGATCATCTTCCCCATCACCCCGCCCGTGCTGTTCGCCGTGCAGACCAGCACCTGCGTCTGCTCTAGCGACAGGTTCGACAGCGCCGCGGGGTGGTTGTTGAACACCTCCGTCGCGGTGATCTTCTGGAGGCTGCCGAACAGCGCGTTGCTGCCGGCGTCGGTGCCGGTCAGGAACACCCCCAGCCAGCCGAGCATCGCCGCGAAGAACGGGTACAGCACCCCCGTCTCGGCGAACGCGACCCCCAGCGTGGCGTCGATGCCGGCGTACTTCGTCACGTAGCTCAGGCCCAGCATCAACGCGATCGTCGGGATCGGAATCTTCATCTGGATCGCGGTCTTGCGGAACACGCCGGCCACCTGCGCGCCGCTCATCCGCAGGAACGCCATCGACGCGAGCGCCGCCAGGAACACCGCCGAGCCGGGGGCCGTCACCCACGGCAGCTTGAACACCGCCGCCTCCTTGCGGGCGTCGCCCGTCGCCCCCGGCGGCAGTAGCCGGTCGGCGCGCTCGACCTGCTTGTGCAGGGTCGGAACCTCGAACTCGTAGAAGGTGCGCAGCGGCCCGACCTCGAGCGCCCGCTTCGCGTCCGTCTCCGCCCCGCGGACCACGCCGGCGCCGGCCAGGAACACCGCCATCAGCAGGAACGGCGACCACGCCACGGCGACGCTCCGCGCCGTCAGCGGGATTTCGGCGTGCGGGTTGCGGAACGACGAGTCGAGCAGCCGCTTCGCCTCCTCGACCGCGGCCTCGGCGTGCGGGTCGTGCGGGGCCGCCTGCGCGGGCGCCGGGATCGTGCCCGCCCCCTCCGCCGGGAACCGCCACTCGTCCTTCGGCTTCCACACGAACTTCAGGAACAGCGCCAGGGTGACGAGCGAGAACAGGCCGCCGCCGATGTCGGTGAGCGGCCAGATGTACACGCCGGGCACCCAGGTGTGGAACGTGGCGAACACGTACTGGAACGCCGCGAACGACCCGCCGCCGACGAGCAGCGCCGGCCACACCGCGAACGTGTCGCGCCACCCGCACATGCACCGCACCATGTACAGCGGCACCAGGCACGACAGCAGCGGCAGCTGGTGGCCGCACATCACGCTCACGGTCGCCGGGTCGATGCCGGTGACGTTGCCGAGGGTGAGGATCGGCACGCCGAGGCCGCCGTAACACACCGGCGACGTGTTGGCGATGAGGCACAGCACCGCGGCCTTGAACGGCGGCACCCCGAGGCCGACGAGCATCGCGCCGCAGATCGCCACCGGCGACCCGGCCCCGGCGGCGCCCTCCATGAAGGCGCCGAACGCGAAGCCGATGAGCACCGCCTGCACCCGGGCGTCGCCGCTCAGGCCGCCGATGCTCCGGCGGATCACGGCGAACTGGCCGGTTTCGACCGTCACGTTGTACAGGAGCATCGCCGCGAACACCGTCCAGCCGATCGGCATGAGCCCGAACGCCGCCCCGTACACGAACGCCCACGACGCCTGATCGACCGGCATGTGGTACACGGCCGCCGCGATGAGGACGGCGGTGGCGGCCCCGGCGACGCCGGCCCAGCTGGCGAGCCAGCGGCGGCCGACCAGCAGGTAGAACAGGACCAGTACCGGCAGCGCCGCCACGACCGTGGACAGCGGCCGGTTGCCGAGCGGGTCGAGGTCCTGGACGTAGGCGAACAGCATGGAGAGGTGCCTCGCGGCGGCGGGTCCACGTCCGGCGATGCTACGGCCGGGGTTGCGCCGGAGCAAGGACGCGGTGGCGAGTCGGGCGCGCCCGGCCCGGCGGGTTCTGCCGGCTGGCGCGGGCGGCGGGGGGCTCGGGAAGGTGTAACGGTCTGGGAAGCGGGCAGATTTGCGTAAGCCGCGGGCTCCGGGGTGCCGAGAGAAGATAGGTCGAAACACGCCGCCACGACCCACCCCGCCGCCGGAGACCGGCCATGACGCGATCCCACAAGGTGCTCGGCTTCCTCCTCGTCGCCCTCCTCGGCATCTACGGCTGCGCCAAGGCGCCCGGCGTCGGCGACCCGAAGGGCGCCGACGCGAAGGTGCAGCGGCTCGAAGAAGACTTCCGCGCCGCGGCGTCGGCCCGCGACAACTTCCGGGCGCAGCTGGCGCAGGCGCAGGAGCGGCAGACGCAGTTGCAGCAGCAACTCGACCAGGCGACCGCCGCGGCCGCCGCCGAGCGCACGCAGAAGGACGCCGCCCGCGCCGACCTCCGCACCCGCACGGCCGAGCGCGACAGCCTCCAGACGCAGTACGACGGCTTCCGCCGCACCCTCCGCGACCTCATCGGCCAGGCCGACGCCGCGCTCGCCACCCCGGGCGCGCCGCTCCCGGCGTTCGCGGGCGGGTCGGGGCTCCACACGCCCACGGCGGCCGCGGCGACGAACTGAAAGCAGAGGTTCCGCTTGCGGCGTCGCACGGGGCAGCGCGAAGCCGCAAGCGGTCGCGTCACTTCAGCTCGATCCCCAGCTCGCCCGGCGGCGGCACCTCGACGGGCGGCACCTCCAACTTCACCCCCAGCGCTTCCGGCGGCGGCACGACCACCGGCCGCACCGCCGGCGGCGCCGGCTTCACGACCACCGGCGCCGGCCGCGGCGGGGCTTGGTACACCGGGCGCTGATACACCCACGGGTCGAAGGCCGGCAGACCGCCGACCGGGCCGCAGCCCACGGGGGTTCACCCCGCCCCGGACTCGCTCGGGAACACCGTCACCCACACGACCCCGGCCGCGACCACCGCCGCCGGCACCCCGACCCACCACGTCAGCTTGCGCATCCGCCGTCTCCTGCCGAAGGGCCGCCCGTTTACCCAGACCCCGCCGCGGCGCGAAGCCCGGATTGCCGCTTGACGCCGGCCCCGCCGGATGCGACAGTTCTAATACCCGCCGGTCTGCCATTCCCGCCCCCGGAGCCCGCATGTTCCGCCTCGACCTGGGCCGCTCCGCCCGCTACTGCGACGGCCGCTCCCGCCGCGACTTCCTCCAGCTCGGCGTCGCCGGCATGGCGTCCGTCGGCCTCCCGTCGCTGATGAAGGCGAAGGCCCAGCCGTCGCTCGCCGACCGCAAGAACACCTCGGTCATTCTCATCTGGCTCGACGGCGGCCCCGGCCACATGGACATGTACGACATGAAGCCGGACGCCCCGGAGGAGTACCGCGGCATCTGGCGGCCGATCCGCACCCGGGTGCCCGGCTTCGACGTCACCGAGCTGTACCCCAAGCAGGCGAAGCACACCGACAAGTTCTCGGTGGTGCGCAGCCTGCACCACGACACCGGCGACCACTTCGCCGGCGGCCACCGGATGCTGACGGCGAAGGACATGGGCGTCAGCGGCGCCAACACGCCGGGCAAGTTCCCCGGCATCGGCTCGATCGTGAGCCGTGAGCTGGGGCCGCGCGTGAGCGGGATGCCGGCGTACGTGGGGGCGCCGCACGCCGCGAGCATCGGGCTGGCGCCGGGCTACTTCGGCGGCAACTTCCTCGGCAACCACCACGACCCGTTCCTGACCGGCGACCCGAGCCCGACCAACTACCAGGTCCGCAACCTCAACCTCGCCGCCGGCCTGACGGTGGACAAGCTCGACAGCCGCCGCGCGCTGCTGGCCCACTTCGACACCGCCCGCCGCGACCTGGAGGGGAACCGCACCGCGCAGGCGATGGACCGCTTCAACCGCGAGGCGATCGAGTTCGTGATGGGGCCGACCGCCCGCGAGGCGTTCAACATCGGCCGCGAGCCGGTGGGCCTGCGCGACCGCTACGGCCGCAACAGCCTCGGCCAGTCCACGCTGCTCGCCCGCCGGCTCGTGGAAGCGGGTTCGACGTTCGTGACGGTCCACTCGGGCGGCTGGGACCACCACTGGGACCTGAAGGCGAGCTACGAGCGGCTGCTGCCGCAGGTGGACGCGGCGGTGGCGACGCTGTTCGAGGACCTGGCCGACCGCGGCCTGCTGGACACGACGCTGGTGCTGCTGTGCGGCGAGTTCGGGCGGACGCCGAAGATGAACGACGGCGGCAACGGCGGCCCGGCCGGGAGCAAGGGGACGCCGGGCCGCGACCACTGGGGCAACGCGTTCAGCTGCCTGATGGGCGGCGGCGGCGTGAAGGGCGGCCGGCTGGTGGGCTCGACCGACCGCCTCGGCCAGCGCCCGCACACGCGGGCGGTGACGCCGTCGAACATCCACGCGACGATCTATCAGGTGCTGGGGATCGACCCGAAGCTGATGCTGCTGGACCCGAGCGGCCGGCCGACGAACGTGCTCGACGACCCCGAGCCGATCCACGAGCTGTTCTGAACGCGGGTGGTTCTGTTGCCGCTTGCGGCTTAGCGTTGGGCAACGCTAA
>JBGAQM010000203.1:0-11055 GCA_044220735.1 Urbifossiella sp. | reverse complement strand
CGTCGCTCGCCGAGGCGGTCGGGCTGGTGACCGGGGCGGCGGGCGTCGACCCCCTGGCCTACCAGCCCGGCGACGCGCCCGGCGAGACGGACGGGTACGGGATCGACTTCGCGGAGGTGCGCGGCCAGGAGTTCGCCAAGCGGGCGCTCGTGGTCGCGGCGGCCGGCGGCCACAACCTGCTGATGATCGGCTCGCCCGGCAGCGGCAAGTCGATGCTCGCCCGCCGGTTGCCGACCATCCTCCCCGCGCTCACCGCGGCCGAGAGCCTGGACACCACGCGCATCTACTCGTCGTGCGGGCAACTCCCGCCGGGCCGGGCGCTGCTGTCCGCCCGCCCGTTCCGCAGCCCGCACCACACCATCTCGGACGCCGGCATGGTCGGCGGCGGGACCGTCCCGCAGCCGGGCGAGATCTCGATGGCCCACAACGGGGTGCTGTTCCTCGACGAACTCCCCGAGTTCAACCGCAAGAGCCTGGAGGTGCTGCGCCAGCCGCTGGAGGAGGGGCGGGTGACGATCGTCCGGGCGAGCGGGTCGACCACCTTCCCGGCCGACTTCGTCCTCCTCGCGGCGCTCAACCCGTGTCCCTGCGGCTACCTGGGCGACTCGCGACGGCCGTGCCGGTGCTCGCCGCTCGCGGTCGAGAAGTACCTCGGTCGCCTGAGCGGCCCCCTGCTCGACCGCATCGACCTGCACGTGGAGGTGCCGGCAGTACCGTTCGCGGAGCTGACGGCGAAGGCGGACGGCACCACGAGCGCGGCGATGCGCGAGCAGGTGGTGGCGGCGCGGGCGCGGCAGCGGGCGCGGCTCGGCGGCGACGGCGTGGCCCTGAACGGGCGCATGACGGGCCGACTGATCCGCCGGCACTGCGCGCTCGACGCCGACGGCGTGGGGCTGCTGAAGGCGGCGATGGACGACCTGGGCCTCAGCGCCCGCGCCCACGACCGCATCCTGCGAGTGGCGCGCACCGTCGCCGACCTGGGCGGCAGCGACCGCGTGACCGCGGACCACCTCGCCGAGGCGATCGGCTACCGCACCCTCGACCGCAAACTCTGGGCGAAATGAGACCACTCGGTCCGGCGAACGTGTTCTGGTCGGATTTTCCGACACCCCCCGCACCGCACCGGCGCCTCGGGGTGACCATGCGCGTGGAGCGCGCTAGGCGTTGCCGGTAGACCACTTCGGTCGATCAGTCGCACGTCAGCCCAATTCGACATAACCAATCAAGGCGGATTAATCACCCCAAACCGCGAATTTTCTCGAAGCTTCCTGTCCGCTGCTCCTTGCGTGTCTCGTACAGGGGGTGTAATCGTAACAACTCCAACCCGTGACCGGGGGTACCCGCCTCACGCCGGTTCCGCGGCCTGTGCCGACTCGGGAACCGGGTGCCCCGGCTAACGGTTCGCTCGAACGGACCTGGACCGCGCCGCGGAACTGTCACATCCCCGCGCCCGGTCGGTCGCCCACAGGCGGACGAACGCACTCCCGTTGGACTTCACCCCGCGCCGCGGCCCGCGCCGCCGTGCCTGGTCCCGTCGCGCGCCCCGAAGGCGCCGGGCCGCCGGGGCGCGTAACCGACGGACCCCTGCCACCCCGGCGGGAGGGACCGGCTCGCGGCCGGGACTCCTCCTTGCCCCCGGCCCCCGGCCCGCCACGCCCCACCCGCCGCGGCTTTCGTCCCGCGGCCGACTCGCCCGCCCCCGGTCCGCGGGGGGCACGCCCGAA
Organism: Urbifossiella sp.; assembly: GCA_044220735.1. GTDB lineage: Bacteria > Planctomycetota > Planctomycetia > Gemmatales > Gemmataceae > Urbifossiella. The sequence goes on along the minus strand of JBGAQM010000203.1, from coordinate 9,331 downwards.
CCACGGCCGGCTCACACCCCTGGGGAAGTCGCTCGCCGCCCGGCTGCTCACCCGCGCCTTCCGCGGCCGCCCGGCGGCCCCCATCCAGAAGGCCCCGCGTGGGGGCGTCGGCGGCCGCATTGAGGAGTTGGAAGACCGCAGCGTGCCGGCCACCGCCTGGGAGTTCGCGTCGGAGGGGTCGATGTCCGGGGGCGGGGTGTTCTCCCTCGGCACCGAGTTTTCCGCCGCCACGCCGCTGGAGGTGACGCAACTCGGCGCGTACGACTACCAGGGGAACGGCCCGGGGTTCGCCAACGGGCCGAAGCAGGTCGGGCTGTGGACGACCGGCGGCTCCCTGCTCGCCTCCGTGACCGTGACCAGCTCCGACCCGTTGTCCGGCCACTTCCGCTACGCCAGCCTGAGCACCCCGGTCACGATCCCGGCCGGGGACTACGTGGTGGCGGCGTCGAACATGGGGGGGGCCGACCCCTACACGTACTTCACGAACGGGTTCTCGACCGACCCGATGGTCACCACCGTCGCGGCCCGGTCGATTCCCGGCTCGGGCTTCGCCTTCCCCTCCTCCGAGCGGAGCGTGGGGATGAACGGCTACTTCGGGGCCGACCTCCAGTTCAACCGCGCCCCGCTCCCGGCCGGCAGCGTCGTGATCCTCGGCGCCGAGCCGACCGCGAGCCAGCTCGCGGACGTGAAGAACAGCATCGTCAGCACTGGCCTCTACGCCGCCAACCAGGTGTACACGCTCGACGTGTCGTCGCGGACGCCGAGCATCGAGTACCTGAACAACTTCGACGCCGCGCTGGTGTACTCGAACTACAGCTTCTCCGACCCGACGCTGCTCGGGAGCAACCTGGCGGCGTACGCCAGCGGCGGCCGCGGCGTCGTCCCGGCGATGTTCGACTTCTACGGCGGGTACCAGCTCGGCGGGAACTGGCAGGCCGGCGGCTTCAGCCCGATCAACGTGGGGAGCTACAACTCCGGCACGGCCACGCTCGGGGCCGTGGCCCAGCCGGCGCACCCGGTCATGGCCGGCGTCACCTCCTTCTCGGGCGGGTCCGCGAGTTACCGCGGCACCGGCGGGCCGGCGTCGGGCACGACGCTCATCGCCAGCTGGTCCGACGGCCTCCCGCTGGTCGTCGAGAAGACCGGCACCGGCGGGAAGGTGGTCGCGCTGAATTTCTTCCCCGAGTCGAGCGCCGTCAACAGCGTTTATTGGACGGCGTCCACCCACGGCGGGCGGCTGATGGCGAACGCCCTCCGCTACGTCTCGCCGGCCGCCCCCACGCCGACCGACCCGGGCGTGCCGACGGTCACCGCCACGACCCCGGCGCTGGACGCCGGGCCGGTGTCGAACCTGGGGTTCACGTCGGTCGCGGTGACGTTCAGCGAGCCGGTGGCGTTCGCCCTTGGGTTGCAGCAGAACCCCGCCACCTCGGCGCTGGCGCTGCACGCGGCCCGTCCGTCCGCACCGAGCGGCGTGTACTGGTTCGACACCGACGGCGTCGGCCCGCGGGCGCCGTTCCAGGCCTACGCCGACATGGTGACGGCCGGCGGCGGGTGGATGCTGGCCGTGTCCAGCGTGTACGGCTCGTCCCCGACGACGAACGTGCCGACGGTGAACACCGGGACGGTCGGCGCGTACAGCGCGCACACCCGCGACCTGTCGGACCTGTACAACCTGCCGGGCGCCCAGATCCGCCACCAGATCGACGCCAACAACCAGGGGTACGGCACGTTCGACGGCTACTACACCGGGGCGTTCACGTCCCCGCTCCCGACCCCGCCGGCGTTCACGGCGATCAACACGACCAACACGAGCCTCCTGTCGAACCAGTACGGCCAGCCGCTCGTTTCGACCGGGTACGGCGCCGACCGGTGGTACAACGGGTCGTCGTTCAGCGCCGTCCCCTCGACCGCGGCGAACGGGTTCACCGGCCCGGCGCTGTTCGGCACGCCCTCGCTCCGGGCCAACTCGTACCGCATCTGGGTCCGCGCCGACGCCGGCCCCGCCACCAGCCCGCTTGTCGGCGGCGGCGACGGGCCGGGCAACTACGAGCTGACGGAGCTCGGCCCCGACGCCACCTACGGCACCCCGGACGACACGGCGGTGGCGCTGACCGTGGCGAGTTACTCCGGGGTGACCGCCACGCTGACGTTTTCCACCCTCCCGGCGGGGACGTACCGGCTGACGGTGCGCGACGGCATGACCGACGCGGACGGGAACGCCCTCGACGGCGACGCGAACGGGGCTGCGGGCGGCGACTGGGTGCGCGAGTTCCAGGTGTTCGACCCGGTGCCGCGGGTGACAGCCCAGACGCCGTCGCTTGCCGGCGGGACGGTCGCGACGGGGACGACCACGGCCACGCTCACCTACAGCGAGCCGGTGACCGGGGCCGCGGTGGCGGCGAACTACCGGCTGCGCGCGGTCGGGGCCGACGGCCTGCTCGGCACGCCCGACGACCCGCTCGTGCCGCTGTCGGCGGCGTACGCGGGGACGACGGCGACGCTCACCTTCCCGGGCCTGACGGCCGGCGTCTATCGGCTGGAGACGGCCGGCGGCATAGCCGACGCGGCGGGGCAACCGGTCGTGCCGTACCTCGGCGACTTCGTCGTGCCGCCCGTCGTGCCGCAGCTGGCGTTCGGGTCGCCGACGACCTACGCCACGGGGTCGTTCCCGTTCGCCGTGCTGACGGCCGACTTCAACGGCGACGGCACCGCCGACGTGGCGACGGCCGATTCCTCGGGCTCGACGGTGACCGTTCGCCTGAGCAACGCGGCCGGCGTGCTCGGGGCGGCGACCACCCTGTCGGGCACCGGGCTCAACGCCCCGCGGGCGCTGGCGAGCGGCGACTTCGACAACGACGGCAAGGCCGACCTGGCGGTCACGAACATCAACGACAGCACGGTGACCGTGTACCTCGGCAACGGAGCCGGCGGGTTCACGCGCAAGACGACCTTCTCGTCCGGCGGCAGCCAGCCGAACATCCGGTCCATCGCGGTCGGCGAGTTCAACGGGGACGGTAAGCCGGACCTCGCGGTGACGAACGTCAACAGCCACGGCGTGAGCATCTTCCTCGGCGTCGGGGACGGCACGTTCTCCGCGCCGACGGTCGTGCTCGGCGGGGGGGCGTACCCGGAGGGCGTCGCGGTCGGAGACTTCGACGCGGACGGCGACGCGGACCTGGTCGTGGCGTACGAGTCCAGCGGCGTCCGCCTGCTCGTCAACTCGGGTACTGGCACGTTCACGCTCGGGCCGATCTACTCGTCCGGCGGCACCACCCCGCTCGCGGTCGCGGTCGCCGACTACAACGCCGACGGCCGCCCCGACGTGGCGGTGACGAACCTCAGCAGCAACTCGGTCGGCCTGCTACTGGGGGACGGCGCCGGCGGCCTCGGGGCCGCGGTCACGGCGTTCTCCGGGGGGAGCGCGCCGTACGACCTCGCCGCCGCGGACCTCGACGGCGACGGGGCGACCGACCTGGCCGTCGTCCACGGCGGGTCCGGCGGGGTCGTCGTACTCCAGGGCACGGGCACCGGCACCTTCACCACAGGGCCGACGGTGAGCCTCAGCGGCGGGTACGGGTACGGAATCGCGGTCGGGCGGGTGAACGCCGACGCCGTTCCAGACATCGTGGCCCTCGACACCGGCAGCTATCAAGTGGTGGTCGCGCTCGGCGCGCCGCCGGCCACGACGGCGATCCGGTTCGGGACGACGACCAGCCTGCCCGCGGGCGGCTCGTACCCGTACGGGCTCGTCGTCGCCGACTTCAACGCCGACGGCGTCGATGACGTGGCGGCGACGAATTACAGCAGCAACTCGGTGGCCGTGCGCCTCGGGGACGGGCTCGGCGGGTTCGGGCCGGCGCTCGCCTTCCCCACGGGCGGGTCCAGCCCCGCCGCCATCGCCGTCGCGGACCTGAACCTGGACGGCAAGCTCGACCTGGCGGTCTCCCACTACGGCAGCGGCGTCAGCGTCCTCCTCGGGTCCGGGACGGGCACGTTCTCCGGCGGGGTCGCCACCGGGTTCGCGACGTACTCCGACATCAACTCGATCGCCGTCAGCGACTTCAACCAGGACGGCAAGCCGGACCTCGCCGTCACCTCGAGCGGCAACAGCGCGCTGTACGTCTTTACCGGCTCGGGCACCGGCGCGTTCACCTACGCGAACGGGTACAGCACCGCGAGCGGCGCCCAGGGGGTGGTGGTCCGCGACTTCAACGCCGACGGCCGGCAGGACCTCGCGATCTCGTACGCCTCCGGGTACGTCAACGTCTTCACCGGCGCCGGCAACGGGTCATTCTCGGCCGGGTCGTACCTCGGGACCAACGGGAGCACCCCGATCGGGCTCGTGGCCGAGGACTTCAACGGCGACGGCCGGTGGGACCTGGCGGTCGCCAACCGGAGCAGCAACACGGTGTCGGTGCTCCTCGGCAACGGGGCGGGCGGGTTCGGCAGCCCCGCGACCGTTCCGACCGGCGGGTCCGGTCCGATTACGCTCGTGGCGACCGACCTGGACCTGGACGGCCGGCTCGACCTGGCGGTGAACCACATCGGCAACGGCGTCGTCACCGCCCTCCGCGGGAACGGCGCGGGCGGGTTCGCGCTCGCCACCACCGTGTCGGTCGGCGGCGGCAACAGCGTCGGGCTGGCCGTCGCGCGGGTGACCGCCGACACCCTCCCGGACCTGATCACCACCTACGCCGGCGCGAACCTGCTCGTCGTCGTCCCGAACGCGAGCATCCGGGCCGTGCAGCCGCTGACCTCGCCGAACGGCCTGCTGTTCGACGTGCAGACCGGCGGGTTCGGCGCCGGGCAACTGGTGCAGGGGACGAACAACGCCTTCGACGGGCTGAACCGCCTCCAGGTCGGCGGCGCCGACTACGCCCCCGCCGTCGGACCGCTCAACCTGGCCGACGGCGGCCGCACGGTCGTCACCCCCACCCAGACGCTCGCCGGCCTCGCGGTGCGGCGGGAGGTGACGGTGCCCGCGACCGGCGGGCAGGACTTCGCCCGCACCGTCGAGGTGCTGACCAACCCGACCGGCGCGGACATCACCACAACCGTGCGGGTCGTCGGCAACCTCGGCGCCGACGCCGGGCTGGCCGTGTTCGCCACCCAGAGTGGCAACACCGCCGTCGAGCCCGGCGACCAGTGGGTCGGGACCGACGACGCCGACGGCACCGGCACGCCGGCCGTCGTGCATTACATTCACGGCCCGAACGGGCTGGTCCCCGACGCGGCCGAGGTGGTCGGCGACAACGTCGTCTGGACGTACACGGTGACGGTGCCGGCGGGCCAGACGGTCCGGCTGGCGACGTTCACGGTCGCGGCCGCGACCCGGGCGCAGGCGGTGGCCGCGGCCCAGGCGCTGGTGACGGCCAGCGGCTTCGGCGCGCAGGCGGCCGCGTTCCTCACCCCGGCCGAAGTCGCCTCGATCGCCAACTTCCAGGACCCGACCGCGCCGACCGTCGTGGGCACCACGCCGGCGCTGCCGGGCGGGCCGTTCGAGCGCGGCGGCAACACGTCGGTGCAGGTGGCGTTCAGCGAGGCGGTGGTCGGCGGCGCGGCCGCGGCGAACTTCGAGCTCCTGTCGGGCGGCCCGGACCGCCTCCTCGGTACCGGCGACGACGTGACGATCCCGCTGACCGTCGCCTACGCCGCGAACACCACCACGCTCTCGTTCGCCGACCTGTTCGCGAACCAGTACCGGCTGACGGTCCGCAGCACCGTCACCGACCAGGCCGGCAACCCGCTCGGGGGCGGGGCCGACTTCGTCCGCGTGTTCGACGTGGTGGACACGGTCGCCCCGCAGGTGACCGGCGTGACCCCGGGGCAGGCGGACGGCACCTACCCGTTCGGCACGTCCGAGCTGCGGGTGGCGTACAGCGAGGTGATGGCCGGCGGGGCGGTGGCGGGAAACTTCGAGCTCCGCGGCGCGGGGGCCGACGGCCTCCTGGGTACCGGCGACGACGCCCTCGTCCCGCTGTCCGCGGTGTACGCCGGCACCACGACCACGCTCACCTTCCCGGGCCTGGCCGCGGGCGTCTACCGGCTGGCCGTCAAGGGCACGCTCACCGACGTGGCCGGGAACCCGCTCGCCGGCGGGGATTCTGTCCGCGACTTCGTGGTCACGTCCACGAACACGGCCGTGTCCCGGTACCGGTGGGCGACGTTCAACACGTACGACCAGAGCACCAACTGGATCATGGGGAACGACGCGGCCATGTTCGGCGGGGTGAACCCCTCGAACTGGACGGACAACAACGGCATCGCCGGGCAGATGTCCACCAACCTGAACACCCTGGCCACGCTGTTCACCCACCAGGCCGTCGGTGGGGCGAACGCGACGGTCGTGGCCGACACCGACTACTACGTCTCCTCGACCAACGGGCAGATCACGGCCGCGCTGTTCCGCATCCAGAACACGACCGGCGCGCCGATCACCTGGACGCCCAACTTCTACTACTCGTCGTACGCCAGCTGGAGCGAGATCGCGAGCGTGGCGGTGAACGGGGTGAGCGTGTGGACGAGCCTGGCCAACGGCGTGCAGAACGGCCCGGGCCAGGCGGCGGTGCCGCTGTCCATCCCGGCCGGCGGCACCAGCACCGTCATCGTCACCTCGGCGCACGGCATCCCGAACGGGACGCGGACGAACCAGCTCGGGTTCTTCAACAACAGCCTCACCCTCCCCGCCGGCCTGAACTACGTCGACGACCTCCCGGCCACCACCCAGTATCGGTGGGCCACGTTCAACACGTACGACCAGGGCGTCAACTGGATCATGGGGAACGACGCGGCCATGTTCGGCGGCGTGACCCCCTCGACGTGGACCGACGCGAACGGCACCGCCGGCCAGATGTCCACCAACCTGAACACCCTGGCCACCCTGTTCACCAACCGCGGCGTCGCCGGGGCGAACGCGATGGTGGTGGCGGAGACGGACTACACGTACTCCTCGACGAACGGTCAGATCACGGCCGCGCTGTTCCGGGTGCAGAACACGACGGGCGCGCCGATCACCTGGACGCCGCAGTTCTACTACTCGTCGTTCGCGAACTGGAACGAGATCGCGAGCGTGGCGGTGAACGGGGTGAGCGTGTGGACGAGCCAGGCCAACGGCGTGGCCAACGGCCCGGGGCAGGCGGCGGTGGCGATCAGCATCCCGGCCGGCGGCACCAGCACCGTCATCGTCACCTCGGCCTACGGCATCCCGAACGGGACGCGGACGAACCAGCTCGGGTTCTTCAACAACAGCCTCACCCTCCCCGCCGGCCTGAACTACGTCGACGACCTCCCGGCCACCACCCAGTACCGGTGGGCCACGTTCAACACGTACGACCAGGGCGTCAACTGGATCATGGGGAACGACGCGGCCATGTTCGGCGGCGTGACCCCCTCGACGTGGACCGACGGCAACGGCACCGCCGGCCAGATGTCCACCAACCTCGGAACGCTGGCGACCCTGTTTCCCAACAGCGCCGTCGCCGGGGCGAACGCGACGGTCGTAGCCGACACCGACTACTACGTCTCCTCGACCAACGGTCAGATCACGGCCGCGCTGTTCCGGGTGCAGAACACGACGGGCGCGCCGATCACCTGGACGCCCAACTTCTACTACTCGTCGTTCGTGAACTGGGGCGAGATCGCGAGCGTGGCGGTGAACGGGGTGAGCGTGTGGACGAGCCTCGCCAACGGCGTGCAGAACGGGCCGGGGCAGGCGGCGGTGCCGCTCTCCATCCCGGCCAACGGCACCAGCACCGTCATCGTCACCTCGGCCTACGGCATCCCGGCCACGACGCGGACGAACCAGCTCGGGTTCTTCAACAACAGCCTCACGCTCCCCGCCGGCCTCGCGTACGTCGACGACCTGGTGGACCAGATGGGGCCGACCTACACCCTCACCTCCCCGAACGGCTTCCGGTTCGACGTCGAGACGCGGGGGTCCGGCGCCGGGCAACTGATCGACGGCACGAACAACGCCTTCGACGGGCTGAACCGCCTCCAAGTTGGCGGGGCCGCTTACGCCCCGACCACGTCGGTCGCGACCGACGGCGGGCGGACGCTGGCGACCGGCCCCCGGACGCTCGCCGGCCTCACCGTCTCCCGCGAGGTCACCGTGCCGTCCGCCGGCGCGTACGACTTCGCCCGCACCGTGGACGTGTTCACCAACCCGACCGGCAGCCCGATCACCACCACCGTCACCGTGGTCGGGAACCTCGGCACCGACGCGGCCACCGCCGTGTTCGCGAGCGGCCCCGGCTGGGTCGGCACCGACGACGCCGACGGCACCGGCGCCCCGGCCACGATCCACTACGTCAACGGCCCGGCCGGGCTGACGCCCACCTCCCGCCAGCTGATCGGCGACAACATCGTCTGGACGTACACGCTCACCGTGCCGGCGGGGCAGACGGTGCGGCTGGCGTCGTTCACCATCACCGCCCCGACGCGGGCGCAGGCCGTCGCCGCGGCCGCGGCGCTCGTCGATTCCGGCGGGTTCGGCGGGCAGGCCGCGGCGTTCCTCACCCAGGCCGAGATCGACTCGCTCGCCAACTTCCAGTTCGCCGACACCACCGTCGAGCTGGACGGCGCCGGCAACCTGGTGGTCACCGACATCGCCAACGCGACCGACGACCAGATCACCGTCAGCCGGGTCGGCGCGAACATCCGCGTCAGCGACGCCGCGCGGGTGCTCACCGCCCGCGGCGCGGCGACGCAGGTGGACCTGCACACCATCGAGGTGCCGTGGGCGGCCGTCACCGGCAGGCTGATCCTGAACACCGGCGATGGCAACGACACCGTCGTGATCGATCTCGCCGGCGGCTCGCCGGTCCCGGCGAACGGCGTGGAGTACAACGGCGGCGCCGGCGGCTTCGACACCCTCGCCCTCCAGGGCGGCTCGGTCGGCACCCTGGCGTTCGACTACCTCAACGCCCACGACGGCAGCGTCCGGCTCGACGGCGACACGATCACCTACACCGGCCTCGACCCGATCACCTCGACCGTCCCCGCCGCGAACGTCGTGCTCACCTACAGCACCACCGGGGAGACGATCACGGTGACGGCCGGCGGGGCCGGGCAGACGACGGTGACCTCGACGTCCGGCGAGACGACCACGTTCGCCAACCCGACCGCGTCGCTGACGATCATCGCCGGCGACACCGGCGACGACACCGTGACCGTCACGTCGCTCGGGTCCGGGTTCAACGCCGCGCTGGCGATCGACGGCGGCACCGGGGCGGACGCGATTACGATCGGCACGGCGCTGAACCTGACGGCCGGCGGCGGCACGCTGACGCTCGCCGCCGAGACGATCACCCTGAGCGGGGGGACGGTC
>JBGAQM010000202.1:0-11113 GCA_044220735.1 Urbifossiella sp. | reverse complement strand
CACCCCGCCTCAAAGCACCCGGATCTCGTTCCGCAGGACCGGCAGGCGCGTGCCGCACATGACCGCGTGCAGTGCGAGCTGCTTGGCGTAGAACGAGCGAGCCGTCCCGCTCAGCACGACGCCCCCGCCATGCCGTTCGATCCGCAGGTCGCTCAGCCGACCCCGGAGCTTCAGCCCCGTCTCGGCCGCGAGCCGCTCGATGTCGGCCTCGATCCGCGTCTCCCCGGCGTCCGGGTCAATCATCTCGGCCCCTCCGACCGGCTCCGGGACGAGCCCCCGCCGGCGCGGTCGGCCGCCCGCGCGGGTGGAACAACCTCCCTCGACCAGCCCCCGACGCGGCCCGGCGACCCGGTCCCGCTGACCGGCGTCCAGGACGGCGGGTCGCTGGCCGGGAAGGAGTCGTCCGACGCCAGGTCCACCGCGTCACGCGGTCTGGTGATCGGGTTCCGTGCCGTGATGCCGGTGTTCATCGCTGATCCTCCTGAGTGTCACCTCCTCGTGCGTCCGCAGACGGCTCGACCGCGGCCGCTACCCGGCGGCCCGGAACGGCCGGTCGAGCCCCCGGAGCACATCGAACGCGCTGACGACACCGACGAGCACGCCTGCGTCGTCCAGCACGAACAGCCGGCGGACATCGAGAGCGAGCATCTTGCTCACGACCTTACCGGCCGGGGTGTGGGCGTGGACGCAGTACACCCCGGGTGTCATCACGTCCTCGACCGGGGTGCTGCCGTCCGGCTCGGCCCCGCCCTGGCCGGGCCGGGCGGCCAGCAGAACGGCGGTCCGGCCGAAGTGGCGGAGCAGGTCGGTCCGGCTGACGACGCCGACCGGCCGGCCGGCCTCGTCGACGACCGCGCTGAACCCGCGGCGGCGAGGAACGCGGCCGCCCCGCGACCGTCGCGTCGCGCCGGAGCGACTGCGGGTTCTTCGTCATCAGGTCCGCCGCCGTCCCGGCCTGAAGGACCAGCGGCATCATCGTCCGGTCGCGCGTCAGGTCGTCATGGCCTTGCCTCCTGGTTGGTGCTGGTGCAACGAGGGCGGAGCAGGCCATGCCCGCCCCGGGAAAACGACCCACGACGGGGGAGGTCTCCCGTCCCAAACCGGCCACCCGGCCGGTGGGGCCGGGCGGCGGTCCGTGACTCGTCCTCGGGTCTGCAGGGTGGTAACGCAGCCGCCGTGCCAGTGACCGCTGTCGCGAGCCGCCCGGGCCCGTGGGCGAGCACGAAACGCCAGGAGGCGCAGGCGAATCGCGAGTCGGTGGTTGCGAAACGGGGGCGGGAAGAATGGAGGCGATCGGGCTCACCGGCCGCAGGACGCGTCCGCAGGTCGGGCGATAATCGACCGTGGGCGGGGGGCGGCCAGCGGGGGCCGTCGTTCACAGGTCCGCGGGGCCGGGGCCGACCGAGGGCGCGCTCGCGGCAGGCGCCTCCGCCCGCAACTCCGCCAGTAGGCCGGTCAGGTCGAGCCGCCGGGAGTCCATCGACAGCCCACCGTCGGGCGTCCGCGGCCAGACGTCCGGCGGGCGGTCCCAGTACAGCTCGACGCCGTTGCCGTCCGGGTCGCGCAGGTACAGCGCCTCGCTGACGCCGTGATCGCTCGCCCCGTCGAGTCGGGTTCCCGCGTCCAGCACACGCCGGAGGGCGTCGGCGAGCGCGTGCCGGGTCGGGTAAAGGATGGCGACGTGGTACAGGCCCGTCGTCCCCGGCGGTGGCGGCGATCCGCCGCAACTCTCCTACGTGTTCAGCCCGATGTGGTGGTGGTAGCCGCCGGCCGAGACGAATGCCGCCTGCGTCCCGTACCGCTGCGTCAGCTCGAACCCGAGGACGCCGCAGTAGAACCGCAGCGCCCGCTCCAGGTCGGCGACCTTCAGGTGGACGTGGCCGATGCGGACTCGCGGATCGATCGGGCGGGGCGTGGCGTCGGCGCTCATCCGCGGTCCTTTCCGGAGAAGGGGTCGGCCGGCGGCGGGGCCGCGGAGCCGGTGCGGACCTCGACCGCGGCAGCAACCCGGGTCCCCTGGTGTTCGGTGTACGTCACCCGGACCCGGTCGCGCGGCTGCAGCATCCGCAACTTCACCCGCTCGCCGCGGAGGGTGATGACGCAGTCGGGTCGAACGTCGATACTGACGGTGGTGCCGGCCGCGTGGACGTCCATCTCCCGGCTCACGGGGTTGACCCGGCGGACGATCCCGTCGAGGTGGACGACCGGCCGAAAGCCACCCGGCACTTGCATGGTTCCTGGTTCCTCGGGCGTGGGTACTGCTCGGACTGATAAGCAACGATCGTACCCGAGCGGCCGGAGCGAGGGCGGCGGCCCGCCGCGTGCACCCGCTCCGGAATCGCCGGTCAGCCGCCGACCAGGGGCCGGTCGGGAATCGATCAGGGAGGCGTCGGAGATGCGGCCCGGCACGCAGGTCCCGTTCGAGAGCCTCTTCCGCTCCGCCGCGGACGGCATCGCCGTCATCGACCCGGCCGGGCTTGTCGGCTTCGTCAACGCCCGGGCGGAAGCGCTGCTCGGCCGGAACTCGGGTGACGTGATCGGCCGCCCGGTCGAGGAGTTGCTCACCGAAGCCGGGCGCGCCGCGTACGCGCGACTCCTGGCGGCCACCCCCGGCGTGCCCGCCGACCTCGCCGTGCGCCGCGACGACGGGGAGGCGGTCGTGGTGGAAGCCACCCTCGCCCACGTCGCCGGCCCGGAAGGGCTCACCCTCCTCGTCCTCCGCGACGTGTCGGCGCGCAAGCGCGAAGAAGAAGTTCTCCGCGCCCGCGCCCGCCAGCAGGGTTTGGTCGCCGAGCTCGGCCGGCGGGCGCTGACCGGCATCGACCTCGACCAGCTGATGGGCGAGACGGTCGCGCTGCTCGCCGCCGACCTCGGCGTCGAGTTCGCGAACCTCCTCGAACTCCGCCCCGACGGCTCGGCCGTCTTCCGGGCCGGCGTCGGGTGGCGGGCGGGGCTCGTCGGCGGGGCGACGGTCGAACTCGGGCCGGGCACGCCGGCCGGGCGCGTGGTACTCGACCAGGCCCCGGTGCTCATCGACGACCTCCGCACCGACGCCCGCTACCCGGCCCCGTCGATGGCCCGCGAACACGGGGTGGTGAGTAGCCTGACGGTCCCGCTGTACGGGCAGGCCCGGCCGCTCGGGGTGCTCGGGGTCCATGCGGCGCGCCCGCGGCCGTTCCCGGAGGGCGACGTCCACTTCGTGCAGGCGGTGGCGAACGTGGTGGCGACGGCGATGGAGCGGCACCGGAACGAGGAGCGGCTGCGGGAGCGGCAGCTGGTCCGCGCCGAGCAGATGGCGGCGATCGGCCAGGTGGCCGCCGGCGTCGCCCACGAGCTGCGGAACCCGCTCACGTCGATCAAGGGGCTGGTGCAGGTGAACCTCCGCGAGGCCGACGCCCGCGGGCTCCCCGCCGAGGACCTGCGGGTGATCGAGCACGAGGTTCGCCGGATGGAGCGGACCCTCCGAACGTTCCTCGACTTCGCCCGCCCGCCGCGCCCGGACCGCCACCGCCTCGACCCCGCCGAGGTCGTGGACCGGGTGGTCGCCCTCGTCGGCGGGCGCGCCCGGAAGCAGGGCGTCACCCTCCGGGTGCTGCGGCCCGCCGCCCCGGCCCCGGTGGACGGCGACCAGGACCAGCTCCAGCAGCTCGTCCTGAACCTCGTGCTGAACGCGCTGGACGCCCTCCCCCACGGCGGGGCGGTGGACGTCGAGCTCCGCCCGCCGCGCGACGGGTGGGTGGAGCTGCTCGTCCGCGACACCGGGCCGGGCGTCGCCCCGCACATCCTCCCCAAGGTGTTCGAGACGTTCGTCAGCAGCAAGGAGACCGGCATCGGGCTGGGGCTACCGGTGTCGCGGCGGATCGCCGAGGACCACGGCGGGAGCCTGACCGCCTACAACCTGCCGGCCGGGGGCGCGTGTTTCGCCCTCCGGCTCCCCGTGCCGGCCTGACGCCGGCCCTCGCGGAGGGTGCAATGCCGAAGCTGCTCGTGGTGGACGACGAGCCGTCGATCCTTCACTTCTTCCGCCGGGCGTTCCCGGGGCCGGACGTGACGCTCGTCACCGCCGCGACCGCGGTCGAGGGGCTCGCGGCGGTCGAGCGCGACCGGCCGGACGTCGTCGTCCTCGACATCAACCTCGCCGGCGAGTCGGGACTGGAGACGTTCCGCCGCGTCCACGCGGCCGACCCGAAGGTGCCGGTCATCTTCATCACCGGCCACGGCACCGCCGACACGGCCATCGAGGCAATGCGGCTCGGCGCCTACGAGTACCTCCTCAAGCCGCTGGAGCTCGACCACCTTACGGACCTCGTGGACCGGGCGTTCGAGATCAGCCGGCTGATGCGGGTGCCGGCAACGATCACGGAGGAAGGTACCGCGGCGGACGCGGCCGACGCGATGATCGGCCGCTGCCCGGCGATGCAGGCGGTGTACAAGCAGGTCGGGCGGGTCGCGCCGCAGGACGTGACCGTCCTCGTTCTGGGCGAGAGCGGGACGGGCAAGGAACTCGTCGCCCGCGCGGTCTACCACTACAGCAAGCGTTCGGCCGGGCCGTTCCTGGCGATCAACTGCGCGGCCATCCCGGAGAATCTGCTGGAGAGCGAGCTGTTCGGGCACGAGAAGGGCGCCTTCACTGGCGCCGACCGCAGGCGGATCGGCAAGTTCGAGCAGGCCAACGGCGGGACGCTTTTCCTCGACGAGATCGGGGACATGACGCCGCTGACGCAGACGAAGATTCTGCGCGTCCTCCAGGGGCAGGAGTTCGCGCGGGTCGGCGGGAACGAAGTCATCCGTGCCGACGTGCGGGTGGTCGCCGCGACGAACCGCGACCTGGAGAAGATGGTCGCCGAGGGCACCTTCCGCGGCGACCTGTACTACCGGCTCAACGTGTACACCATCCGCATCCCGCCGCTGCGCGACCGCGGCGACGACCTGCCGCTGCTCGTCAACCACTTCCTCCGCCGGTTCGGCCGCGACTTGGGGAAGGAGGTGCGCGAGGTGTCGCCGGAGACGATGGACCTCCTCCGCCGCTACCCGTGGCCGGGGAACGTGCGCGAGCTGCAGAGCGTGGTGAAGCAGGCACTCCTCGAAACCACCGGGCCGGTGGTCCTCCCCGAGTTCCTCCCCGCCGCCGTCCGCAGGGGGGAGGGCGGCGCCGGCGAGGCGGCGTTCGACTTCGGCGGGCTGACCGCGTACGTCGAGGGCCAGCTGAAGGGCGGCGCGACGAACCTGTACGCCGACTACCAGCAGCTGATCGACCGGCACCTGCTCGCGCTCGTGCTCCGCCACACCGGCGGGAACCTGTCGCAGGCGTCGCGGCACCTGGGGATCACCCGGGCGACCCTCCGAACGAAGCTCGCCGCACTCGGCCTGTCGGCCGAGAAGCCGGCGGCCGGCGAGGACGCCGGGTAGCCCTCGGACTCCTCCCGCCGGGCGAACTCCGCCCGGCCCCCGGTCGAAGGCCGATCACCTGCCGCGGCCCACGGCCGCGGCGGGCGCGACGACACAGCGCCGCGGTATCGCCAATCTCGCGCACGAAACCCTTGTATTCCTAGTACCCGCGAAGCCACGCGGCCCCGTCCGGGCGCGACTGGCACGGGGCCTGCTTTGGGTGGGTCATCGTGTGACACCGACCCGACCCGCGTCGCCCGACTGGAGGAGCCCATGCGCCCGTTCCCACTCGCCCTGCCGACCACCCGGTCGCGGCTGGAAGGCGTCCCGGTGTGGGACGTGATGAGCCCGAACCCGGTCGCCGTCCGCCACTGCATCCCCGTCCGCGAGGCCGCCGTGGTCCTCGCCGGCCGCGGGGAGGAGGCCGCGCTCGTCGTGAATGACGCCGGCCGGGCGGTCGGCGTCATCAGCCTGTCGGACGTACTGCTGGCCGTCGAGGCTGGGGTGGACGGGGCGCCGGTCCGCGAGGTGATGGCGCCGGCAGTCATCGCTGTCGAGACGGACGCCGACGCCCGCCAGGCGGCCGTGGTCATGACGCAGTGCCTGGTCCGCCGGGTCTACGTCGTGGACGCCGACGGCACCCCCGTCGGCGTGGTCCGCGCGGCCGACCTGCTCCTCGCCCTGACGGCCATCTGGGACAACCCGCCGCCGGGCCGGCAGCACTGAACCCGACCACGAACCGGAAGGAGAACACCATGACCGCCCGACACCCACTGCCGCCCGCGAAGACCGCCCGCGACCTGATGACGGAGCCGCCGCTCGTGCTCCCGTCGCGGATGGGCGTGGCCGCGGCCGCGAGCCTGCTGGACGCGGCCCGCGCGCGGGTCGCCCCCGTGGTCGACCCGCGCGGGCGGTGTGTCGGTCTGTTCGGCGCCGCCGACTACCGGCGCTGGCTCGACCACCGCCGCACGCGGAACGATGTGGTCACCGAGTGGCAGGCCGTGCCGGGGGTGACGACCCCCGACGAGGTCGGCTACCACATGACGCGGCGGTTCATCGTGGCGACCCCGGAGGCCGGCGTGCGCGAACTCGCCCACCGCCTGAACGGGACGAAGGAGCCCTACCTCGTCATCCTCGACCGGCAGCGGCGGCCGCGGGGCATCGTGTTCGCCCACGCCGTCCGCCCCGCCTCCTGACGCCCGCCACCTGACCCGATGACCCTGCCCGAGCGGCCCCACGGGCCGCCCCGGGCGCATTACGGAGGAAGACCATGCGCGTACTGATTCACCCCCGCACCATCACCGCCGACACCGACCTGCGGGCGCGCGTCGCCGGGGCCCTGGAGACCGCCCTCGCCCCGGTCCGGGCGGCCCTCCACTGGGTCGACGTGTACCTGACCGACGTGAACGGCCCCAAGGGCGGGCCGGACAAGCGGTGCCGGGTAGTGGCCCACCTGCCGACCGGGCCGGTCGTCGTGGGCCGGACCGGCCTGGACCCGGTGGCGGCCGTCACCGCGGCCGCGGTCCGGTGCCGCCGGCTGATCCGCAACCGGCTGAAGAAGCGCTGGGGCCGCCGGCGCCGGGCCGTGGCAGCGTGACCGAACCCATTACCGGCGGGCGACCCCGCCGCCTCCAGGAGGACGACATGAGCCAGCGAGTACGAGACCGCGGCCCCGCGGCGGAGCGGGGCATCTGGATCACCGACGACGACCGCGCAAAGCTCGACACCCTGCTCCGAGTGCTGGCCGCCCGCCAGGACCCGCACGACGGCGACCGCGGCGCCCTTGCGGGCGAGCTGCGGCGGGCGCGGGTGGTCCCGCGGGCGGAGCTCCCGCCGGACGTGGTCACCATGAACGCGACCGTCCGACTGCGCGACCTGGCGACCGGCGAGGAGGAGACGTACACCCTGGTCTTCCCCGCCGACGCCGACATCGCGGAGAACAAGCTGTCCGTGCTGGCGCCGGTCGGGACGGCGCTCCTCGGCTACCGGGCCGGGGACGTGGTCGAGTGGCCGGTGCCCGCCGGGGTGAGTCGGTTCCGCGTCGAGGAGGTGCGCCAGCCGGCGCGCCGCCTCGCCCCCGCCGGCCGCTGAGCCCCCGTCCCTCACGTCCCCAGGGGCGCGGGGGGGGGAGATTCAGCCGCGGGGTCGGGCGGTCGTGCTCGTCCTCGATCGGCCCGACGATCTACTCCAGCACGTCCTCCAGCGTGATCAACCCAAGCACCCGCCCGGCGTCGTCGCGGACGACCGCCAGCGGCCGCCGCTCCCGGCGGAACAGGTCCAGCGCGTCGGCCACGGCGTCGTCCGGGTTCAGGAACAGCGGCGGGTACACCGCGTCCTCCAGCACCACCAGCCCCTTGAGGCTGAACAGGTGGAACAGGTCCTTGGTGTTCACACCCCCGACCACGTTGTCGGGCTCGCCGCCGCAGACCGGCATCCGCGTGTGCGCCCCGGATCGGACGCGCTCCAGCACGTGCTCGGGCGGCGTATCGAGGGGGGCGAGGGCGGCCAGCCGCGCGCGGGGGACCATGCAGTCGGCCACGCGGCGCCCGGACAGCCGGAACACCTTGCGGGCGAACTCGGCCTGCCGGTCGGAGACCACCCCGGCCTCGCGGGTGTCATCGATCAGCAGGTCGAGCTCGTCCACCGAGTGGGAGTGCGCCTCCGCGCCGGCCGGGGCGTGCCCGCACAGGCGGATGGTCGCGTTGCCGGTCCCGTTCAGCAGTGCGACGAACGGCCGCGTCAGCCGGACGAACACGTTCAGCGGGCCGGCGACCCACAGCGACGTCCGGTCGGGGGTTTGCAGCGCGAGCGTCTTGGGGATCAGCTCGCCGAACACCACGTGCAGGGACGTGATAAACGCGAAGGCGACGACGAATGCGACGGGGTGGACCGCGGCCGCCGCCCACGCGACGGGGAGGACGGCCGTGAGGAGCGGCTCGACCAGGGTGGCGAGGGCCGGCTCGCCGACCCACCCGAAGGCGATGCTGGCGAGCGTGATGCCGAGCGGCGTCGAGGCGATCGACCGGTCCAGGTGCGCGACCGCGTCGCGTCGCGTGGGCGGCGGCCGCGCCGCCGACGCCCTGGTTCAACTCCGGGTCGTACACCCCGTATGGGATGGCCTGGGCCACTGCGTTGGTCGGGAAGTCGTGGGCGTTGATATCGGTCACCCGTCGGCACCAGCGGCGGCCCGGGTTCTTGAACGCCCCGACCCGCTCCCGCTTCTTGGGGTCGATGCTGACCCGCGGGTTGTGGACGCCGACGAAGGCCCGCCGCTGCACGGCGATGTAAGGGAACTAGTGTCCTGAGTCGGAAGCCTGGCGAATAACCTTGCGCTCGTGGTGCGGTGCCGTTACGGTTCCTGGAAAGGAGGCCCTATGGCACGTCCGAAGCCCGAACTCGTCCTGACCACCGACGAGCGCGACAAGCTCACCGGCTGGGCCACCCGCCCCAAGAGTACTCAGCGCCTCGCCCTCCGCGCCCGCATCGTCCTGGCGTGCGCCGACGACCCGAGCAACAAGGCGGTGGCCGCCCGCCTCGGGGTGTGCGGAGCTACCGTCGGTACCTGGCGAGCCCGGTTCGTCGCCCGCCGCCTCGACGGCCTGACGGACGAGCCCCGGCCCGGGGCGCCACGGACGGGGGCCGACGCGGATGTCGAGCGGGTCGTCACTCGGACGCTCGAATCATAGCCGGCGAACGCCACCCACTGGAGCACCCGGGGGATGGCGAAGGCTACCGGCCTGTCCCAGTCGGCGGTCAGCAGGATCTGGCGGGCGTTCGGGCTCCAGCCGCACCGGCACGAGACGTTCAAGCTGTCCACCGACCCGTACTTCGTGGAGAAGGTCCGGGATGTCGTGGGGCTCTACCTGGCTTCCCCGGAGCGTGCCCTCGTGCTGTCGGTGGACGAGAAGAGCCAGGTCCAGGCGCTCGACCGCACCCAGCCGGTACTCCCGATGACCCCGGGGCAGGTCGAGCGGGGCACCCACGACTACGTCCGGCACGGCACCACGTCGCTCTTCGCCGCCCTGGACGTGGCCACCGGGAGGGTGACGGCAAATGCCACCGCCGGCACCGGCACCAGGAGTTCGTGAAGTTCCTCGACCACCTCGATGCCACCCTGGCGAGGGAGCCGGGGGTGAGCATCCACCTGGTGCTCGACAACTACGCGACGCACAAGACGCCCGCCGTCAAGGCGTGGTTGCTCCGCCATCCGGAGTACCACCTCCACTTCATCCCGACGAGTTCGTCGTGGCTCAACCAGGTCGAGCGGTTCTTCGCCGAGATCACGGAGAAGCGTATCCGGCGGGGCGTGTTTCGGAGTGTACCGGCGCTGGAGAAGGCGATCGCCGACTACCTCTCCGAGCACAACGCCGACCCGAAGCCGTTCGCCTGGGTCGCCGACGCCGACTCGATTCTCGACCGCATCAAGAAAGTTATCGACCGGACTTCCGACTCAGGACACTAGGGGTCGGGACCGACGTCGGAAGCCCGTTGGCGGGTCCAGCGTTCGAGTGAACTGGCAGTCCGTCCGCTGCGGCACTGTCTCCGGCCCGGCGGCTCATGCCCCACACCGATAAAATACCCACCGACCGAGCGACCGACACACGCAGGGATAAGCGATGCCCGTCCACGACCGCAGTAGCTTCGAGAACCTGTACGCCGGGCAGCCCCGGTGGGAGACCGGCAGACCCCAGCGGGCGCTGCTCGACGTGGCCGACCGGATTACCGGGTCGGTTCTGGACGCCGGGTGCGGCAGCGGTGAGAACGCCCTGTTCTTCGCCAGCCGGGGCCAGAAGGTCACGGGCATCGACTTTCTCGCCGAGCCGATCACCCTTGCGAAGCAGAAGGCAGCCGAGCGTGGCCTGACGGCCACGTTCCTGGTCATGGACGCTCTGGCCCTGAAGGAACTGCCGGAGGTCTTCGACACCGTGATCGACAGCGGGTTGTTCCACGTCTTCGGCGACGAAGATCGGCGGCGCTACGTCGAGGGGCTGGCGTCGGTGCTGAAGCCGGGCGGTCGTCTTTTCCTGCTCTGCTTCTCCGACGAGGAACCGGGCGACGAGGGGCCTCGGCGGGTGAGTCGGAAGGAGATCCAAGAAGTTTTCGCCGAAGGCTGGGCGGTCGAGTCCGTCGAGCCGTCCGGGTACGAGGTCCGGCCCGATCCGAATGACACCAGCTTCCGGGACGGCAGGCCGAAAGCGTGGTTCGTGGCGGTGCGGAGGGCGTGGTGAGGAGTCGGCTGTGGGTGACTCGGCGGTTGTCGGAAGATGCCGAACGGAGGTCAGGCTGACGGGCCATTCAAAGCGAACACCCCGCCCGGTAAGAATCGGGCGGGGTTTTATGGTCGTCTCGGTCAGATTGGGGCGGGGATTTTTACACCACCGCTTACACCAGCTTTTACACCGGGGATTTGCACAAAACTCGTTGTTGCAAACCCTTCTCCACAAGGCACTTACAAGTCGGGCTGACAGGATTCGAACCTGCGACCTCTTGGTCCCGAAGCATTCAGCAGAACAACCGTCAGATTGGCAAAGAAGCCGTGTTCCGCAAGCACTTTACATCCCCGTTGACGGGATGGCAAGCACAGGCGAAGGAGGGCAGGGAAGGGCGGCTTGAGACGGTACGGAGGGGGTTATCCGTTACATCGACGGTACAGAACGGTACGCCGCGCCGCCTGGCCCCGGGGCTCCTCGGTGAGGTGCGTGTGACGGGTGTGATCGGTGTGGCG
>JBGAQM010000201.1:0-11117 GCA_044220735.1 Urbifossiella sp. | reverse complement strand
CAGGTCGGCGGACACCTGGATGTTGCCGGTGCCGTTGAGTACGGCGGCGCCGGCCCAGGTGTCATTCCCGGTTGTGCCCTCGAACCGGTCGGGGAGGCGGGCGCCGTACAGCGCCTGGACGCGGGCCACGTCGGACGCGGCGAGCCCCGCCTTCGTGCCGGCGTAGTCCTCGCCGAGGATCGACGCCGGGTCGTCCGAGTGCGGCAGGCCGAAGCTGTGCCCGGCCTCGTGCGCGGCGACGGTGAACAGGTCGTACACGCCGGCCTGCGTCGGGTTGATGCCGTAGCGCACGCCGGTGTTGAACAGCACGTCGCCGGCCCACGTCCCGGCGCCCCAGCTGAACGGGACGGCGTTCGCCAGCGCGTCCGCCGAGAGGGGCCGCCCGCCGACCCGGATGTCGCCGAACCGGTAGTCGCCCTCCACGTCGCCGGGCGTGCCGAACGGGTCACCGCCGTCGTCCACGAGCCCGACGTTCAGGTTCGAGACGGCCGCCCAGCTCTGGAACCCGCGCAGGATTTCGATCTGCCAGTCGTCGGCCTTCGCCACCTTGTTGAGGGTGCCGAACAGGCCAGAGCCCGCGTCGCCGGCGCGGGTGCCGTCCTTGACGAAGCTGAGGGAGACGGCGCCCGCGTCGGGCCAGGGCTCGCCGAGGGCGGCGGCGGACGGGACCGCCCGATCTTCGAGGGCGGTGAGCCGCGGGGGCTGGGTCGGGCGGGTCATCGGACTTACCTGCGACGAACCGGGTGCGCCGAGGGGGCGGCGTGGGCTAACCCTGCACAATGATAAACGACGTTCCGGCCGCCATCCGCCAAAAACACTAACTATTTTCTCAGCGTAACGGTGTCAACTTTTTGAACTCTTCCGTGGCGCGAATCGCGTCGAGGTCGGGGTCGGTCGGCAGGTGCTCGGCCCCGAACCCGGCCCGCAGGGCGGCGGCGAGCAGCTCGCAGGCGCGGAACCGGTCGGCCGGGTGGGCGCGGGCGGTCAGCGCGTACACGCAGCCCACCTGGTACAGGTTCACCCCGCCGGTGTCGAGTTGCAGCGCTACCTCGGCGTCGCGGACGGCGCGGTCGCGGTCGCCGGCGCGGGCGTGGTGGACGGCGCGGCCGGCGCGGACGGGCACGGCGTCCGGGTAGAGCTCGACCGCCCGGTCGAGCGCCGTCAGCGCCCCGGCCGCGTCGCCGAGCCGCTCGCCGAGCAGGTGGGCCTTCAGCTGCAGCCCCGGGAGTGACAGCGGGTTGACACGAAGGGCGCCCTCCACGTCGGCGAGCGCGGCGCGGGCGTCGCCGGCGGCGAGCCTGATCTCGGCGCGGGCGGTCCAGTCGAGTTCGTCGGCCGGGTCGCGTTTCAGCCCGTCGGCCTCGTCGGCCGCGGCGCCGGCGGGGTCGGCGGCCCGGCGGGCGGCGGCGCGGTGGAAGTACGCCCGCGGCGGGCAGTCGGCGCAGGCGAGGGCGGCGGTGAAGGCGGCGGCCGCGTCGGCGTCCTTCCCCTGCGCCAGCAGCGCGCCGCCGCGGAGCAGGTGGACGTCGGCCTTGCCGGGCGCCAGCCGGTCGGCCGCGGCGTAGTCGGCGAGCGCGAGGTCGAACTTCCGCAGCTTCACCAGCGCGATGCCGCGGTTCACCCACCCGGGGGCGAAGTCGGGCCGCAGGGCGACGCACGCGGTGAAGCACATCGCCGCGAGGTCGTTTTGTTCCAGCGCCAGGTGGTTGGTCCCGCGGACGAACCACGCCGAGAAGCTCCCCGGGTCGGCGTCGGTGGCGGCGGCGAGCGCCGCGGCCGCCTGCCGGTGCCGGCCCTGGTGGTGCTGCCAGTAGCCGAACAGGTAGCGGTCGCGCGGCGAGCCGGGCTCGGTGCCGGCGGCCTCGGCCGCGGCGCGGTCGGCGTCCGCGGGCCGGCCGGCGAGGCGCTCCAGGTCGGCGCGCTGCTCGCGGACGGCGCGGGGGATGCGGCCCGCGCCGAACTCCGCGGCGAGCCGGTTCCAGCGGGCCGCGTCGGCGAGCCGGGCGTCGCGCGTCGGCGCGTCGGCGGCGAGCTGCGCCTGCCGGCCGGCGGCCTTCGCCATCAGGTAGTACACCTCGCCGAGGTCTTCCCGCAGCCGCGCCGCGTCATCTTTCGGGAGGTAGCGCACGAGCGCGGTTCGATCCCACCCCGACAGCGCGGCGTCGGCGTCGGCGGGGATGCCGTAGCGGGCGAGGGCGGCCTTCGACTGCTCGATGCCGCGGGCGAGCGTGTCGCGGGTCTGGTTGCGGTCGTCGAGCGGGGCGCGGAGGGCGGCGAGGTCGCGGGCGTGGTCGGCGAGGGTGACGCGGGCCTCGAACGCCCGCGACCGCTCCCGGGTGGCGAAGGCGGCGGCGGCGGTCCCCGCGAGGAGCATCACGGCGACGACCCCGACCGACGTGGCCGACGCCAGCCGCGGGTGCCGCCGCCGCCACTTCCCGAGCCGCTCGCGCGGCGACGGGTCCGGCGCGTGGGCGAGCGGCAGGTCGGCGAGGTGGCGCGTCAGGTCGTCGTGCAGGTCGTGGGCGGAGGCGTAGCGGGCCGCCGCGTCGGTCGCCAGGCACTTCCGCACGACCGCCTCGACGGCGCGGCTCACGGCCGGGTTGCGGTCGCGGACGGCCGGCGGGCCGGCCTGCCGGTCGGCGAGCATCCGGGCCGTCACCTCCTGGTGGCTGCCCGTGTGGTCGGGGAACGGGCGGGCGCCGGTGAGCATCTCGAACAGGATCACGCCGAGGGCGTACACGTCGGCCCGGCCGTCCACGGCGACGGCGGCGCCGGCGAACGCCTCGATCTGCTCGGGGGCCATGTACGGCAGCGTGCCGCCGACCACGGCGCCGTTCAACGGCACGCGGGCCTTGGTGTCCTCGGCGATGTTGAAGTCGAGGAGCATCGGCACGCCGTCGTCGGTCATCAGCACGTTGGCCGGCTTCAGGTCGCGGTGGATGATGCCGCGGGCGTGGGCGTGGGCGAGCCCGGCGGCGAGCTGGCCGCCGACCCACGCCACCGCGTCCGGGTACGACAGCCCGGCGAGCCGCGCCCACGCCTGCTCCCGCGCCGCGGCCCCGGCCCGCGCGGGGGCGTCGAGCGCGATGTCGGGCGACGAGGCGGGCCGGCCGGCCGCCTCCGGCTGCGTCACCGTCTTGCCGAGGCGGATGGTGCCGACGAGGTGCTCGCCGGTCGCGGGGAGGACGCCGCGGGCGCGGATGTCGGCCAGGACGTGCGCCAGGGTGCAGGGGCCGAAGTACGGCATGCACACCACCTGCACCCCGCCGGCGTCGTGGGCCGAGTAGATCGGCACGATGTTGGTGTGCTGGAGTTGCGCGAGCGTCTGCGACTCGGCGAACAGCCCGCGGCCCACCTTCACCGCCACGAGCCGGCCGGCGAGGCTCCCCTGGCGGGCGAGGAAGACCCGACCGAACGCCCCGCGGCCGAGCTCCTCGACCAGGTCGAACCCCAGGAACTGGCTCCCGGCGGCCGGCATCGCAACGGGGGAGGGCGTGTGCCCCTTGTCCGGGGCCGGCGCCGCGGACGCCGACGGGCGGCCGCTGGTGGGCAGGTCTTCCACGGCACGCCGGGCGGCCGGTGGGTTCAGCACCGAGGTCCGCAGCTGGTCGATCCGCGCCGCCGGCGGCGGGGTGGTGCTGGCGTCGTTGAGGAACGGGTCGGCCGGCTCGCGGTCGGCGGCGGGGTCGAGCGGCCAGTCGGCCGCGTCCACGCCGAAGCGGCGGGCGTACTCGTCCGGGTCGGCCGCGTCGCCGGCGAGCCGCCGCAGCCGGTAGTCCTCGAAGGCGAGCGCGGCGACGGCCGCCGGGTCCGCGGCGAGGTCGGGGAAGGCGGCGAGGTAGTGCTCCGGCGACCGGGGCACACCGCGGCCGTGGGAGTACTCCATGTCCAGCCGGACCGCCTCGGTCAGGTGCGTGACGCGGCCGGGGTGGCCGGGGGCGAGGAGGAAGTCGGCGAGGTCCGCGTCCGGGTCGTGCCGCAACTGCCGCTCGAAGGCGTCGAGCAGGTCCGAGCCGGCGGCGTCGAGGGCGGGGGCGGGCATGCGGCCACCGTGTCAGGAGCGGAGGAGTTCGGACAGCTCGTCCCGGGCCTTCTGCAACACGCGCTCGACCGTCCGCTTGGCCCGGCCGACGCGCTCGGCGACCTCGTCCACCGAGTGCCCCGTCATCCGCAGGGCCACGACCGCCCGCTCGGTCTCGTCGAGCCCGGCGAGGTACTCCTCGACGGTGAGGCGGAGCAGCGCCGCGGTCGTCTCGTCGCGGCCGAGCGGCTCGGCCTGGTCGATCACCTCGTCGCCGGCGGTGCGGCGGACGTTCCGGCGGGCGGCGCGGTGGTACGCGACCTGGTCGCGGACCTTGTTCACGGCCAGCACGAACAGCAGCCCCCAGAGCTCGCCGCCCTGCGGCACGTCGTAGAATTTGGTCCGCATCCCCTCGTAGAGCACCCGGAACACGGACTGGACGATGTCGTCCGGGTCGAAGCGGGGGGCGAACTCGGGCGAGCAGCGGTCGGCGACCAGCCGCCGGAGGCGCGCGGCGTAGCGGTGGTACAGCTCCCCCGCGGCCGACTCGTCGCCGCCCCGGACGAACCGGACCAGCGTGTGGTCGCCGGGCGGGTCGGCGGGCGGCGGCGTGGCGTTCGGAGGGTGCGGGCTGGCCATCGGGCCGCCTCTATCAAGGGAAACGTCGTGGGCGCCGGCCGTCCGCCACCCCGTTTCGGCCGACGGCATAAACGGAGTGACCCAACTATCCGGCATTCCTTTCCTAGCACACACATTCCGTGCGCCGCATGAAGATGGGCAGAAAACGCCCTCCGGCGGCCCGGTGAGGGTAGACAAGTGGTAAGATAAACGCACGCGGGAGTGTTCGCACACCTCCCCCCGGCCTCCGGAACCCCTTCCGTGAGCGGCGACGACAACCCCATTACCCAGGGCGACATCGGCCGCACGGCGGTCAGCGCCCAGTCCAACGCCCCGGCCGCGGGGCGGGCGCCGGACGCGTCGCTCATCTACATCTACCCGAAGTCGCCGCTGATCGGCCGCCGCTTCCCGGTCGGGGCGGCCGCGCTCACGATCGGCCGGGCGGCCGAGTGCCCGGTCTCGATCCCGGACACGTCGGTGTCGCGAGTCCACGCCTCGGTGGAACTCGGGCCGGACGGCCGGCACCTCGTCACCGACTACGGCAGCACCAACGGCACGTTCGTCAACAACGCCCGCGTCGCCACCGGCCCGCTCGCCGACGGCGACTACCTGCGCGTCGGGAACTGCCTGTTCCGCTACCTCGCCGGCGGGAACGTGGAGGCCCTGTACCACGAGGAGATTTACCGGCTGACGGTGATGGACCCGCTGACCGGGGCGTTCAACCGCCGCTACCTGATGGAGGTGCTGGCGCGCGAGGTGGCCCGGTCGGTGCGGCACGGCCGGCCGATGGCCGTGGCGATGTTCGACGTGGACTTCTTCAAGAAGATCAACGACAGCCTCGGCCACGTCGCCGGGGACATGACGCTGCGCGAGCTGGCCGCGCGGGTCAGCAGCCTCGTCCGGTCCGACGAGGTATTCGCACGTTACGGCGGGGAGGAGTTCGCGGTGGTCCTCACCGAGACAACCCGCGACCAGGCGGCGGCGTTCGGCGAGCGGGTGCGGGCGGCGGTCGAGGCCGTCCCGTTCACGTTCGAGGGGCAGACCTTCCCGGTGACCGTGAGCGTCGGCGTCGGCACGACCGCCGGCGGCGAGGCGCTCACGCCCGAGGGGCTTACGCAGCGGGCCGACGACCTCCTCTACCAGGCCAAGCGCGGCGGCCGCAACCGCGTGGTGGTGTGACCGCCGGCCGCGCGCCCGTCTTGGCGGATTCCCGCCCGCGACGCCGATTCTTCAGGTAGCCGGTCGAACGCCCCTCACGTTGGGCCGGTCACCCCCTGGAGACCCCGTCCCATGTCCCTGATCCGCACCCTGACGCGCTCCGCCTTCGCCGCCGCGGGCTTCGCCCTCGTGTTCGCCGCCGCCGGCGGCACCGCGCTCGCCGTGGACATCAACGCCCCCGAACTCAACCCCGGCTCTGTCGCCAGCGCCATCACCATGCTGGCCGGCGGCGTGGCGCTGCTCACCGCGTCCCGCCGCGCCCGGAACTGACGCCCGCGTCACACCCGGAGCCGCCCCCGTGATCCCCGCCACCCTCGCCCCGGCCGTCGGGGCGCCGGGCACCCGCGCGCCCGCCCGGTGGGCGGCGCTGGTGGCCCTCCTCGTCGTCGAGTTGCTGGCCCTGACCACCCGGTTCGACACGGACCGGCTGACGGGGAACGGCGCGTGGTGGGCCGTCGTTCTCGGCGAGGCCCACTACCTGCCGCAGTTCGCGCTGACGGTCGCGGCCGCCCTGCTGATGTTCGGCGGGGAACGGCTGCGGGCGGCGGTGACGGCGGCCGCGGCTGCACGCGGTCCGCACCCGTGGGCCGGCGCGCTGGCCGCGCACGTCGGCGGGTTCGTCGGCGTCGCGGGGCTGGCGCTGCTGCTGCTCGAAGGCGGCGGCGGCGGGGTTGCGTTCGCCGGGCTGCTGGTCGCTGGCCTGGCGATGGTCGCGGGGTGGTGTCTGCTGCTGCTGCCGCCGGCGGCGTGGCTCGCCCTCGCCCGCGGGGCCGGGTGGCCGCTCGCCGCGTGCGCGCTGCTCACCGGCGTCGTCGGGTTCGGCGCCGGCCGCGTGGCCGAGCCGCTGTGGGGCTCGATGGCCGACGGCACCCTCGCCGCCGCGCGGACCGTGCTCGGGCTGGTGTTCGCCGACGTGACGACCGACCCGGCGGACCGGCTGCTCGGCGCCGGCGGGTTCGTGGTGCGGATCGCGCCGAGCTGCTCGGGGTACGAGGGGCTCGGGCTGGTGCTCGCCTTCGCCGGGCTGTTCGTGGCCCTCCGCCGCGACGAACTCCGGTTCCCGAACGCCCTCCTGCTCCTGCCGCTCGGGCTGGCGGCGGCGTGGGCCGCGAACGTGCTCCGCATCGCCGTGCTGATCGCGGTCGGGGCGTGGGGCTGGCCCGAGGTCGCCCGCGGCGGGTTCCACTCGCAGGCGGGCTGGCTGTCGTTCATCGTCGTCGCGCTGGGTGTGGTCGCGGGGGGACGACGGTCGCGGTTCTTCGCCCGGGTCGCGGCCGCGCCCGCGACGAACCCCGCGGCGCCGTTCGTCGTGCCGCTGCTCGCCGTGGTCGGCACCGCGATGCTCACCGGCGCCTTCTCGGCCGGCGGGTTCGACGTCCTCTACGGCGCCCGGGTCGTCGCCGCCGGCGCGGCGGTGTGGGGCTTCCGCCGCTGCTACGCCGGCCTCGGCTGGTCGGCGTCCGGCGCCGCGGTCGGCATCGGCGTCGTGGTGTTCGCCTTCTGGCTGGGGCTGGACGCCCTCGCCGGCGGCCCGGCCGGGGAGTCGCCCATCCCGGCCGGGCTCGCCTCGCTCCCGGCGCCGTGGGCCGCGGCGTGGCTCGCGGCCCGCGTGGCCGGGGCCGTGCTGGTGGTGCCGCTCGCCGAGGAACTGGCCTTCCGCGGCTACCTGCTCCGCCGCCTCCGGTCCGCCGAGTTCGACGCCGTGCCGCCGACGGCGTGGTCGTGGCCGGCGGTCCTCGCCTCGTCGCTGGTGTTCGGGCTGCTCCACCCCGACCGGTGGGTCGCCGGCACGCTGGCCGGGGTCTGCTACTCCGCCGCCTACGCCCGCCGCGGCCGGCTCGCCGACGCGGTCGTGGCCCACGCCGTGACCAACGCCCTGCTCGCCGCCTACGTGCTCGCCACCGGGACCTGGGCCCTTTGGTGACCCGGTGACCGGCCTCGTATGCCGCCGGTTCGTGCCCCCTCGCGGGCCGGCGGTCGTTCCTGCTTCGCACCACCCGCGGCCCCGCCGCGCCCGGAGGATCATCCCGTGACCTGGACCGACAAGCTCTTTCGCCGCTGGGGCGTCGCCCCGAAGAAGTCCGAGCGCTTCCGCCCCGCCGCCGAGCCGCTGGAGGCGCGGGAAGTCCCCGCCATGCTCCAGGGCTTCGCCTTCACCGACGCCGGTCCCGCCGGCTTCGACCCGTCGGACGCCCCCCGGGTCGGGGCGACGGTGACCCTGTTCGATCAGGGCGGCATCTTCGTCGGCACGCGCACGACCGACGCGGCCGGGTACTACCAGTTCGCCAACCTGAGCCCGGGCACGTACAAGCTCGTGGAGTCGGCGGCCGGGGTGGGCACGGCGGCCGCGCAGGCGAAGACCGCGTTCAGCGCCGCGACGGTGAACGCCGACCGGTCGATCTCGGTGACCATCCCCGGGACGGTCCAGGTGGCCCGCCAGCCCGGGCTCCCCGGCGTGGCTTCGGCCTACGAGCTCGCCGGCGCCCCGTTCAACGCCTTCACCTCGACGCCGAGCACGACCAACGCCCACCAGTTCCTGCTGAACCTCACGTCGGCCGCGAGCCCGACGCCGCAGGCGGTCTACAGCTTCTGCGTGGACCTGTACCACCCGGACCCGCAGGTGTTCGGCACGACCGTGTCGGACACGCCGAGCGTCCCGGGGCTGGCGACGAACGCCGGGCGGATCGGCTACCTGTACAGCACGTTCGGGAACCAGGCGCTCTCGCCGACCGACGGGACCGGGCTCCAGCTCGCCATCTACGAGCTGCTCTACGACGCCACGCCGAACCTGTTCGGCGGGAACTTCAAGGTCCTGAACGGGACCGACTTCGCGGCGCTGAACAGCGCGTCGAACTTCCTCAACGTCTCGGCCGGCAAGAGCCTCGGCGTCACGTTCCTGAACGTGTCGAACCCCGGCCCCGGCGGCCAGCAGGGGATGATCGCCGCCGAGTTCTTCAACTTCCTGAACGCGCCGACCTCGCCGCCGCCGACCGCCGGCCTCGGCGACTTCGTGTGGCGCGACACGAACCGCGACGGCACCCAGGACGCGGGCGAGCCGGGCGTCAACGGCGTGCCGGTCGAGCTGAAGGTGAACGGGCAGGTGGTGGCGACGACGACGACGGCGAACAGCCCGACGACCGGCCAGCCGGGGTATTATCAGTTCGTCGGGCTCACCCCGGGGGTCGAGTACCAGGTGTGCTTCACGGCCCCGTCCGGGTTCACGTTCACGGCCTCGTTCGTGGGCGAGGACGCCTTCGACTCGAACGTCAACATGATCACCGGGGCCGAGGGCTGCACGCCCACGGTCGTGCTCGCGCCGGGCGAGTTCAACCCGACCATCGACGCCGGGCTCGTCACCGTCTCCCCGCCGCCGCCGCCGGGGTTCAGCATCGAGAAGTCCGCGAGCGCCACGCAGGCCGCGCCGAACGCCCCGGTGACGTACACGTACCGGGTGACGAACACCGGCAGCGGGCCGATCACGAACGTCACCGTCCGCGACGACAACGCCACGCCGACCTTCGCGGCGGACGACTTCACCCCGACCCGCCTGCCGGACGAGGTCGGGAACAACGACAACGTGCTCGACGCCGGCGAGGTGTGGAAGTTCACCGCCACCGTCATCCCGCCGGTGGTGATGACCGTGACCACGACGACCGGCGGCCCGGTCCTCGCGTCCGGGACGCTCAGCTACGTGATGCTGCCGAACGGCGACGTCCGCGTCTTCTACCTCCAGGACGCGAACTTCAACGACAACACCTACGGCACCGGGTCCGACGCCGGGTGGACCAGCCAGGGCAAGACCCACACGTTCAACAACCTCGTCGGCAGCGACAAGGCCGGGTTCCTGGTCAAGTACGCCGACGGGACGACGCTGGTGCAGTTCTACCAGGACTACATCACCTCGGGCGGGACGAACACCGAGGGGTACGCGGCGTTCTCCGGCTACCAGTCGCTCGGGTACGCCGGCGGCGACGGCAGCCTGGTGGCCGGCAACGGGGCGGTCCTCACCGACTTCGACAGCACCCTGGAGTGGAACCTGAACCAGGCCGGCACCGCCAACAACGGGGTGGCGTACAAGTCGATGACGGTGAACTCGCCGGTCGGCGACCCGAACTGGAACGTGGTGAACGGGTACGCCTTCACGATCTCCGCGGCCGCGTTCGCCGGCGGCAAGGCGTTCGGCGGGGTCACCATCTTCGACCAGCACAACTCGCCGGCGAAGGTCGGCGGCAGCAACAGCTACGTGCCGAAGGTCGTGAGCGGCCCGTCCACGAACCGGGTGGTGGTGACCGGCGTGGCCGGCGGCGTCACGCTCACCGCGAGCGCCACCGCCACCGTGCAGGTCGGCACCGGCGGCGGCGGCACGACCGGGCCGACCAAGTTCCTGGTCGTGGACCGGTCGAAGGACACCACCTACGGGTACACCGCCGCGGGCGGCGCCACCACGCAGGCGAAGCTCGGGTCGGGCAACTCCGACCCGCGCGGGGTCGCGGCCAACGCCGCCGGCACGACCTACTGGGTGATCGACCAGGACAAGACGGTGTACGTGTACGACGCCGCCGGGGCGTCGCTCGGGAGCTGGAAGCCCAGCGGGCTCGACACCCCGGAGGACATCACCACCGACGGCACCAACATCTGGATCGTGGACGCCAAGAAGGACAAGGTGTTCTACTACGCCGGGGCGGCGGCGCTGCGGGGCGGGTCGGCCGCCCCCACGTCGAGCTTCGCGCTGGCGGCCGGGAACCTGAACGGGACCGGGGTCGTGACCGACGGGCAGAGCCTGTGGGTGGCGGACGACGCCGCGACCGACAAGGTGTTCAAGTACACCACGGCCGGGGCGCTGCTCGGGAGCTGGACGCTCGACGCGGCCAACTCGCAGCCGCGCGGGCTGACCATCGACCCGAACAACGTCAACGACATCTGGGTCGTGGACAACGGCAAGGACGCGGTGTTCCGCTACGCCGGGGCGACGGCGCTCACGTCCGGGTCGCGCACGGCGACCGACCAGTTCGCCCTCGTCGACGGCGCCGGCGACCCCCAGGGGATCGCCGACCCGCCCCCGCCGCCGCTCGCCGTCCCGGTCTCGGGCGGCAGCATCACGGCCGGCTTCGACCGGTCCGTCGCGGCCGCCGCCGACCGCATCGTCACGCCGGCGGCCGACCTCGTCGTCACGCCGGCGGCGGCCCGGCCCGTCGCGTCCGCCCCGGCGGTGGCCGTCGCCGAGCGGCTGCCGGTGATCGTGGCGGAGCGGGCCGCGGCC
>JBGAQM010000200.1:0-11182 GCA_044220735.1 Urbifossiella sp. | reverse complement strand
CCGCGCGGCCGGCCGCGAGGTCGAGGTCACCTTCACCGTGGCGATGGTGCCGCAGGGCGTCGAGGCCGAGGGGTGGCAGACCGGCGTGGCGCTCGACGCCAGCGCCTCCATGCGCAAGGCCTACGGCCGGCAGCTCACCGGCACGCTCCCGCCGGCGGTGCAGCAGGAGTACCGTGCGAAGGGCTGGATGGCCGAGCGGACCGAGGACGGCAAGGCGACGCTGAAGCTGAAGCCGGCCGGGCACGACGACGCCGTCCGCCGCGGCTACCTCCGGTTCGGCGAGAACCTCGTCGAGCCGCGGGCGCGCGAGTTCATCGCCTACCTCGCCGGCAACCTCGACGCCGACGGCGGCACCACCGTCGTGTACTGGGCGTGCGACGACGGCCGCGGCGTGGAAGCCCTCGGCGACTTCACCGCCGACCAGTGCCGCACCCTGGCGCTGGGCGGCCCGACCGAGGCCAAGTTCGGAACCGGCACGCACCTGCTGCCGGCGCTCGACTACTTCCTCACGCGGTTCGAGGACGCGGCCCGCGGCATGTACCTGTTCGTGACCGACGGCCGGCTCGACGACCTGGACGCGGTGAAGGCCGCGACGACGCGGCTGGCGAAGCGGATCGCCGCCGGGAAGCGGAACCCGGTGAAGTGCGTCCTGATCGGCGTCGGCGACGCGATCGACGAGGGGCAGATGGAGGAGCTCGACGACCTGGACACGGGCACCGACGTGGACATCTGGGACCACAAGATCGCGGCCGACATGCGGAACATGACCGAGATCTTCGCCGAGGTGGTGGACGAGAACCAGATCGTGGCCGAGCGGGCGACGCTGTACGACGCGGCCGGCCGCGTCGCCCGGCAGTTCGACGCCGGGATGCCGGCGAAGGTGACGTTTCGGGTGCCGGCGGCGAGCGAGTGGTTCGAGCTGGAGATCGAGGGGCAGCGGGTGCGGCAGCGGCTGCGGTAGCGGCCCGGCGAGCCGACCGCCGTAAGGCGGCGGGTGAGGCGCGTCAGGAACGTCACCCCGCTCCTTACGGAGCTCGGCTCGCCGGGTGGCACGAGCGAGGATGAGCATGCGAGTTCTGTTCCAGGTGTCGGCGCTGGCGCTGCGGCAGGTCCTCGGGCCGGGGTCCGACTCGGCGCTGCTGGCCGTCGGCAACCGCTTCCAGGACCGCAGCGCGCGCCTCCAGGAGACGCTCAAGAAGGCCAACGCCCAGGCGTGGAAGGCGATCGAACTCGCCCTCGCGGGCACGTCGTGGTGGGACAAGTGCAAGCTGGCCGTGTCCACCGGCGAGCAGGCCGCCTTCCGCACCCAGGTGACGGCGTTCCTCGCCGCCGCCCCGTGCGACGACCTGCCCGACGCCGGCCCCGACTTCCGTAAGCGCTGCCTCGCCGAACTCAAGGCCGCCCGCAAGACGCGCCTCCTCCCCGGCGACCAACTCGGCGACCCGGCCGCGCTCGACGCCGAGGCGAAGTCGCTGGCCCGCTTCGACGACCCCAAGTCGGTCCTCGACGCCGAACTCGCGGCCGTCCGCCGCACGAGCGACGAGCTGCGCGCGGGAGGTTACGAGAACCTTGGCCGGTTCGTGGCGCTGAAGCCGCCGCAGGGGCAGCCGCTGCTGGTGGTGGCGGTGCAGTACTTCTTCCGCAAGGACGTGCAGGCCGACCCGGAGCTGGCGGCCGAGTTCCAGTTCAACGAGATCGAGAAGCTGTCGCAGGGGCAGGAGGCGGGGTTCGCCGGCCTGCACGCGGCGTTGGCCCAACAAGGCGAGCGGCTCGAAGGCCTCCTGGCCGACGCGCTGACGATCCTGGAGGAAGCGCGGGACGCGACGCTGGCGGTGCAGGCCGAGCTACAGGCGCTGCGGGCGGAGATGGCCCAGCAGAGCGAGCAGCACCAGCAGGTGTACCGGGCGATGATGGAACTCCTCGCCCGGCAGGCGGCGCCCGTGCCGATCCCGCACGCCGTTCCCGTGGCGGCTCCGACCGCGCCTGTGGCGGCCGAGATGCCCGATGCGCTCGTCGAGGACATGCGGACGCTGGTCGGCGACTGTGCGGCGCTGCCCCCGGAGGAGAAGCAGCGGCACGAGGCGCTGTTCCGGGCGGTGGGCCGGATGGACGCGGCGGTGAAGTCGCACGACGAGAAGCGGCGGCGGCGGAAGGGCGTGCTGCCGTCGGCGCTGTTCGCGGACCCGGCGCCGGCGGCCCCCCCGCCGCCCCCCGCGGCGCCGGCCGCCGGCGAGTCGCTGTTCGGGGCGATCCCGAAGTCGCGGCGGCTCAAGCCCAGGTGACCCGCGGGTGGGGCCGGTTTCCAACCGGCCGTACCTGAATTGATCGGTAAGGGAACGATGGGTTCAGGCAAGGCCGGTTGGAAACCGGCCCCACACCCGAGCCCGCCGGCTGGAAGCCGGCCCCACGACGGCGGCCGGTTGCAACGCGCCTCCCCGCCCCAACTTCTGTCCGACTCCCCTCCCTTTTCGCCGGCCACGTCCGATATAAAGAACCAGAAGCCAGGAAAGCCTTCCCGCACCGCTTTTCCCCCGGCGCTCTCCTTCCATAGCGTTGAGGCCGTGTTCATGAGTTCCGAGAACGGGTCGGCCGCCCCGACCGCCGCACCCCCGTCTGCCAACGGCACCAACGGGCACCACAAGCGCGTCGAAGAAGTTCAGTCGGTCACCATCCGCTTCGCCGGCGACTCGGGCGACGGGATGCAGCTCGCCGGGACGCAGTTCACCAACACCTCCGCCCTCGCCGGCAACGACATCGCCACCTTCCCCGACTTTCCCGCCGAGATCCGCGCACCAGCGGGCACGCTCGCCGGCGTCTCCGGCTTCCAGGTCCACTTCGCCGCCTCCGACATCCACACCCCCGGCGACGCGCTGGACGCCCTGGTGGTGATGAACGCCGCGGCGCTCAAGACCAACCTCCGCGACCTGCAGCCGGGCGGCATCCTCGTCGTCAACTCGGAAGGCTTCGAGACGTCGGACCTGTCGAAGGCGAAGTACAAGGTCAGCCCGCTGGAGGACGGCAGCCTGAAGGGGTACAAGGTCGTCCGCGTGCCGGTCACGAAGATGACCCGCGAGGCGGTGACCGAGTGCAAGCTCAGCCCCCGCGAGGCCGACCGCTGCAAGAACTTCTTCGCCCTCGGCCTCGTGTACTGGATGTACGAGCGGAGCCTCGAACCCACCCTCAAGTGGATCCGCGAGAAGTTCGCCAAGAACCCGCAGTTCGTCGAGGCCAACACCCGCGCCCTCAAGGCCGGCTACAACTACGGCGAAACCGTCGAGGTGATGCCGGTCCAGTACAAGGTCGCCAAGGCCAAGATCGCCCCCGGCACGTACCGCAAGATCACCGGCAACGAGGCCATCGTTCTCGGGCTGGTCGCGGCCACGCAGCTGGCCAACAAGCAGCTCGTGTACGCCAGCTACCCGATCACCCCGGCGTCGTCCGTCCTCGAAGGGCTGGCCGAGCTGCGCCGCTTCGGCGTGAAGACGTTCCAGGCCGAGGACGAGATCGCCGCCGCGGGCGTCGCCATCGGCGCGAGCTACGGCGGGGCCGTCGGCATCACCGGAACCAGCGGCCCGGGCGTGTGTTTGAAGAGTGAGGCGATCGGCCTCGCGGTCATGACCGAGCTGCCGCTCGTGATTGTGAACGTTCAGCGTGGCGGCCCCAGCACCGGCCTGCCGACCAAGACCGAGCAGGCCGACCTGCTGCAGGCGATGTTCGGCCGCAACGGCGAGTGCCCGGCGGCGATCATCGCCCCGCAGAGCCCCGGCGACTGCTTCGACATCGCCTTCGAGGCCGTCCGCATCGCCACGCGGTTCATGTGCCCGGTGTTCCTCCTGTCCGACGGCTACCTCGCCAACGGCTCCGAGCCGTGGAAGATTCCCGACATCGCCAAGCTGCCGAAGATCGAGGTGGTGAACGCGACGAAGCCGAACAGCGAGGGCTGGACCGGCCCCGGCCACGAGAGCGGCGCCGAAGGGGAGGGCGGCACCGCCGGGAAGTTCCTGCCGTACAAGCGCGACGAGCTGCTCGCCCGCCCGTGGGCCGTGCCCGGCACCGCGGGGCTCGAACACCGCATCGGCGGCATCGAGAAGCAGGAC
The DNA here is from genome assembly GCA_044220735.1 of Urbifossiella sp. Taxonomy (GTDB): domain Bacteria; phylum Planctomycetota; class Planctomycetia; order Gemmatales; family Gemmataceae; genus Urbifossiella. The sequence continues at coordinate 7,085 of JBGAQM010000200.1, read as the reverse complement.
GTGACCGGCAACATCAACTACGAGGCCGGCAACCACGAGCACATGACCCGGACGCGGGCCAAGAAGATCGAGAACATCGCCCTCACCATCCCCGACCTGGCCGTGACCGGCGACGCCGACGCCGACCTGCTCGTCGCCGCGTGGGGTGGCACGTTCGGCAGCGTGACCACCGCCGTCGATCGCTGCCGCAAGAACGGGCTGAAGGTGGCGCAGGTCCACTTCCGCTACCTGAACCCGATGCCGAAGAACACCGCCGAGGTGTTGGCCCGGTACAAGAAGATACTGGTGCCCGAGTTGAACGCCGGGCAGCTCGTGTGGCTGCTGCGGGCGAAGTACCTGGCCCCGGCCGAGGGGCTCAACAAAATCCAGGGCAAGCCGTTCCTCGTCTCGGAGATCGTGGCCGCGATCGAGAAGGCACTGAGCTGACACACTCGAAGCCCGGGGGCCACAACCCCCGGGCTTTCGTCACCCCCATACACACCACCAACACCCCACCACCACAATGGCCGCTTCCGCCTCTCCGCTCCCGACGCTCACGACGAAGGAACTCACCTCCGACCAGGAGGTGCGCTGGTGCCCCGGGTGCGGGGACTACAGCATCCTCGCCCAGATGCGCAAGGCGCTGACCACGGTCGGCGTCCCGCGCGAGAAGCTGGCGTTCGTGTCCGGCATCGGCTGCTCCAGCCGGTTCCCGTACTACATGAACACCTACGGCTTCCACACCATCCACGGCCGCGCCCCCACCTTCGCCACGGGCTTGCGCCTCGCCAACCCCGACCTGCAGGTGTGGGTCGTCACCGGCGACGGCGACGGCCTGTCGATCGGCGGCAACCACCTGATCCACGCCCTGCGGCGGAACGTGGACATCAAGGTGCTGCTGTTCAACAACGAGATTTACGGCCTCACCAAGGGCCAGTACTCGCCCGCGAGCCGCGTCGGCACGAGCAGCAAGACGAGCCCCGGCGGGTCGTTCGAGACGCCGGTCCGGCCGCTGTCGCTGGCCCTCGCCGCGGAGGCGACGTTCGTGGCGCGCACGATCGACGTGGACGTGCAGCACATGGTGGCGACGTTCCAGAAGGCCGCGGCGCACAAGGGCTCGGCGTTCGTGGAGATCTACCAGAACTGCAAGATCTTCAACGACGGCGTGTTCGAGTACGCGACGGACAAGAGCGTGAAGGCCGAGAACGTGCTGTACCTGGAGCACGGCAAGCCGATGCTGTTCGGCAAGGACCGCACGAAGGGCGTCCGCCTGAACGGCCTCAAGCCCGAGATCGTGACCGTCGGCAAGGACTGCGGCCTCGACGACATCCTGACCCACGACGAGGCGGCGGAGGACCCGACGCTGGCGTACCTGCTGAGCCGGTTCGCGCACGACGAGTCGCCGACGGTGGTGAACCCGTTCCCGGAGCCGGTGGGCGTGTTCCGCAGCGTCCGCAAGCCGACCTACGAGGAGCAGCTCGAGACGCGCCTCACGGAAGCGGCCGCGAAGAAGGGGAAGGGGAAGGTCGAGGACCTGTTCAAGGCCGAGGACGTGTGGACCGTCGCCGAGTAACGCAGAACTCAGAGTGCAGACTGCAGAATCGAAGACACCGGCTCCCCCGGCTCGGGGCTTCCATTCTGCACTCTGCACTCTGCACTCATCGTTTCCTATGTACTGCCCCGCCTGCAACCACACGCGGAACCCGCCCGGGGCGGACGCCTGCGAGAACTGCGGGCTGCCGCTGGTCCGCACCGACGAACCGGCCCTCCACGGCCGCGTCGAGCGCAGCCTGATGACCGACCCCGTCTCGATCCTGTCCCCGGCCGCCCCCGTCACCGTCGCCGCCGACGCCACCCTCGCCGACGCCATCACGCTGATGATCGACCGCCGCGTCGGGGCGGTGCTGGTCGTCGGCGCGGCGGGGGAACTCGTCGGCATCCTCACCGAGCGCGACTTCCTCACCCGCGTCGCCGGCCGGCCGGGGTTCGAGACGCTCGCCGTCGGCGACCACATGACCCGCGACCCGGAGACCGTCGCCCCGGGCGACACCCTGGCCTTCGCCCTCGGCCGGATGGACGCCGGCGGCTACCGCCACCTCCCCGTCGTGGTCGGCGGCAAGCCCGTCGGAATGGTCTCGATCCGCGACGTGTTGCGCCACGTAACCAGAATCAGTCACGGCGGTTAGAACAGTTCGGAGAATCTGGTGAGATTTCGCTCGACGCGTCGTCGGCGTCGGTTAGACTAAACCTACTCCGACGCGGCTTAGATTTCCCGGTGCGACTCACACCGGTACCTCCACTCCCGCCGCGTCAGACGTGGTCTTTTACTGACAACCAACCGCCCTGCCGCACGCCGCGCCCGCGGCCCGTGCTCCGCGGCGATGCTGTCATCCCGACGGGTCCGCCCGCGGGCCAGACGGAGCCCTGGCTGGCTCCCCTTCTCCTGCACCCCGACCAGGCCGGCGGTCCCGGCGGGGGGCGACTCGCATTCATCCCACCGCCCGGAGGCAGGACCGTGTTCCTCATTCTACCCGTCGGCGGCGAGCCCGCGCCCGCCCGCCCCCGCACCCGCCGGGGCTTCACGCTGATCGAGCTGCTGGTCGTCATCGCCATCATCGCCATCCTGATCGGGCTCCTGCTGCCCGCCGTGCAGAAGGTCCGCGAGGCCGCCTCGCGGATCAAGTGCACGAACAACCTGAAGCAGCTCGGCATCGCCGCCCACGCCTACCACGACGTGAACCTGCAGTTCCCCGGCTGGCAGAGCGGCGGGAGCAAGGACCTGTGGCTGCCGAAGTTCCTGCCGTTCATCGAGCAGCAGGCCGTCGCCACCGCCAACAAGACCGACGCCAACATCCCCGTGCTCATGTGCCCGTCCAACCAGGTGGTCCAGCCCTACGGCCCGTACGGCGGGCAGTACTGGGGCATCACGAACTACCTGGCGGTGACCGGCTACCGGTACTCGGACTACGCCACCGGCGGCGACACCGGCATGATCGCCGTCTACCCGAGCACGCTGAAGGTGCGGATGGCCTCGGTGACCGACGGGCTGAGCAACACGGTGATGATCGGCGAGCGGCCGCCGCACAACCAGGCCTACTGGGGCTGGTACCAGTACCCCGACTTCGACAGCCACATCTGGGCGGTCACCATGTCCGGCGACGCCTACCTGAACAGCGGGTGCACGTTCCCGATGTACTTCCAGCAGAAGAACACGGCGAAGCTCGACTGCGACGCCAACCACTTCTACAGCGAGCACACCGGCGGCGCGAACTTCGCCCTCGGCGACGGGTCGGTGCGGTTCTTCCCGTACTCGGCCGGCACCACGATCATCCCGCCGATGTCCACCCGGGCCAAGGGCGAGCTCGTCCCGAGCAACTGACGCCGGGGCCCGTTAAATCGTCCCCGTCCGGCTTCGCGCCGCGGCGCCGGTCCCCCGCGGGTGAAGTCGATCTGGTACAACGCCCCCGTGGAGACCGCCCGATGCCCGTGACCCGTACCGCCCCGGCGGCCTTCGCCCTCGGCCTCGTCGTCCTCGCCGGCTGCGGCGGGGGGACGGGGTCGGTGACCGGGACGGTGACCTACAAGCCGAAAGGGAAGGCGCTCGTCTCCGGCACCGTGATGGTGTTGGCGGCCGACGGCAAGCCGCGGTACGGCGAGATCGCCGCCGACGGCCGCTACACCGTCGCCGACGTGCCGGTCGGGAAGTGCAAGGTGACGGTGAGCAGCCCGGACTCGTCCGGGCAGGTGAACCGCGGGGCGGAGGGCGACCCGGCCGCGGCCGGCCGCCCGAAGATGCCCGGCCGCGAGGCGCCGGGGGCGGCCGCGAAGGCTGTGCCCCTGGCGCCGACGGGCTGGTTCGCCATCCCCGACAAGTACGGCGACGTGAACAAGTCGGAGCTCAGCGTGGACGTCCAGCGCGGCGTCACGACGTACAACATCGAGTTGAACTGACCCCCGGGCCGGGGGGCGCCCGCCCCGGCCACCCACTTCCCGGCCGATTCCTGCACTCCCCGAACGGTTCCCGGCCAGTCACTTCTGGTGGGTGCGGTACGCCCCGGGCTCGCCCGGGCGACCGCCTTCCCCGCCCGCGCATTCATTCCCGGCCGTGCCGTCGGTCCGTCGCCCGGAGGCGCCCCATGCCCACCCGCCGCCCCGCCCCGCGGGGCTTCACGCTCATCGAGTTGCTCGTCGTCATCGCCATCATCGCCATCCTGATCGGGCTGCTGCTCCCCGCCGTGCAGAAGGTGCGCGAGGCCGCCGCCCGCAGCACCTGCTCGAACAACCTGAAGCAGATCGCGCTGGGCGTCCACTCCTACGAGTCGGCCAGCGGGGCGCTGCCGCCGGGCATCGCGATGGTGAACTACACCCAGGGCGGCGGCCCGGCGGCCAACTACGGCACGTCCGGGAACGGCGTCGGCGTGCTCGGCTACGTCCTGGCGCACGTCGAGCAGGCGAACGTGTACAACCAGCTGGTGGTGAACTGGGACCCGTACGCGAACGCCCCCGGGTGGTTCCTGAACGGGGCCAACACCGCCCCGGCGCGCACCCGGATCAAGACGTTCGAGTGCCCGTCGGCCGGGTCGGTCGCCCCGGACTACTACACCGGCCCCGGCCACAACACGATCAACGGCAGCAGCTACCAGTGGGACGTGACGGTGTTCCCGGCCGCGGCCAACCTCGGCGTGACGAACTACGTCGGCGTGTCCGGGCGGTACGGCGTCATGGGGTCGAACATCAGCGTCGGCGGGGTGCCGGTGGACAACATGCGCGGCATCTTCACCCCCGCCCGGGTGCGGCCGTACGGCTCGACCACGGTCGTGCCGGTCGGCAAGCTCACGCTCGTCGGCATCACCGACGGGTCGAGCAACACGCTGATGTTCGTGGAGTCGCTCGGGCCGGGGAGCCCGAAGGCGGCGGCCCCGCAGAACACGAAGCTGGCCTGGTCGTGGGTCAGCAGCGGGCCGTACCCGAGCGTGTTCGGCATCCCGGACGAGGCCAACCTGTGGTTCTGCGACTACTCGAGCAACCACACCGGGGTGGTGGTGTCGGCCCTCGGCGACGGGTCGGTCCGCAACCTCCGCAAGCCGGCCCCGACGACGCCGACGCTGCCGTTCGTGGCCATGTCCACGGCGCAGCTCGGCGAGGTGGTGGACGCCAACGGCATCTGACCCCGGCCCCGCGGCGCGAGGCCGCGAGTGACACCCGAGCCACCCGCGCGAACGCTCGCGGCTTCGCGCTTCCCGACGCGAAGCCGCGAGCGGCAACAGAGCCACCCGCGAGAGCGCATGCGGCCTCGCGCCGCGCCGCGGGCACGATCCGACCTCAACTGATACCGCCTCCGGAGCCCCGATGACGCGCGTGACGTTGGTCGTGCTGTGCGCCGCCCTCGCCGGCGGGTGCAAGGACGACAAGCCGGACAACTCGAAGGTGCAGTCGCCGGCCGACGCCCCGATCGGGGCCCCGAAAAGCGTCGGGGACGGCCCGAAGGGTCAGCTCAAGGGCCGGGAGGCGCCGCTGAACCCGTAGCCGGCCGGCGAGCCCGGGGCCGAGCCCCCGGGTTCCACGGGCCCGGACGCCCCCGCGACACGTCTCGTCTCACTTCGGAACCCCTGAACCGGTGGCCGGTTCGGGTGGGTTGCGTGCACGTTTTTTGAGAAGCGGATGAAAAATCCCTAGCCTCCGGGATTCCGTCTCGGCTACACTGGTCTTTGTCGGATCACTGCCTTAGCGCTGAGACCGCACAGCGTAGCCGAGCGATCGGTTCTGCGTCATCCGGGTTTCTTGCTAGGCCGACTGCTCCCGCCGTGTCCGACTTTTTCTCTCCCTACCGCGTGCGCCCACGCGCGGTTGGTGCCACGATTCCGGGGAGTGTTAGCACCTCCCCGGGCCAGTTGTCGGGTCCTGGCTGACCCCTGGCATCATCCCGGCTTGCGGGCCGTCCGGCCACGCCGGGCTCGTTATTCGCTAACGTCCGGAGGGAGTTCCCATGTCCACCCGCGCGGCTCGTCGCCGGTCCGGGTTCACGCTCATCGAGTTGCTGGTCGTCATCGCCATCATCGCGATCCTGATCGGCCTGCTGCTCCCCGCCGTGCAGAAGGTGCGCGAGGCCGCCGCCCGCAGCACCTGCCAGAACAACCTCAAGCAAATCACCCTCGCCGCCCACGGGTACGAGAGCTCGCTCGGCTACCTGCCGCCCGGGTTCCTCGGCGTGCTCCCCGACCCGGCCGCCCCGCCGACCTACGGGATCGACAACGTCGGCAGCAGCGCCAACAACCAGTACATCGGCGAGACGTTCTTCCTGCTGCCGCACATGGAGCAGGGGGCGCTGTACACGAACATGATGGCCGGCGCCCCGGCCGACTACGCGACGCCCGAACGGGCGTACCCGGCGTGGTGGAACTACGGGAGCATCTGGAACAACCGCACGGCCCGCGTCAAGTCGCTGCTGTGCCCGTCCGACCCGAACATCGACAACTCGATCGGCGGGTGGATCTACGCCTACCAGACCAGCGCGACCGGGTTCACCATCTCGTTCGGCTACCTGACCGGCGGCGGGAGCGGCCCGAGCGGGTCGTACACCGACCTCGGCAAGACGAGCTACATCGGCATCGGCGGCCGGTCGGGCCTGTCGTCCGACACGTACCGGGGGCCGTTCAACAACCGGTCGAAGAACCGGATGGCGACGATGCAGGACGGGACGAGCAACACGTTCCTGTTCGGCGAGTACGGGAGCAAGACGCTCAGCACGACGCTCGGCTTCGCCAACCTGACGTGGATGGGCGCCGGGTTCATGCCCACCGCCTGGGGGTCGGTCGAGCCCGTGACCCAGCCGGACACGACCTGGTACATGCTCAGCAGCAAGCACACCGGCGTCTTCAACGTCGGCCTCGCCGACGGCTCGATCCGGGTCGTGCGGTACCCCGGGAACACCGGCGGCACGACCACCATGAACGCCTACACGTACTTCAGCGGCATGAACGACGGCCGCACCTTCCGCCCCACCGACCTGTACCGCCGCGCGGAGGCCCGAGCCGCTGACGCGACGGATGATCTCGATCGCCCGGCTGCTGGCCGTGGTGGCCGCGGCCGGGTGCGGGAGCGCCAGC
>JBGAQM010000199.1:0-11814 GCA_044220735.1 Urbifossiella sp. | reverse complement strand
ACCCTCCCCCTCAGAGGGGGGAGGGCGGGAAGTCACAGCGATCACGCTGGAGTGGTTCAACGTGCGCCCGCCGCCTCACGGCGGTCGGCTCGCCGCGCAGAACTACTTCTTCTCACCCACATCAGGGTAGCGCAGCTTGCGGTCCGGGTCCGCGAACCGCGCATACACCGCGCCTCCGCCGGCCCGCGCCGCGATCGTCACCGTGTGCTCGCCCGGCGGCAGCGTTACCTCGATCGCCACCTCGTCCGGCCGCACCCGCTCGCCGCTCCCCTTGCCGACCCCCGCCGCCTTACCGTCGATGCGCACCTCGAAGTCGGAACTCGCGCCGACCAGCAGCGTCAGCTTCAGGTTCTCCGGCGCCGTCACGCGCGCTTCCACGACGGCGGGCGAGCCCTTCGTGTCCGGCAGCGGGATGCGGCCGTCCACGCCCACGCGCGCCGCGGCGCCGTTCACCGTGGCGCTCGTCAGGAACGGGTTCGCCATCAGGTAGCGCACGAGGTCGCGGAAGTCCTGCGGGGTCATGTTGTACCCCAGCCCCTCCGGCATCAGCGACCGCTCGGCCAACTGCACCGGGCCGTCCAGGTCGGCCTTCTGGATCGTCTTCAACACGCCCTGTTCGAGCTTCAGCGTGATGCTCTTCTCGTCCTCGGCGTGCAGCACGCCCTGCGACACGGTGCCGTCGAGCAGCCGGGCCGTGCGCAGGAAGTACGGGGCGCCGATGACGCGGTTCGGGTCGATCACGTTGGTGAGGATGTACTCGATGTCGCGGGCGGCGCCCTCCAGCGGCGGACCCACCTCGGCGCCCTTGCCGTCGAACTTGTGGCACTTCCCACAGTTGTTCTCGAACACCGCCCGCCCCCGCGCGAACGACGCCGGCTCGCCGACGAACGACGCGCGCGTCTTGTCGATGGTGGCGTTCAGCTCGACGGGCGTCGGCCGAGTGCGGCCCCACGCCTTCTCGATGAGGCCGTTCAGCTCGCGGTCGTTGAACGCCTGGATGCGGAGGATGGTGTTGTCGGTAACGGCGGCGCGGTCCACCGTGCCGCCGGCCATCGCCCCGAGCAGCGCCTTCGCCCCCTCCTTCCGGCTCGCCAGCGTCGTCACCACGTCGGGTTGCAGTTCGCGCGGGTAACCCTTCCAGCCGGCGAGCAGGTCGGCGGGGAGCTTGGGGTTGTCGAAGCCGGCGAGCGCCCGCGCGGCCTCGGAGCGGAGCGGCACGGCGTCATTCCCTTTCACCAGGTCGAGAAGCAGGGGCGCGGCCTCGGGCGGCCGCAGCGTGCCGAGCTGGCGGACGGCCTCGGCGCGGGCGGCGGCGTCCTTCGCGGCGTCCTTCGCGGTGTCGAGAGCGCGGCGGATCGCTGCCGGGTCGCGGAAGCTGACGGCCAGCTTGTTCGCCAGCCCGACGAGGCGCGGCTCGCCGGCGAGTTCGGCTTGCAGCGCGGCCCACCCGGCCGGCGGCGCGGCGGTGCGGCCGGTGAGCCCGACGGCGAGGCCGTCGAGCGCCTTCTCGCGGCTCGCCACGTCGCGCAGCCCGGCGATGAAGCGGACGCAGCGGTCGAGGTCGTCCGGCTGCCCGGTGGCGACGAGACGGCGCATGACGCGCGGCACGATCTGGTCGCGCACGAGGAAGTTCGTCGGCGCCTGCTCGACGAGCCACTTCAATTCGTCATCGACGGGCGAGCGGACCGCGTCAGCGGGCTGTTGTTGAGCGATAATGTTGCGATCAGGAACAGCCCGCTGACGCGGGGGATCGTAGGCGTCCGCGTCCCGCGCCATCAGGGCGCGGATCAGCGGCCGCACGTCGTGCTTCTCGCCGAGCCGGATCGCGGCGGACGCCAATTCACGGCGGACGACGGCAGACTTCTCCTTGCCTGCGATCCGGGTCAGCAGATCGATGTCCTTCTGAGCGGTGTCGCTCGACGCCAACGCCCGGATGGCGAGCCCGAGGGCGGCGGGCGGTCGCCACTCGTTGTGGACGATGTTGTCGATTAGCACACGGTGGTTCGCCGCCTCGGACGCGTCTGTGCGGTTGATAGACCCAGTCACGAACGCGCTGCGGAGAACCCGCTGGGCGTCGATCACGCCTCCGTCGTTCGGGCTGCGGTGCTCGCTCAGCAGCCTCAGCGCGGTTCGGTACGTCCACGGGTCGGGGTTGTTCAGGGCCAGCGCGATCAGAGCCTCGCGGTTCAGCTGCCCAAGATCCTCAGCCTTCTTCGTCTGCGTCCCCTTGAGCTGGATGCGGTAGATGCGGCCGCGCTCCTGGTCCCAGCTGTCGGCCGCGGCCTGGTGGCACGGGTTCTGGTCGTGCCAGTCGATCAGGTAAATGTCGCCGTTCGGACCCCACCGCAGGTTGATCGGCCGGAAGTTCTTGTCGCCGCTCACCAGGAAGTCGTCGCCCTCCGACGCGGTGAAGCTGCTGCCGTTCGGCTTCAGGATGTTCTGCTTGACGCTGCACCCGTGGATGCTGCCGAACACGACGCTGTTGCGGTATTTTTCCGGCATGTGCGGCACGTCCAGCGAGATGAGGCCGGCGTGCGCCCAGCCGCTCTTCTTGTGGAACGTGTGGTCCGAAATCTCGTTGATCTGCCCGTAGGCGTGCGGGTTGTAGCTCGCCCCCGCCTGCCGCTTGTACGAGCCGCCCGGCACCATGTGGTACAGGTGCGGGATCACGCAGCACGCCAGGATGAACTGCCCGTCGGTGTTGCGCCAGTCCATGCCCCACGGGTTCGACGTGCCCTCGCTGAACACCTCGAACGTCTTCCGCGTCGGGTGGTAGCGCCACACCGCGGCGTTCATCCGCACCTCGGGGCCGTCGGCGGCCTTCACGTTGCTCTGGGTGAAGACGCCGTGCAGGCCGTACAGCCAGCCGTCCGGCCCCCACTGGAAGGTGTTCAGCGTCTCGTGCGTGTCCTGGCTGCCGAAGCCGCTCAGCAGCACGTCGAACTTGCCCGGCGTGTCGTCCTTGTTCTCGATGAACCACAGGTACGGCGGCGCCCCCACGAACACGCCGCCGTGCCCCACCTCGATGCCGCTGGCCATGTCGAAGGCGCCGAGGCCGGCCTTCTTCCGCTCGTCGGTGACGGGGAAGTCTTTGCCCTCGGCGAACACCGTGCGCTTGTCGGCGCGGCCGTCGCCGTCGGTGTCTTCGAGGATGACGATGCGGTCGCGCGGGGTGCGCTTGCCGGCCTTCGACGGGTACTCGAAGCACTCGACGCACCAGACGCGCCCCTTCTCGTCGATGGTGAAGGCGATGGGGTTGGCGAGCTGCGGCTCGCCGGCGAACAGCTTCGCCTCGAACTCGGGGAGCGTCTTGAGGCGGCTGGTGGTTTCTTCCGGCGACAGGTACGGCTGGCCGGACGCCTTGCGGTTGTCGAACCCGAACTCGCGCTGGGCGGTGGCGGTGCCGGCCGCGGCGAGGAGCGCGACGACGGCGGGGAGGAACCGGCGCATGGGATGAGCCCGGGGGGACGGTGGGGGTGAGGATACGCGGCGCGAAGTGCGGAGGCGAGCCGACCGCCGTCAGGCGGCGGGTGAGTCACGCTCCACGAATCACGTCGGACGACACCGGTGAGCAGACGCACCCGCCGGCTTACGCCGGTCGGCTCGCCTCCGCATATCGTAACGCCACACACACGGGGGCGCCGCGATGGCCGACACCTGGACCGTGGCCGGGGTGCAGATGGACTGCCGCCTCGCCGACCCTGCCGCGAACCTCGCCGCACTCACCGCCCGGCTCGACGCCGCCGCCGACCTCGGCGCCCGGCTCGTCGTCTTCCCCGAGTGCGTCCTCACCGGCTACGGCTTCGACTCCCGCGACGCGGTGCGGGCCGTGGCGCAAACGATCCCCGGCCCCGCGACTGATGTCATGGCGGAGGCGTGTGCCCGGCGGAACGTGTGGGCGGTGTTCGGCCTGATCGAGCACGACCCGGCGACGGGGAAGCTGTTCAACGCCTGCGCCCTGGTCGGGCCGAACGGCCTCGTCGCCAGCTACCGCAAGCTCCACTTGCCGTGCCTCGGCGCCGACCGGTTCACCGACCCCGGCGACCGGCCGTTCGCCGTCCACGACCTCGGCGGCCTCAAGGTCGGCATGAACATCTGCTTCGACGGCAGCTTCCCCGAGTCGGCGCGAATCCTGACGCTGCTCGGCGCCGACCTGATCGTGTTGCCGACGAACTGGGCGACGAACGCGCGGATGATGGCGGAGCTGGTGTCGCCGGCGCGCGGGTGGGAGAACCACGTCTACTACCTGGCGGTGAACCGCGTCGGCGACGAGGCGGGGTTCACGTACCTCGGCTACAGCTCGGCGGCGGACTACTTCGGGAACGTGCTGCACCGCTCGCCGGTGGGGGCGGAGGACGTGTTCACGGTCGAGGTGGACCCGGCGGCGGCGCGGCAGAAGCGGCAGGTTCACTGCCACGGCGTGTACGAGATCGACCGCGTAAACTGGCGGCGGCCCGAGATGTACGGGCCGCTCGTGGAAGGGACGACGTTCGCCGGGCACTTCAACCGCGGGTGACGCCCGGGCCGGCGGCCCGCCGCACGAGCCACCACCCGCCGAGACCCATCGCCAGCGCGACGGCGAGGCCGGCGACCGCCAGCCCGCCGCGCGGCTGGTACGACGGCGCGGCGTCGGCCGTCGGGTCGTCGTCCGCTTGCTGAGCGGAACGGCGCGGGGGGGCGGCGACGACCGGCGCCTTCCCCGACTTCTTCAGTTCCATCCGCCCCTTCTCGTCGAACTTCTCCAGGGTGACCGTGTACACCAGTCCCGGCCGCTTGTCGGCCACCGGCACTTCCTCGCGGAGCGGGAGCGGCTCCGACCCCACCTGCCCCGGGACCGTCCCGACCAGCAGGGCGAGGCGGTAGTCGTCGTCGGTCTTGAACTTCTCCCGCGCCCCTTCAGGGACGGCCACGAACATGCCGCGGCGGACGTTGGTGCGTACAGCAAGCTGCCGGCGATTTCGGCGAACGTCACCTTGGTCGCGCGCCGTCGGCGACGGTGTAGAAGTCGTAGCCGGGGTGGTCGGCGGCGGGTCTCGATCTTGTACTGCAGCGGCAGGAACCGCTTGCCGTCGGCCGGCGGGGCCGGGATGTCGGCCCGGGCCGCGACGACTGCCAGGAGCCCGACCGCGAACGCGAGGAGAGTGCGGGTCATGTCCGGGCCGTGGGGTTAGAGGATTACGGGCGGTTCCGACGCACCAGCCGCACGCCCGCGAGCGTCATCGCCAGCGCGACCGCCAGCCCGGCGACCACGCCGCCGCCGCGCGGGCCGGGCGGCTCCGGGGCGGCCTTCCCCGGCGGGGCGGGCGCCTCCGGGTCCACACCCCGGAAGACGATCCCCTCCTTCGCGTCGATCCGCACCACGACGTGCGTTACCGTCGTCTTCAGGCTCTTGTCACTGGCGTCGATCTCGGTCGGCGACGCGAACCGCGCCTTCGCCGCGGCGTACCCGGGCACCGTCCCCTTGCGGAGCGCGTCCGAGAACGCCGCCGGGTCGTCGTACTTCTCGGCCGCGCCCTTCGACACGGCGACGAACTGGAGCCGGCTCGCGAAGCCGCGCTGCCGCTCCGGCCCGATCCGCACCGGGTCCTTCGGGCCGAACGCGACCTTCTTCGGGGAGCCCCCGGTCACGAGGTAGAAGTCGTGGTCGGGGAACGCCTTCTCGGCAGTGATGACGTGCTCCGCCGGGACGAAGCGCTTCCCCGGCGTGGGGGGCGGCAGGCCGTTCGCCGCCGCCGACGCGACGGCGAACAGGCCGACCACGAACGCGAGCGACGAGCGGGCCATGACCGCCTCCGGGGTTACGAGCGCGACCGACGGACGAACCACAGCCCGGCGAACGCCAGCGCGAGCGTCAGCGCCAGCCCGGCGATCACGCCGCCGCCGCGCGGCGCGTCGCCGGCCAGCACGTCGTCCTCCGACGGCTCGGCGGCGTTCCCCGCCCCCTTCGTCGGGGCCGGGTTCGTCGCCGACTTCACCGACTTCAGCACGATGCCGGCCTTGGCGTCGATCTTCTCGACCGCCAGCGTTTCGGCGAGAACCGTGCGGGTGTCCTTGGCGTCGATCGTGGTCTGACTCGGGAAGCCGTGCTTGGCGGTGGCCTGGCCGGGCACCGTGCCCTTGCGGATGGCGGCGCCGAATTCCTTCAGGCCGGCGAACTTCTCCGCGGCGCCCTTCGGCACGGCCGCGAACGTGGCCGCCCCGTACGGGCCGCGGCGGCCGGCGCCCGCGATCTTCACCGGCGCGTCCGGGCCGAACTCGACCTTCTTCGCCTCGCCCATGAAGCCGATCACGAGGTAGAACTCGTGCTCGGGGTACGCCTTGTCGGTGGTGATGGTGTGGTCCACGGTGACGAACTTCTTGCCGGCCGGCGGCGGCACGGCGAGGTCGGCCCGCGCGACGCAGACGGCGGCGAGGGCGACGAGGAAGGCGGCGGCGTGCTTCACGGTCGGCTCCGCGGGGGGAAAGGGTCCAACTGGTACTGGCCGGGCGGGGCCTTCGTCAGCGGTCGATCTCGCCCATGACCACGTCGACACTGCCGATGATAGCCGGGACGTCGGCGACGAGGCAGCCCCGGCACAGCTCGCCCGTGACACTGAGGTTACAAAAGCTGCTCGACCGCGCCCGCACCCGCAGGGGCACGTTTTCCTTCGCCGGCCGGCCGACCACGCCGAACCCCATCTGCCCGCGCGGGCACTCCGTCTCCACGTACACCTCGCCCGCCGGCAGGTGCTTCGGCGGCTCGACGCGGTGCGAGTACTTCGTCCGCAGCAGGTCCGCGAGCTTCGCGTCGTCCGCCTTCGCCTCCTCCGGCGTCAGGCCGGCGCGGCGAGCGGCGAACTCGGCCTTCACCCGCTCGCCCTCGGCGTGAATGGCGTCGTACTTGTCGAGCGCCTGCCGGGTGATCTTCACGGCCTCGGCCACCTCGCGCATCCGGACGTAGAAGCGGTGCCAGCAGTCGCCGACCACGGCGCCCGGCGGCGCCTCCTGGAACGGCGGCAGCGGCACGTCGAAGGTGTAGCCCTCGTACCCGCTGTGCGGCTCGGTCTTGCGCAGGTCCCAGTCCGGGTCGCCCTTCGAGCGGTCGAGCGACGCCCGCAGCATCGGGCCGGTGCAGCCGTAGCTCAGCGCCATCTCCTTTGAGAGAACGCCGATCCCGGCCGTCCGTTTGACGAAGATGTGGTTGTCCGTCAGCAGTGCGTGGTACTCGGGGATGCGCGGCTCGAAGTAGTCGAGGAACCGCCGGCAGCGGTCGGTCCACCCGGCCGGCAGGTCGTCGTGGGCGCCGCCGACGGTGAGGTAGCTGTAGGTGAGGCGGGCGCCGCACACGTCCTCGAACAGGTCGAGGATGTGCTCGCGCTCGCGGAAGGCGTACAGGAACGGGCTGAAGCTGCCGAGGTCGAGGCCGTACGCGCCCATGCCGACGAGGTGCGACGCGATGCGGTTCATCTCGCCGATCAGGACGCGGATCACCTGCGCCTTCTCGGGCACCTTCAGGCCGGCGAGCTTCTCGACCGCGAGGCTGAACCCGAGGTTCATGTTCATCGCGGCGAGGTAGTCCATCCGGTCCGTGTACGGGATGAACTGGATGGGTGTGACGTTCTCGCCGATCTTCTCGGCGCAGCGGTGCAGGTAGCCGAGGTGCGGGGTGACTTCGGAGACGATCTCGCCGTCGGTCCGCAGCACGAGCCGCAACACGCCGTGCGTGCTGGGGTGCTGCGGCCCCATGTTGACGAGCATCTCGTCGGTGCGGACGTCGAACTCGACGACGGTGTGGTCGGTGGGCATGGTGGGGGTAGCGTACCGGACCGACGTGCGCGGGGGAAGTGGCGCGGCGCGAAGCCGCAAGCGGCAACGGAACTATCCCATCGCCCCCGTGGGCGTCCAGTCGGCCGGGGCCGCCGGCAGGGCCGGCACCTCGCCGCTCTCCGGGCCGGCGCCGCGCTCGATCCCCTTCTTCTTGATCTTCGTGTGGAGCGTGTCGCGGCTCATGCCGAGCACCTTCGCCGCGTGGCTCACGTTGCCGTTCGTCTGCTTCAGCGCCCGGCGGATCGCCCACGTCTCGATCTCGTCCATGTCCAGGCTCGGCGGCAGGTCGGCCGCCGCGGCCGCGGCCGACGCCAGCTCCGACACCCCGCCGAGCGGCAGCGCGTCGGCGTCCAGCAGGTCGGTCTCGCTCATCACCGCGGCGCTCTCGAGCACCGCCCGAAGCTGCCGCACGTTCCCCGGCCACGCGTACGCCTGCAACTTCCGCATCGCCGCCGGCGTCAGCCGGAAGCTGCGGCGGCACTCGGCCGACACCCGCGCCAGGAAGAACGCCGCCAGTTCGGGGACGTCCTCCGGGTGCTCCCGCAGCGCCGGCACCCGAATCTGGATCACCTTCAGCCGGTAGCACAGGTCCTGGCGGAATCGGCCGGACTTCACGTCCTGGTCCAGGTTCCGGTGCGTGGCGGCGACGATGCGCACGTCCACCTTGATGTCGGACGTGGCGCCCACCGGGCGGAACGACTTCCCCTCGATGACGCGCAGCAGCCGGGCCTGGCAGTCCAGCGACAGCTCGCCGATCTCGTCCAGGAACAGCGTGCCTTCGTCGGCCTGCTGGAACAGCCCCGGGTGGTCGCGGTCGGCCCCGCTGAAGGCGCCCTTCTTGTAGCCGAACAGCTCGGCCTCGAGCAGCGTCGGGGCGATGGCGGCGCAGTTGACCACCACCAGCGGCCCGCCGGACCGCTTGCTGTTGCGGTGGATGGCGAGCGCCACCAGTTCCTTGCCGCTGCCGCTCTCGCCCTGCACCAGCACGGTGTACGGCTGCGGGGCGGCGCGGAAGATCTGCTGCCGCAGGGCGATGACCGTCGAACTCTCGCCGATGATGTCGTCGGCCGCGGGGGTGTGCGTCCGCAGCCGGCTGTTCTCGGCCTCCAGCCGGCGGCGCTGGCGGTGGATCTCGAGCCCGTGCGAGAGGTACCCGGCGACGGCCTCGATGAACCGCACGTCGCGCTCGTGGAACGCCCGCCCGGAGCGGTACACGTGCAGGGCCGCGAACGAGTCGCCGGTGCTGCTCTTGAGCGGGATGCAGATGGCGTCGGCGAACGACGACAGGCTGTCGGTCGGCGGGTGGGCGGCGGTGAGTTCGGGGAACAGCCAGACGGTGCGGCCGGTCTGGTGGGCCTGCTGCGTCAGCCGGCGCGACAGCGGCATGTCCACCGCGGCGGTCTCGGGCAGCACCACCTTCGGCGACGGGTCGTCGGCGTCGAGGCTGAGGTAGCCGGTGAGCTTGGCGGTGGTCTGGTTCAGGATCGTCCGGAGGGCCAGGACAATGAGCTCGTGCGGCGTGCGGGCCTCGACCGCGCCCGTCATGAACTTGCACAGCGCGGTGAGTTCGTCCATCCGCAGCCGGTTCGCCGACTCCTCCGGCGGCGGGTCGCCGGGCAGGGTGCGTTCGTTCGGCAGTTCGTGAACCTTCGTGGACCCGTGGTAGCTGCCGCCGGTGGCGCGGCCGGCGGGGATGGTGATCGGCGCCGCCGGCTTCACCATCGTCTTCGGCCCGACGGTGAACCGCAGCACCACCTCACCGATCTTGATCGCCTCACCGTCGGCAATGACGACCGCCCCGGTGATCTTTTGCCCTTCGACGCGGGTGCCGTTGAGGCCGAAGTCGCGGACGTGCCACTTCCCCTCCTCGAAGTACACCTTGGCGTGCAGCCGGGAGGCCAGTTCGTCGCGCAGCACCAGGGTGTTGTCGCGGCTGCGGCCGAGGGTGACGGTCTGACCCGGGGAGAGTTCGACCGAGGCGGGAAGGCAGTCGCCGGCCTCGGCGGAGAGTCGGGCTCGCATATCGCCGGTCGCTCCAAACCGGGCCGCCCGAAGGAGTTGCGGGCGGCCCCAGGCGGCCGCCGTCCGGCGGCCGTGCGGGCCGAAACCATCGTCTAACTTTAGCACGCGGAAATCCCGGCGGGCGGCCCGTTTAACGGGTTACCGGGGGGCGAACGCGGGGGTATCCTAACCCCCCGCGGCGGTTCGCGGCGTCACACCACTGACGACGGCCGTGCTCGTTCGGATGGGCGAAAAACCATGCAAAATCGCATCGAAGGTCGGGCTTTCGTTCTGGGCGACAACATCGACACCGACCAGATCATCCCGGCACAATACCTGACGTACAACCCGTCGATCCCGGCCGAGTACAAGATGTTCGGCAAGTACGCCCTCAGCGGCGTGCCGGACGACCAGTCCGGCCTGCCGAAGGGGCACGTCCCGTTCCACCCGCCCGGGACGGACGAGTTCGTGTCGCCGTACACGATCATCATCGGCGGCAAGAACTTCGGGTGCGGGTCGAGCCGCGAGCACGCCCCGATCGCGCTGGCGGCCGCCGGCATCAAGGCCGTGGTCGCCGAGTTCTACGCCCGAATTTTCTACCGCAACTCCGTCAACGGCGGCTACCTCATCCCCGTCGAAACCACGGCCCGGCTGGTGGACCAAATCTGTACCGGCGACGAACTGGCCATCGACCTCGCCGCGGGCACGCTGACGAACAAGACGACCGGCGACACGTGGCCGCTGCTGCCGCTGGGCGAGGTGGCGCCGATCATCAAGGCCGGCGGCATCTTCGCCTACGCCGAGCAGGTCGGGATGCTCAAGCGCTGACCACTGGTGGTTCCGTTGCCGCGTGCGGCTTCGCGTCGCCCACCGCGTGGCCGCACGCGGCAACGGAACCATAACGTTCGCGCCTCGGACTTCTCCACCCGCTCACCAGCATACCCGGCCCGCGACCACCCACAACCCACTACCCACCCATGCCGCTGTCCATCCGCCCCGACGCCGCCCTCGACCTCGTCTCGCTCGGCGCCCTCGTCCACCGGCTCGACCCGGGCGTCGTCCCATTCCGCAAGGCGCGGAGCTTCGACGTCCACGTTTCGGGCGGCGAGTACAACGTCGCGGCGAACCTGTCCGACTGCTTCGGCCTCCGCACCGGCGTCGCCACGGCGATGGTAAATTATCCGATCGGCGAGCTCATCCAGGCGCAGGTGCGGTCGATGGGCGTGACGCCGTTCTTCAAGCACTTCGAGCACGACGGCGTGCGCGGGCCGAACCTCGCCACCGTGTACAGCGACCGCGGCCACGGCGTCCGCGCGCCGGTCGTGTTCTACAACCGCTCGAACGAGGCCGCGGCGCGGCTGCAGCCCGGCGACTTCGACTGGGCGAAGGTGTTCGCCGGCGGGGTGAAGTGGTTCCACTCCGGCGGCATCTTCGCGGCGCTGTCGGAGACGACGCCCGAGCTCATCATCGAGGGGATGAAGGCGGCGAAGGCGCAGGGGGCCGTCATCTCGTTCGACCTGAACTACCGGGCGAAGCTGTGGAAGGCGGCCGGCGGCGACGGCCGCGCGGTCGAGACGCTGCGGCGGATCGTGTCCCACGTCGATTGCCTGATCGGCAACGAGGAGGACATGCAGAAGGGCCTCGGGGTGAAGGGGCCGGAGGTGACGGCGAAGACCGAGTCGAAGCTGGACGCGGAGGTGTTCTTCGGGATGATCGAGAACACGGTGAAGGAGTTCCCGAACATCAAACTGGTGGCGACGACGCTGCGCGAGGTGCACCACACGAACCGCCACGACTGGGCGGCGGTGCTGTGGCTGGAGGGGAAGAAGTACGTCAGCCCGACGTGCGAGCTGGACGTGATCGACCGCATCGGCGGCGGCGACGGCTTCGCGGCGGGGTGCATCTATGGCCTGCTGACGGGCCGGTCGCCGGACGAGTCGCTGCGCCTCGGGTGGGCGCACGGGGCGCTGCTGACGACGTTCCACGGCGACGTGACGATGGCGCGGG
>JBGAQM010000198.1:0-11250 GCA_044220735.1 Urbifossiella sp. | reverse complement strand
GCCGGCCTTGCCTGACACGGCCGGCTGGAAGCCGGCCCCACGAATAGGATGCCATCCCGCCCCACGGAGCCCCCCATGCGCCCCCTCTCCCTGGTCCTCCTCCTCGCCGCCGTCGCCCCCGCCGCGCAAGACCCGCCGGTGGCGTCGCCCGTGGCCGACGGGGCCGTCCCCGAGAAACTCGCCGGCGGGTTCGCGTTCACCGAAGGCCCCGCCCCCGACGCCGCCGGCAACGTCTACTTCACCGACCAGCCCAACGACCGCATCCACAAGTGGTCCACCGACGGCAAGCTCACCACCTTCATGGAGCCGTGCGGCCGGTCGAACGGCCTCTGCTTCGACGCCGCCGGCACCCTCTGGGCCTGCGCCGACGAGAAGAACGAGCTGTGGAAGATCGACGTGGCGACGAAGAAGGTGACGGTGGTGGTGAAGGACTTCGGCGGGAAGCTGCTGAACGGCCCGAACGACATCTGGGTGCGGCCGGACGGCGGGGCGTACTTCACCGACCCGCTGTACAAGCGGCCGTACTGGAAGCGCGGCCCGCAGGAGCAGCCGCAGGCGGTGTACTTCCTGTCGAAGGAGGGGAAGCTGGCGAAGGCGGACGCGGACGTGAAGCAGCCGAACGGCATCATCGGCACGCCGGACGGGAAGACGCTGTACGTGGCCGACTTCGGGGTGAACAAGACGCACGCCTACGACGTGCAGCCGGACGGCACGCTGGCGAACCGCCGGGTGTTCTGCGCGCAGGCGTCGGACGGCATGACGGTGGACGACGCCGGGAACGTGTACTTCACGACGCG
The DNA here is from genome assembly GCA_044220735.1 of Urbifossiella sp. GTDB lineage: Bacteria > Planctomycetota > Planctomycetia > Gemmatales > Gemmataceae > Urbifossiella. Next base: position 10,453 of record JBGAQM010000198.1, on the reverse strand, counting down.
CGGGGTGCAGGTGTACGACAAGGCGGGGAAGAAGGTCGCGCAGATCGACACGCCGGACGGCGGCTGCACGAACGTGTGTTTCGGCGGGGCGGAGATGCGGACGCTGTTCATCACGACGGGGAAGAGCCTGTACGCGGTGAAGATGCGCACGAAGGGCGCCGCGCGGCAGTGAACTCCGGGTGGGCGTCGAGTGTCCAGGGGTGGTTCGCCGCCCCCGGACATCTTGCGGAGATCCGCCGATGCCTGACCCCACTCCCCAGCCCCTCGACCTCCCCGACGGCGACACGGTCTTCTACCCCGCCTTCTTCGCCCTGTCCGATGCGGATGCGTTGCTTCAGGAACTCCTCGACACCACCGCCTGGCGACAGGACAGCACCACGATTTACGGGCGGTCGGTGGACCTGCCGCGGCTCACGGCCTGGTACGGGGACGAGGGGACGGGCTACCGGTACTCCGGGATCGACAACGACCCGCTACCCTGGACGCCCGCCCTGCTGACGGTGAAGCGCGCGATCGAGCCCGTTTGCGGCGTCACGTTCAACGCCGTCCTTCTCAACCGCTACCGCACCGGCCAGGACAGCGTGGGCTGGCACAGCGACAACGAGGAGGTGTTCGGCGAGAATCCGGTCATCGGGTCCGTCAGTTTCGGCGGAACGCGCACGTTCCAGTTCCGCCACATGAAGAAGAAGGACCTGAAGCGGAACGTCGAGCTGACGCACGGCAGCCTGCTCGTCATGCAGGGGGCGACCCAGCACAACTGGATGCACCAGATCCCCAAGACCGCGAAAGACGTCCCGGAGCGACTGAACCTGACCTTCCGGGTGATTCAGAAGCCGATCTGATTGGGTGCGACACCGACGAGCCTCTCGACGCAGCCGCCAAGGTTGCTGGGGTTGGGTGCGTGGGGTTGGTCGTCATCGGTCGTGGTTCGCCCCCTCACCCCGCGTGCTTCGCCGCGACCCGCTCCCCCGAGGGGAGAGGGTGGGACTGGTCGGCACCCGTCGCGGGCGGGCATCGACCCGCGGACGCAGGGGCGTGATTCGGGCGTCGGCGCGTGGTTGCCCGCCCGTGAGCGGCGCGGACCGCTCCCACCCTCTCCCCTCGGGGGAGCGGGTCGCGGCGAAGCACGCGGGGTGAGGGGGCGAACCACCTCCGATGGGAACCAGAAGATAGCTACGCACCCCAATCAACCTGCGCACCCGTCGAGTCGCCCTCATCCTTTCGGCCGCGGCCTCGATCGGGTATACCGGTAGCAGTCCGCCGCGTTCCCCCCTCCCGCGAGCCTCCCATGTACCGCGCCTACGGACTCCTCCCGCCCGGCAACCCGTTCAGCTTGGAGGAGGCCGCCGCCCGCCTCCGCGCCCGCTTCCCGGACGCCGTGGTGACGCACGCCGGCAACCAGGTCACCGTGCAGAAGGGCGACTGGGAGATCGAGCTGCTCCTCAACGCCGACTCGACCGTGCTGGCCGAGTCGGCCGCCATCGCCGAGCAGATCGCCGGCCTCGACGACAGCCAGGGGATCGCCGGGTGCGACCGCCGCGTCGAGGTGTGGAGCGAAACCCCGGACCCGTTCGTCGAGCACCTCGCCGACTTTCACACCGTCGTCGAGGTGCTGCGGTCGTTCCCCGGGGTCATCGCCGTGGACCCCGCCGAGCCGGCGCTGATGTGACGCCCGCCCGCCGCTCAGGTCGGCAGCAGCCGGGGGTTGCCGAAGATCACCTTCCACGGCCGGATCGTCCAGCGCACGAACACCCCCGCGGCGTGGAACGGGTCGGCCCGCAGCAGCGCCTCGGCCGCCGCCGCCGACTCCGCCTCGTACACGATCAGCGCCCCCGGCGCGTCGTCGAACGGGCCGGACGCGAACAGCTGGTCCTTCTCGACGAGGCTCGTCAGGTACGCCCGGTGCGCCGGCCGGTGGGCGTTCACCGTGTCGGCGTCGGCGATGTACTCGATGGTCGCGGCGTACTTCATGGCGGCTCCGGGAACCACGTCACGGGGTCCACCTTGTAGTAGGCCGCGAGCAGCCGGTAGACCTCCGGGAAATCGGCGAGCGTGTCGCGCGGGCGGCAGTAGAAGGCCTCCGTGGCGTCGGCGAAGAACTCGGTCTCGTTCTCGGCCGCGTGCTCGGTGAAGAACGTCTCCTCGCCCTTGTCCACGGCGCGGCGGTGGTCGTTGAACGCCACCGTCATCACGTACCGCCAGCGGGCTTCTAACTCGCGGTCGTTCAGGTCCGGCGTGCCGTTGACGGCGTTGTCGAGGAAGTCGAGCTGGTGGGCGAACTCGTGGATCACGATGTTGTAGCCGTCGTCGGGGTCGCGCCCCTCGGCCTTCACCGTGTCCCACGACAGGATGACGGGGCCGCGGTAGTGGGCCTGGCCGTCGAGCTCGCCGTCGGAGAGGCCGTCGTCCTCCCACCCGTCCTCGCGGACCGGCGTGCGGAACGTGCTCGGGTAGACGACGACGGAGTCGACCCGGGCGTAGTAGTCGCGGGGGTCGCCGAGCAGGAGCAGGCCGGCGGTGGCCGCGATGGTCACCTTCATCTCCTCGGAGACGAACAGGCCGTTGCAGCCTTCCCACGTCTTCTCGGCGACGAAGATCCGCGTGGCGTCGCGGAGGCGGGCCTGCTCGGCGGGCGCGAGCCGGGGGTAGTGACCGACGTTCTCGACCAGGAACCGCTCCCAGCGGACGGGGAACGGCTCGGCGAGGAGCTTCCTTCGACGGCGGGCGCGGAGCCAGGAGAACAGCATCGCGGGGAATTGTAGGCCGGCCGGCGGGGGACGGCGGGGGCACGGTCCGGGTGTCCGGCCGCGTACGGGCTCGCAAGACGGCACCGGAGTTGCTTTCGCACGGGGTCACACGCCTCCAACCCCTCCCCATACCGGGATCACCTCCCGCGGAGTTGTCACGTGACCGCCCGCCCCTCTCGCCTCGCGCCGGACGCCCTCGAAGCCCGCGAAGTGCCGACGATCGACCTCCTGGCCACCTCCCTCACCGTCGAACCGACGACGGCCCGCGTCGGCGACGTGGTCACGCTCCGGTTCGTGATCCAGAACATCGGCGACACGCCCGCCCCGGCGTTCGACGTCGGGGTGTACGCCAGCACCGTCCCGTCCTTGACCACGGCCGACGAGCAGCTCGCCCGCCTCATCATCCCCGGGCTGGCCCCGGGCCAGTCCACCGGGCTACTGAGCGGGGCCGACATCGTCCCGGCCGACACCCCGCCGGGGGCCTACACCCTGGGCCTCATCGTCGACCCGGACTCCGCGGTCCCGGACGGCAACCGGGTGAACAACAGCAACCGGGGGATCGGCATCGACCAGGTCGCGTTCACGGTGACGGCGAACGCCCCGGGCGATTCGACGCCGGCCGACCGGGTTTCGGTCGTCGGCCCCGGGGCGGGCGGCGGGGGGACGGTGGTGGTGACCGACCCCGGAACCGGGGCGGTGGTCTCGCAGATCCAGCCGTTCGAGCCGTCGTTCACCGGCGGGGTGCGGACGGCGACCGGCGACGTGGACGGGAACGGGGGCACCGACGTGGTCGCCGTGCCCGGCCCGGGGCGCGCCCCGGCCGTGCTCGTGTTCGACGCCCAGACCGGCGCCCGGGTCCGGTCGGTCGAGTCGTTCGAGGCCACGTTCCTCGGCGGCCTGTTCGCCGCGACCGGCGACTTCGACCGGGACGGGTTCGCCGACATCGTCATCACGCCCGACGAGGGCGGCGGCCCGCGGGTTCTGATCGTGAGCGGGCGGGACAGCTCGGTGCTGGCGAACTTCTACGGGATCGACGACCCGAACTTCCGCGGGGGCGCCCGGGCCGCCGTCGGGGACTTGAACGGCGACGGCACCCCGGACCTGCTCGTCGCGGCCGGGTTCGGCGGCGGCCCCCGGGTGGCGTTCTTCGACGGCCGGACGCTCCGCCCCGGGGTCACCCCGGCGCGGCTCACGAACGACATCTTCGTGTTCGAGCAGACGCTGCGGAACGGGGTGTACGTGGGGGCCGGGGACCTGAACGGGGACGGGTTCGCCGACCCGGTGTTCGGCGGCGGGCCCGGCGGCGGCCCCCGGGTCTACGCCATCTCGGGCGGGGACCTGGTCCTGTCCGGCTCGACGGCCCGGCGGCTGGCCAACTTCTTCGGCGGCGACTCCTCGACCCGCGCCGGGATCCGCGTGTCGGTGAAGGACGTGGACGGCGACCGGTTCGGGGACCTGGTCGTCGGCCTCGGGACGGGGGCGACGGTGACCGCGTACGCGGGCCTCAACCTCCCGGCGGACGGGGTGCCGACCGTCCTCAGCGTCTACGACACGTTCGGCGGCGCCCCGGGCGGGGTGTTCGTCGGCTGACCGGCGGCCGTCCGGGGGGTGTGCGGTTCCGACCGCCTGGCACGACCAGCTGTGACGAACCGACACACCTCCGGGCGGCGCCCGCCCCCGTCAACCCTCGGGTGCGGGCCGTTCGCCGGCCCGCGAGGCGCTGAATTACACCGTCCGCCCGAGCATCGGGGCGATCTGGCGGAGCTGGCCGAGCAGCTTCTCCAGCGTCGGGAAGTCGATCGTCTGGGGGCCGTCGGACAGCGCCTTGTCCGGCTCGGGGTGCGCCTCCACGAGCAGGCCGTCGGCCCCGCTCGCCAGCGCCGCCAGGCTCATCGCCGGCACGTAGGCGCGCTTGCCGGTGCCGTGGCTCGGGTCCACGAACACCGGCAGGTGCGACAGCGCCTTCGCCGGCGGCACCACCGACAGGTCGAGCGTGTTGCGGCTGTGGTCGGCGAACGTCCGCACCCCGCGCTCGCACAGGATCACCTGATAATTCCCGCCGGCGAGGATGTACTCGGCCGCCATCAGCCACTCCTCCAGCGTCGCGCTCATGCCGCGCTTCAGCAGCACCGGCTTGCGGCACTTGCCGACGCGCTTCAGCAGCGAGAAGTTCTGCATGTTGCGGGCGCCGATCTGGATCACGTCCGCCGCCTCCTCCACGGCCGAGGCGTACTCCGTGTCCATTAGTTCCGTGACGATGCCGACGCCGGTCTTCTCGCGCACCTTCGCCAGCAGCTTCAGCCCGTCGAGGCCCATGCCCTGGAAGGCGTAGGGGCTGGTGCGCGGCTTGAACGCCCCGGCGCGGAGGAGCTTCACGCCCTTCGACACGAGGAACTCGGCGGTGCGCATCACCAGCGCCTCGCTCTCGCACGAGCACGGCCCGGCGACGACGGTGAACGTGGTCGGCCCGACCTCGACGCCGGGGAGCGGGATGAGGGTGTCGTCCTTCTTCATCTCGCGGCTGGCGAGCTTGTACGGCTTGGTGACGCGGATGGCCTGCTCGACGCCGTCGAGCCCCTCGAACAGGGCAGGGTCCACGGCGGCGGTGTTGCCGGTCATGCCGATGGCGGTGCGGGTGGCCCCGGGGAGGACGTGCGCCGCGAGCCCCTGCGACGTGATGACCTCGACCACCCGGTCGATCTGCGGGGCGGTGGCGAACGATTGCATGACGACGAGCATCTTCTTCCCCGAGTGCGGAGTGCGGGGTGCGGAATGCGGAACGGAAGACCGAAGAACCCGCGGCCCGGGTCTTGTCATTCCGCACTCCGCATTCCGCACTCCGCACTTTACTATACGTGGGTGACCCGACCCGCACCGGGGGCCGCATGACCGAGTCGGACGACCTGACCCGCGCCCGGGACGAGCTCGGCGACCCGGACGCGCTCTACCAGGTGAACCCGGCCTGGTTCCGCACCAAGCTGCTCGTCGGGGTCGGGCTCGTCGCCGTGGGCGTCGGCGGGGTCGTGCTGCTCGTCGCCGTCGGGTTCAAGGCGTTCCACGCGCTGTTCCACTTCATCCTCTGGCCGATGCTCGCCGGCGGCGGGCTGATTCTCAACCTGTACCGCCAGCGCGGGCTGTACGTCCTCCTCTACCCGACCGGCCTGCTGCGGCTGCGGCGCGGCGAGGTCGAGTCGTTCCCGTGGGACGAGGTCGCCGAGGTGCGGCTGAAGACGCAGAAGGTGGACGCGGTGGTGACGGTGCGCGGCCCGGACGGCGAGCCGGTGGCGTGCTGGCTCCCGGCCGAGGTGCCCGACGTCCAGGTGTGGACGGCCGGGCTGACGGTCGTGCGGCTCGACGGCGCGAGGGCCGAGTTCAGCCCGGTGCTCGCCGGGTACGACGAGCTGGCCGCGGAGGTGCAGCGCCGCTCCTTCCCGCCGCTGTGGCGCGACGCGATCGGCCGCTTCCGCGACGGCCGGATGCTGGCGTTCGGCAAGCTGGAGGTGAGCCTGCTGGGGTTGCACCACAAGGGGCAGGTGCTGCCGTGGCCGGAGGTCGGCAAGCTGACCGTGGCCCAGGGGCAGCTCGGCATCGCCCAGAAGGGGAAGTGGCTGCCGTGGGCCACGATCAAGCCGGCCGCCGAGGTGCCCAACCTGCACGTCCTGTTCGCACTCGCGGCGCTCGCCATGGAGGCGCCGCCGGCGCCCGACGACGACGCGGCCGACGAATCCTGAAAGATTCCGTACCTGGGCGCGAACCATCCGTCGGGTGAGACGTCCATCTACCATCACCGCCCGCGGCGACGACCGACGCGGAAAAGTGTGGAACCAACGACCGGGCTCGAACGTCACAGAATTACCATGACGCGCCACGACAGTTATACCCTGAAACTCCTCGCGGTCGCCGCCGGCGGCCGGGCGCTCGGGCTACGGCTCGCGGGTGAGAGCGGATAACCCCCCACGTCGGAACGCGACCAGCGTGCCGGCCGGGGGCCATCCCCCGGCCGGTCGGCGTTTGTGGGTCGTACACGGGATCAAGGTGCTAGCGGCAGCATCGGGGACTCTTAATCCCACGGGTGGAGGTTCAAGTCCTCCTGGTCCCACTGGTTAGACGTGCACCCGTGGTGTAGCGGGAACACACCGCCCTCCCACGACGGAAATGCGGGTTCGACCCCCGCCGGGTGCTCTTTGACAAGGCTGTGAGGTGAGCGAAACGCGCCTGTGGTGTTAATGGGAGCACGTCGGCGTGCCAAGTCGGCGGTGCGGGTTCGACCCCCGCCAGGCGCTCTGTCGGTGACGGGTACGGCCTCCGTGTTGTAGTGGGAGCCAGCCGCCCTCGTAACGCGGAAGCGTGGGTTCGATTCCCACCGGAGGCTCTGTCGGTGAGACGCCCCCGTGTTGTAACGGGAGCCAGCCGTCTTGGTATGGCGGAAGCGTGGGTTCGACTCCCACCGGGGGCTCTGTGACGTGTGAGACACGGTACGCGAACTGGTATAGCGACCGGCCTTAAACCCCGGGGCTTGTGGGTTCGACTCCCACCCGTGTCACAGTGAAATTGCCTTCGGTCGTGCGGTGGTCCGCCAGGCCGCCTGTAAAGCGGCCGCCCTGCGGGGCAATGTGGGTTCGATTCCCACCCGGGGCACTGTCGGTGTTACGGCTCGTTCTTCTAGCGGTCAGGATCCCAGGTTGTCAACCTGGAGGCCGGGGTTCAACTCCCCGACGAGTCGCTGTGAGACATGGCTCGTTCGTCCAGCGGACAGGACGCCTGGTTCTCAACCAGGAAACGGGGGTTCGATTCCCCCACGGGTCACTGGGACCGCGCAGAACGCAGTATGCGGAGTGCAGAATACCGAACCCCGAGTTCATGTATTCTGCGTTCTTCACTCTGCAGTCTGCATTCCCGATTGGTGATGTAGACCAACGGCAGGAGTCGCCACGCTCAGAACGTGGACAGTGTGGGTTCGAATCCCACCGTCACCACTGGATACGCATTGCGGACGGGCGGGCGCCCGGTCGGGTCTCATAAGCCTGAAGGCCGGGTTCGACTCCCGGGTCCGCAACTGATCTGACCTCGTGCTGGAACTGGTATACAGGTCCGGTTGAGAGCCGGTGCCGCGAGGCGTGTGGGTTCGACTCCCACCGGGGTCACTGCGGCAGGTGCCGCGAAACTGGGGCCGCCCGCGGGCGGGGGCTGTGTCTTGCAAACACGGACGCGTGGGTTCAACTCCCCGCGGCTCCACTGCAGAGGACAGAGGACAGAAGCCAGAGGACAGCAGGCGACCACGGCCTACTGACCTCTGTCCTCCGACTTCAGTCCTCTGACCGAGGAAGGGTGCGCGGAACTGGTAACGCGCCGGCCTGCTAAGTCGGGGCCCGCAAGGGCGTGAGGGTTCGACTCCCTCTCCTTCCGCTGACGGTAGCTACCCTGGTGGTCCAACGGACTCACGACACCACTTTCCGAAGGTGGGGATCCAGGTTCGACTCCTGGCCGGGGTACTCGGGGTGGGATGACGGAGAAGGGGCGATGGCCGGCTCGTCCGGCGTCTTACCTTCGCCCCTCGTTCTCGTTCCTCCCCGAACGGTCCCGTGGTCCAGCGGCGACGACGCCTCCCTGACACGGAGGAGAGCGGTGGTTCGAGTCCACCCGGGATCACTGCCCTGTCCGCGGGGCGCATGCGGCGTGTGGTGTAACGGTTCGCACGCGGCGCTGTGAACGCCGAGGAGCGGGGTTCGACTCCCCTCACTGCCGCCTTCGGGAGTGGCTCGCCCACTCCCCCACAGAGGGATGCTCCTGGGAGAGCACGCAGCCTCCAAAACTGCTTCACAAGGTTCGAATCCTTGTCCCTCTGCTCCCCGCTTCGCGCGGGGCTCCTGCACTTCGGCTATCCCAGCTCCGGACACACTCGTCGCCCGCCGCGGCCCGCGCCGCGGTCGAAGCCGTCGGCCGGCGAGGTTTCTCCCCCATTCTCCCCAGGGTCTCGCTTCCGCCCGACCGTGGCGGTAAAAGAGAGATCGACGTGTAACGAACCCCGGCCGCGCGGCCAATGCCTCACGACCAACCGGGGACCGGGAGGCCGGGATGTCCGTCGGGACGACAACACCGCCCGCCGAATGCGACCCGGTGCGGGCGGCCCTCGCCGACCGCGACGTGTGGACCCGGCTCGTCGCCGCCGCCCGGGCGTTCCTCGCCGGCCGGCCCGGGGCGTTCGCCCAGGACGCCGCCGACGTGGCTCAGCAGGCCGTGGCGCGGGCCATCCAGCGGAGCGACACCTTCGACCCCGCCCGCGACGTGGTCTGCTGGCTCGTCGGGTTCGTGGCGAACGTCGCCCGGGAGCACGTCAAGCGGCAGGGCCGGGACGCGACCCGCTACACCCCGCCGGTCCTCGACGACCTGACCGCCGACCTCGGCCGCCCGGCCGCCGACGCCCTCGCCGACCGGGAATTCGCGGACGCCCTCGTCGCCGGCCTCCCGGTGACCGACCGGGAACTCATCCGCCTGGTGTACACCGACGGACTGACCTTCGCCGAGGTCGGCGCGCGGGTCGGGACGACCGAGGCCGCCGCCCGCGTGCGACACTTCCGCGTCCTGAAGCACCTGCGGGAACTCGCCGGCGTGGGGGAGGTGGGGCCGTGACACACCGCGAACAGCAACAGCGCCTCGACCGCCTGGCGATGCGCTACCTCGCCGCGTCCGACGCCGGCGACTTCGACACCCTCGCCGCGCTGTGGGAGCACGCCGCGACCGACCCCGCGCTGGCCGCGGCGCTGCACGACCTCAACACCGCCCTCGCCGGGGAAGCGGCCGCGGCGGAGGCGTCGGCGGTCGCCGCCGCGGCCGCGAAGCACCTGCCGAGCGCGGAGGTCGTCCGCCCGGCGGGCGGGCCGGTGACGGTCGCGGACGTGGCGGCCGAACTGTTCCGCCACCCGCCGGGCGGGCTCCCGGCCGCGGCCCACGCGCTGAACGCGACCCTCCGCGCAAGCGCCGAACCGCTGCCCGACGACTTGGGGCTGTCGAAGCTGACCGCGTGGGCCGAGGCGAGGTTCGGCCCGGCCGCGACCGAGTACTGGAAGGCGTTCCGGCAGGCGGCAATCCGGGTGAGGATGCGAGTGAACGCGGACACCGAGTACCAACTCGCCGCGCGCCGCACGAAGCCGTCGGGGGGGCCGTGATGCCGACAGATCGTGTTTCGGAAGCAGTACGGTTGCTCCGCGAAGAGTGCGGTCTGGTGGCCGACCCGGGGCGCCGAGGGCCGGTCCTCCTCGACCGTTTCTTCGAGGCCGCGAACCTGAACCATGCCGCCGTAGGGAACCTCAGCACGGCAACGGTAACCGAGTATCTGATCCGGGAGCGGTACGTTTCAGGCCCAGACGTGGTCGATGACTTCCCGGTTCACGACCACCTCGACGGGTTCCTGTTCTGGGTCGGCGGGGACGGGCTGGCGCTCGTGAACGCGGGTGATATTCTGCCGCGCCGCCGGTTCACCGCCGCCCACGAGCTCGGCCATGCCCGGCTACACCGGCAGAAGATGCCGCGCTACGCGGCCGACGTGACCGTGAGCGATTCGGACGACACACCGGACGAATGGGAGCGGGAAGCGAATCGCTTCGCGGCCGAGTTGCTGATGCCGGAGGAAGTGGTCCGCGCCCGCGAAGCCGAACTGAAAGCAATACTCAAGATCAAGGTCTGCCCGCGGGTGGTGCTGGCGAACC
>JBGAQM010000197.1:0-11641 GCA_044220735.1 Urbifossiella sp. | reverse complement strand
ACGCGGTGACGAACTTGAACACGCCGCGGCGGTAGTCACGCGGCATCGGCGACCCCGCGATCGCGTGGACGCCGTCGCCGGCCCCGGTCGGCCCGTGGCACTCGGCGCACCAGCGGCGGTAGAGCACGCCGCCGCGGGCCAGAGCGGCGTCCGTCAGCCCCAACTGTTCGACGGCCGCCGCGGCCTCCGCGACCGCCTCCGCCGTCGCCTCCTTGCTGTTCTTCCCCTGCGGCCGGCCCTCGGTGTACGCCTTGTGGACCTGAAGCTTGTCCGCCTCCGTCGCCGACACCGGCCGGACAACAGGTGAGGCGGGCGTCCCGAAGGCAGCGGCGAGGAACGCGGCCAAATCCTTCCGCATCTCGGGAGTCAGCCCCTTCTCGGGGTCGAGGATCGCACTACCGAGCTTCGGCTTCAGTTGCGCGACGAACTCGGGGTCGGGTGCCGAGGCATCGAGCTTCAGGACGCGGAGCGGCGGCGCCCCCGCGCGGTACCACTTCGGCGGAGCGCCGAGGTCGCCGACCGGGAGCAGGTCGGTCCGGAGCGGATACGCGGCGGCGACGGCGACCGCGATCGGGGCGATGTCGCTCGGCGGTCCCACCCGATCGCACCCGGCGGGGGCTACGGCGAGTAACACGAGCAGGGTGCGACGCATGGCAGGAACCGCCGGCGGGTGTGACTTTTTTCTCCAGGTATTCTTGTGTTTCGGGCCGGGAGGTCAAGAATAGGGGGATGCCGCGCCTCGCCGCCTTCGCCGTCCTGCTGGCCGCCGCGGCGGCCGCGCGCGGCCAGCCGCCGGTCGAACCCGCGGTCCTCCGCGGCGACTCGCCGCAGACACGCAAGCGACTCGCCGAGGCCGACGCCAAGCTCGTCGCCGGCAAGGCCGCCGCCGCGGCCGACGACCTCCAGCGCGTCCTCGACGAGGCCGGCGACGACCTCGTCGGCCTGGACGGCAAGCAATTCCGCCCGGCCCGGCTGGTCGCGCACGGGCTCCTGGCCCGCCTCCCCGCCGACGCCCTCAAGGCGTACCAGAACCGGATCGACGCCCCCGCCAAGCATCTCCTCGAAGCAGGCACACGCGACCGCGACCCGCGGCCGCTCTGGAACCTCCTCGACCGTTACTTCGTGTCGCGGCCCGCGCAAGAGGGCGGGCGGCTGCTCGGCGATTTGCTCTTCGAGCGGGGCGAGTTCCGGGCCGCGGAACTCGTGTGGCGCCGCCTCCTCCCCGACGGCGGCGCCGACCTCGCCCACCCGACGCCGCCCGCGGACCCGGCGGGGTTGCGGGCGCGGGTCGTGCTGGCCGTCATCTTCCAGCACGAACTCGATCGCGCGGCCGACGAGTTGAAGGCGTTCGAGGCGCGGCACGCGGACGCCGCGGGGCCGTTCGCCGGGCGCACCGGGCCGTACCGGGTCGCGCTCCGGGCGCTGCTCGAACAGCCGCCGCGCCTGGCGCCCGAAGCCCCGACCGGCGAGTGGCCGACGTTCGGAGGCGGCCCCGACCGCGCCGGTCGCGTCGCCGGCCCAGTGCCGTACCGCTGGCCGCCGAACCCGACGTGGTCGAAGAAGCTGACCGACGCCGACGGCGGGTTCGCGCCCGGCCGCCTCCGTCCGCCGACGCGACACCCCGTGATCACCGGCGGCACGGTCTACCTGCCCGGGGGCGACCACGTGCTCGCCTTCGACCTGAAGACCGGCGACCGTGTACACTCCGGCGGCGTGAAGGGCGGCGAGGGCGACGCCGGGGGCACGCTGACCGCGTTCGCGGGTCGGCTGTTCCACCGCACGGGGTCGGGAGCGGTGCGCCCGCCGGAGGCAAAGGCGGGGAAGGCGGGCGACACCAACCTCGCGGCGGTCGCAAAGCCTGGCGGGTCGAGCGCCCTTCCGCTGCGGGAGGTGTGGAGGCTGCCGCCGCCCGCGGCCGGGGAGAACCGGGGGCCGGCGGTCTGGGAGGGCGCGCCGCTCGCGGCCGACGGCCGGCTGTACGCCGCGTTCGCCCGGTTCGACGCGCTGCGCGGCACGCGGTGGCGTGCTACGACCCGGCCGACGCCGACGCCGCCCCCGCCCGCCCGGCGTGGGGCGATGAAGCGGCAGCGGACAGCCGCCGCTGGCGGGGGCCGAGGGCGGCAGCGGCAGGAGTTGCGATTGCGCGCGCTGGCGGAACGCGGTGCTTCTCCACCAACGATTGCCGCCGTGGCGGCGGTGGACGCGGCGACCGGACGGTGTGGGCGTGGGCTTCGCGTACCCGCGGGCGGCGAAGCGGCCTGGGCGACGTGGTCCGGTCGCCCGACCCGCACCCGGCGGTCGCGGCCGGCGGGCGCGTGTTCGTGGCCCCGGCCGACGGGGACCGCGTCTACGCCCTCGACGCCGAAACCGGCCAGGTGCTTTGGGAGAGTGCGCCGGCGGACGGGGCGCAGATTCTCGGCGTGACCGACGGCCGCGTCATCGTGACCGTGACCGGTCCGCTCCGCGGCGTCCGCGGGCTCGGCGTCGCTACCGGCTCCCACCGGGCGCCCGACGGCTGGGCACAGCACGACGGCGGCGGGCAACTCACGTACGGTCGCGGGCTCGTCGGCGACGGTGTGATCTTCTGGCCGACGCGGTCGGCGAACCTGACGCTCCTCGACCCGGCGACCGGCTACCCGCACCAGGTCGAACCACTCCGGTCGCCGGCGGGCGAGTTCGGGCCGTTCGGCAACCTGGCCTACGCCGACGGGGTGCTGGTGGTCGTGAGCGCGACCGAGGTATTAGGGTACGTCGCCGAGGACCACCAGCCGGCGCCGCGCCCCGGGCCGGGACCGCTGCGGCTGGAGGCGCGGCTGGACGCCGCCGAGCGGTTGCTGGCCGGCGGGAATCAAGAGGGCGCCCGGGCGGAACTGCGCGACGCCGCGACCGGCGCCGGGACGACCGCGGAGCGGGCGCGGGCCGTCGCCCGACTCGTTCAGCTGACGCCGCCCGGGACGCCTGAGTCGAACCTCCCCGCGGACGTGCGGTCGCTTCTCGGCCCGTCGGTTCGGTCCGAATGGCTCCTGACCGCCGACGGACACTTCGTCACCCTCCGCGAACTTCTCGACCGCCANNNNGGGCCGCCGACGACCCGCCCACGCTCGACCCCGACGCCCGGGTTCGCAGCACCGTCCCGTTCCCGCCGGCGACGTTTCCGCTCCTTCGCGTCCCGGGCGCGAGCGCCGCCGTCGGTCACGTCTTCGCCGCCGACTCGGACCGAATCACGGCAGTACCGGTCGCGGGCGGAGCCCCGCGCCGCCGGCCCGCGCCCGACCGGTTCACGCACGCCGCCGACCTCGGGGCCGGGTTCGTCGCCGCCGGGCCGTTCGCGGTGGCCGTGTACGGCGCCGGCGACGAGCCCGAGTGGGTGTTCCGCGTGCCCGCCACCGACCCGCTCCCGGTCCGCCCCGGGCGCGTGCCGTTCCGCACCGGCGAGCGGGCGGCGGCGCCGCACCTGTCGTCGTTCACCCTCGCCGGCGACTGGCTGCTGGCTCGGGTCGGGGTGCATCACCTGGTCGGGATCGACCTCGCCGGCCGGCGCGTCGGCTGGGTGCTCGGCGGCCACGGCCGGCCGCGCTACGAAGCGGTCGTACTCCCCGGCGTGCCGACGTTCGGGCCGCACCTGTACGCCGAGGGGCCACTCGCCGCGGTGCAGTTGTCGGACGGCCGGCGCTGGTTCGTGAACACCACCACGGGTTGTGTCTGCGACCGCGGCGGCCGGTCGCTCGCCGGCGGCGTGCCGACGGGATACGGGGAGCGCACGGCCGCCGCGCCGTGGCCGGCCCCGCCCGCACGGTTGAAGGGCGACCGGATCGCCTTTTCGGACGGGCCGGGGCTCGTGCAGGTGTTCAGCCCGTCGCTCGACAAGACGGTCTGGACGTACGACGCGCCCGGCGCGCCGAGCCTGAGTGGTGAACCCCCGCGCGTGCTGGCCCGGGGCGACGACGTGTTCGTACTCGTCCGTCGGAATCACGGGTGCGAGCTCGACCGACTCTCTCCGCAGGACGGCACGCAGGTCTGGAACGAAGCCGTGTTCCTCGACGCGACCCGGATCGATGTGACGGCGATCGACGCGGACGAGGCACGCGTCTACGTTCCGGTCGGAGAAAAGTTACGGGCGTTCGACCTGGAAGACGGCTCGGCCGCGTGGTCGGCCGGCCTGCCGAAGTTGCGCGGGGCCGCCGGCTGGCGTGTGAAAGCGATGGCGAGTGTGTTGATCGCGTACCCCGAGGAGGCGATCCCGGCCGAGCCGGTGGCGGACGTCTGGGACCGTGCCGTGACGTCGCTCGGCCGCGCCCCGTTGATGTGGAGACTGCCGCTGCTCGCACAGACGCTCGCGGAGACGTGGAGCGAGCGGACGGCGCCGGTCCTGTTGTTCGATCCGGCGACTGGCGAGTTGCTGAAGCGGTTAACGCTCCCCGCTCGCGGGCCGGGCGTAACGGCGCATCTCGCGGGAAATACGGCGGTGATCGTGACGGGCGCCGGCGTGACGTGGCTGCGGTAGCCGGTCACGTCGTCGTCCACACCGGCGGCGGGGCGATGGCGTCAGCCGGGCGCTTGCCGGCGTCGGCGCGGCCGCTCCCGGCCAACCGCGAGATGACCCGCACCGTCATGTCGGCGTCACACGTCAGCTGGCAGCTCAGCCGCACCCCGGACAGACCCTTCGCGGCCAGAACCGCTTTCTCGGCCTCCGTGATCCGGTCCGGCTCCCCCTCGACAAACTCGACCCGGCAGGTGGTGCAGCGCGCGTTACCGCCGCAGGCGTGGAGTTGGTCCGCCCCCGCCTCGTCGGTCAGCGCCTGGACCAGCCGCTTGCCCGCCGGAACGTCTACCGGGGCGTTCCCCTCTACGGTCAACTTCGGCATCTCGAACCTCCGGGCGACGGGGTCATCATAGCGACCGCCCGCAAACCGCGCACCGCGGCACGCCCGTTGCCCTTCCCCCCGTGGAGGTGTGGGATGGTCGCGACGGCCCGGCTCTGTCACGTCCGCGACGACGGTCCCGGCATCCGCCGGGAGCGCGTCCGCGGGGGATTCCGCTACCTGGACGCCCGCGGCCGGCGAGTCTCGGACCCCGACACGCTGGCCCGCGTGAGGGCGCTGGCGATCCCGCCGGCGTGGGAGGGCGTGTGGGTGTGCCCAAAGGCGAACGGGCACATCCAGGCGACCGGCCGCGACGCCCGCGGGCGGAAGCAGTACCGCTACCACGCGGACTGGCACGCTCGCCGAGGCGACGAGAAGTTCGGACGCATGACGAACTTCGGCCGGGCGCTCGACCGGGTTCGCGCGAGGGTCGAGGCGGACCTCCTGCTTCCGGGGCTGCCGCGGGAGAAGGTGCTGGCGGCGGTCGTGCGGCTCCTCGACCAGACGCACCTCCGCGTCGGCAACGCCGAGTACCGCCGCGACAACGGCTCGTTCGGCCTCAGCACGTTGCTCGACCGACACGTCTCGTTCGCCCCGGGCGAGTTGCGGCTGCGCTTCCGCGGCAAGAGCGGCGTGTGGCACGAGCGGGCGGTGAGCGACCCGCGGCTGGCGCGGATCGTTCGCGCCTGCCGCGACATCCCCGGTCAACACCTGTTCCAGTACCGCGACGGAACGGGCACCGCCCGTGCGGTCGGCTCGGCGGACGTGAACGCGTACATCCGCGAGGCCGCCGGCGGCGAGTACACGGCGAAGGACTTCCGCACCTGGGCCGGCACCACACTCGCCGCGGCGCGACTGGCAGAGCTGCCGGCGCCGGAGTCGAAGACGGCCGGCGAGCGGGCGGTCGTCGGAGTGGTGAAGGAGGTGGCGGCGGAGTTGGGGAACACGCCGGCGGTATGTCGTAAGAGCTACGTTCACCCGAAGGTGATCGCCGCGTATCTCGACGGCTCGCTGGCCGCGACGCGCCGCGCGGACGAGGCGCGCCTGCTGAAACTGTTGGGTGATTGATACCAACTCGGGTCGATCCGTTGCCTACGGCGCCCGGGTCATTCCGACGGGTATGATTGGTTCTGGGAAAGAGGGGGACCCCGTCCCAGAAGCATTGAGTCAACTGTAGGAATCATTGTTGGAATAACGCTGCCGGCCGGCCACGACGCGAGTCCTTGCCCGGACGAGGCTTGTGGCCGATCGTGACGAATCCGCCCGATACGCTATTCGTCCCGTCGCCCGCGACGGTGCAACGGGTGCACCACCGCGAGTGACGCAGGATCATTGGTACTCGTATCCGATGTGGAACGTGATCCGCCCGTCGGGGAGGCGTCGGATGTTCGTCACGTGGACCGGAAGCCCGCCGCCGAGTTGGCTACGGCTGCTCGGCACCGTGTACGGCGTGAACGCCGTGTTCGACTGGCTCGGGTACGGCACCGCGCCCAGGTAGACCCGCGGCCCGCTCGCCCCTTCCACGCCGTGCGACTCCTCCAGCACCGGCCGGCCGTTCACCACCCGCCACACCAGCAGTCCGCTGGCGGGCAGCGACTCGTCGAACCCCTTCTTCTGGCGGTTCTCCAGCAAGAAGTACTCGCTCCCGTCGGCCCGCACCGCCACCTTCACGCACTGCGTCGGGTCGTCCTCGATCGGCCCGAGCACCAGCTTCTGCTTCACCCGCGGGTCCACCAGCGTCGGCTTGATCCACCCCAGTTGCTCGCGGCACCACGCCGAGAAGTGCTGCGGCTTCCCGTTACCCACCTGGTTCGACATCGCACACCACACGCCCACCCCCTCCGACCCGGGGAGTTCCGGTCGGGCGTACAGGTCCGGCAGGCCGAGCATGTGGCCGAACTCGTGGGCGAACACGCTGATGTTTTTCATCGACGAACCGCCCTCGTCCACGATGAAGTACGGCAGCCGCCGGCCGCCGTAGCCCACGTTCGCCCGGTGCGGCCAGTACAGCCCGCCGCGCGTCGTCTTCACCGAGTCGCCGGCGTACAGGAAGAAGATGCCGTCGTAGTTCGTCAGCGCGTCCTTGCCGTGCTTCGCGGTGTACAGGTCGAGCGCCTCCGTCAGCAGCGCCGTCTTCTCGCCGACGCTCGTGCCGGTGCCGAGCGAGTAGTCAGCTTCAGCTTGCCGTAGCTGATCTCCTTGTAATAGTCGTGCATGCTGCCGTACACCTTGCCGCCGGTCGCCGAGCGCTCGGTGTACGTGCCCAGGCTGAACATCGACTCTTCCCAGTCGGCGTCGGTGATCTTCGGGTTGTGCTTCACGTCCGGGTACTCGACGCCGAGGATCGCCAGCCGGTAGGTAGTCTTCTTCCACGCCGACGGAATGCGGTCGTCCCACCCGCCGCGGCCGCCGGGGCCGCCGGGGGTAATCCCCTCGGCCACGAGCGTCGGCTGGGCCTCGACCCGCTTGCCGTCGCGCTCGGCCAGGACGTTGATCCGGTCGCCGGGCCGCTTGTCGGCCAGCAGGTCGCGGAACCCGGTGTCGCCGTCCACGTCCTTGCCGTCCACCTTCACGATCACGTCGCCGGCCTTTAGCCCAGACACGGCCGCCGGGCCGCCGGGGGTCACGTCGGCCAGTTTCACGCCCGGCCCCTTCCCCGTGCCGAGGGTGATCCCCATGACCGCGCGGCCGGCGGCGGCCAGCGGCCGCGTCGTCGCCCGCAGGGTCGCACTCAACACCAGCGTCTTGTTGCCGCGGGCCACGGCGAGCTTCACCGTCTCGCCGGCGAGCCGCGACCGGAGTGCGTCCTGCACCGCCGACACGGACGTGAAGCGGGTGCTGTCGATGGCATCGACGACGTCGCCCTCCTTCAGCCCGGCGGCCGCGGCCGGCGACCCGGGCTCGACCGCCTCGATCACGGCCTTCCCGTCCTTCCCGGCGACGAGGAGGCCGAGGTAGCCGGCGGCCGTCGGCGCGTCGGTCGGCGTGGCGGCGAAGAGCTTGGGATCGGCCTTCACCGCGTCGGCGAGGGTGCGGTAGCCGGTGAGGTCGATGCCGGGCCGCGGCGGGGGGGCGACGGGGAGTGGGTCGGCGGCGACGGCCGCGACGACGGCGAACAGCGCCGCGCAGGCGAGTGTGGTGCGGGTCATGGCGCGAGCCCTGGAGCCGGGAGGGGATAGGACGGTTTTAGTCGGGCGAAAATGAGAGAGCGATGAATTGCCCTCCGCGGACGACGGTGCAGCGCGATGCGCGGCGGGTCTGGTATACTTCTCACCATTCCCCCGGCGGCGGGCAATAATCCGCGCCGGGCGGCGAAACTCCTGCTTAGGGGCCGGAGGACCGGTCCCACACGGGGGACGGCTCGGCGATGAAGTTCACCCACCGATCCGGCCAGCGCCCGCTGGACGGGTTCACGATCAAGCGCGGCGTCGGCCAGGGCGGCTTCGGCGAGGTCTACTTCGCCGTCTCCGACGCCGGCAAGGAGGTCGCGCTCAAGCTCCTCCACCGCCACCAGGACGCCGAGCTCCGCGGCATCGCCCACTGCCTCAACCTCAAGCACCCGAACCTCGTCCACCTCTACGACCTCCGCACCGACGACCGCGGGGCGAAGTGGGTGGTCATGGAGTACGTGTTCGGCGAGTCGCTCGCGCAGTGGATCAACCGCTACCCGACGGGCCTGTCGGCGGACCTGGTTCGCGAGTGGTTCTCGGCCATCGGCCGCGGCGTCGCCTACCTCCACGAGCAGGGCGTCGTCCACCGCGACCTGAAGCCGGCGAACATCTTCGTCGAGAACGGCCACCTGAAGATCGGCGACTACGGCCTGTCGCGGCGGATCAGCCTGAGCCAGGGCGGCGAGCTGACGCAGGGCGTCGGCACGCCGCACTACATGGCCCCGGAGATCAAGAGCGGCAACTACACGCAGTCGATCGACATCTACGCCTGCGGCGTGATGCTCTACGAAATGCTGACCGGCCACCCGCCGTTCGAGGGGCAGACGCCGATGGAGGTGCTGGTGAAGCACCTCACCGACACGCCCGACCTGGCGCGGGTGCCGGCCGCGTACCGCGCGGTCGTCGGGCGGGCGCTGGAGAAGGACCCGGCCGTCCGCCACCCGACGATGCGCGACTTCGTCCGGGCCGTCGAGGAGGTCGAGTCGGCCCCGTCGCCGGAGCTCGCGTCGGCCGGCCTGACGCGGACCACGGCCGTGCCCGTGGCCGCGCCGCCGGGGCTGAACGGCCCGCCGGGCGGGCCGCTCCCGCAGGTACGGGTGGCGCCGGTGGCAGCGCCCCCGAGCCGGCCGTTCGCGTCCGGCCCGATCCCGATCGGGCTGCGGACGTGGCTGACGCAGCGGCTCGGTGCATTCGCGTTCGCCCCGGTCGTGGCCGGCATCTGCACCGCGCCGTTCGTCCTGTTCGGCACGCCGCAGCCGTGGTCGCTGCTGGGGCGGATGATCCTCCTGTCCACGGCGCTGAGCTGGGGCGCGCTGGCGGTCGCCCGCGCGGCGAAGGACAAGCCCACGTCTGGTTGGGGGCGGAAGTTTCAGATGCTGCTCGTCGGGCTGGTCGTCGGCGGGTTCGCGTTCTGGCTCGACGGGTGGTCGTTCCCGCGCGGCGGCCCGGCAGTCGAGACGAGCCGCGACCTGACGCTCGGGACGTGGGCGCGGGTGAGCCCGGAGCTGTTCAGCACGGCGACGCGGTACACGCTCTACTACGGCCTGGCCGTGGCCGCGTGCCCGTGGTGGAACATGACGAACCGCCAGCGCAAGGAGCGGTTCAAGTTCGGCCGGGTCGTGCTGACGGGGCTGGCCGCCGGCGTGCTGCTGTTCCTGTGGCCGTGGGGCTACTCGTCGGCCGTTCTCGGCGTCGCCCCGCTGGTGATCGCCGCGGTGGCGGTGCAGGTGGTGAGCCCGTGGGCGGCCCCGCCGCCGCCCCCGCCCCGGCCGCAGGTGGTCCGCGGCCCGGCGCCGCGGCGGCAGCGGCAGTACGCATGAGGTTGAATCGCCCGCCCGCCGCGACGGGCGGGCTGCGCCCGCGGTACCGGAATCACCCCATGACCCGCTCCCGTTCCACCGCCGTGGTCGCCGCGCTGACCCTCCTGGGGGGATGCGGCGGGCCGCGTACCCCCTCCGACGGCGGGTCGCACGCCCCGAAGGCGCAGGAGAACCGAAAGCTCGCCGAGTCCTACGCCGTCGCCGCGGCGACCGGCGCGGCCGCGGCCGAGGTCGCGGCGCACCCCGAGCTGGAAAAGAAGTCACGGCTGTCCGGCTTCGTGGCCCGCGTGGAAAAGATGTGGAAGACGGACCAGCCGGTGTCCACGCCGACTCCCGCGCCCCCGACACCGCCGCCGGCGCCAACGCCACCGCCCGCGCCGACGCCGGAACCGGCCCCGCGCGTCGAGTTGGCCACGCGGGCCGATCCGATGCCCCCGAGCGGGTCGGTACTGGTGCGTGAGCGGGTGGCGAGCGAGGTCCCGCTGCCGACCGCGGACGAGGCCGACGAAGCGACCCTCCACGTCGCCGCCGACCGCATCCACGAGGCGTTCGCGAAGCTCGACCCGCCGCTCGACTACCGGCCGAGTTTGGCCGCGGTGAAGGCCGATTTCGTCCGGCCGGGCTCGCGCGTCGTCCGCCCACCGACCGAGACGGAGAAGGCGGCGCTGGCCCGCGCCGGCTACGCCTCGGACCGGGTGTACGTCGAGTACACGCTGGAGGCAACCGCCGAGCAAGTCCGCGAGATCCGCGGCCGCGAGCGGGTGGCCGGCAGCCTGAAGCTGTTCGGCCTGCTCGCCGCGGCCGCCGCCGTGGGGTTCGTGTTCCTCCGCGTCGATGCCTGGTCGCAGGGTTACCTGACGAGCTGGCTGGCGTTCATCGCCGCCGCCCTGTCCGGCGGGGCGGTCGTCGCGTACCTGTTCGCGTGACACCACCCCAAGCCCGTGGGCACCGATGGCGCGGCGGCGGCTCATCACCGTGCTTGCCGTGGTCGCGTTCGCAGACGCCGCGCCCGACCGCCGCGCGGACGCGGCGTGGGCCCTCGGGGCGCTCGGCCCGGACGCCGCCGCGGCCGGCGCCGACCTCCTGCCCGCCGCCCGCGAGTCCGGCAGCCCCGACCGCGCTGCCACCTTCCGCGACACGGCCCGCCGGGTCGCCCCCGACGCCGTGGTCGCGGCACACGAACCGACGCGGGCCTACCAACGCACCAACGTCTAGGCCGCCGTCGTGCTGCTATCATGCGGGTGGCTCGTGTACCGCCGCACCCGCGCCAGACCCCGCACCCCGGACCGCCCGATGACCACCGAGTCCGACCGCCTCCTGGTGCAGCGCGTCCGCGACAACCCGCGCAAGAGCCGCGCCTACGAGGAGGCGTGGAACGAGCTGTTCACCCGCTACCGCGGCCGGCTCGCGGCGTACGTCCGCCGGCGACTCAAGGACCAGGCGGCGGTCGACGACGTGGTGCAGGAGACGTTCGTCGGCCTCGGCAACAGCCTCGCCAACTTCGACGACCGCCGCGACCTCCAGACGTGGCTGTTCACCATCGCGTCGCACAAGGTGACCGACCACCTGCGCCGGGTCGGCCGGCGGCCGGTGCAGCCCGGCGGCGACGCCGAGGAGGAGGGCATGGACCGCGCCGCGGACGAGCGGCAGCGGCCGGCGAGCAGCCTGGCGCGCAGCGCCGAGCGCCGCGACCGCGAGGAGGAGGCGCTCGGCCGGGCGCTGGCGCTCCTCGTGCGCGAGTGGCTGGTGAAGGGCGAGTACGTCAGCGTGATGACGCTGGAGTTGCTGC
>JBGAQM010000196.1:0-11389 GCA_044220735.1 Urbifossiella sp. | reverse complement strand
GAAAAGCCCCGCCCACTGCGAGCGCAGCGAGCATGATTTCCCGAGTCGCCGAACACTGCTTCTGGCTCGCCCGCTACCTGGAGCGGGCCGAGAACGTCGCGCGCGTCCTCGACGTCAACCACACCCTGCTGCTGGACTTCCACGTCCCGGCCGAGCAGCAGTGGAAGCCGGTCCTTATCATCACCGGCCTCCACGACTACCCGAAGGAGCCGACCGCCGAGAACGTCCAGGAGCACATGACCTGGGACGAGAAGAACCCGTTCAGCATCCGCACCTCACTCTACTGGGCGCGCGAGAACGCCCGCATCATCCGCGAGGTCGTCTCGGGGGAGATGTGGGAGCGGATCAACTACTACCACCTGTGGTTCCAGACCGACACCACCCGCGAACTCTACGACACGAACCGGCACGAGTTCTACGCCCAGGTGAAGCGGATCAACCACCTCGTCCACGGCATCGCCGACGCCACCATGAGCCACGGCGAGGCGTGGGAGTTCTTCAAACTCGGCACGTACCTGGAGCGCGCCAGCCAGACGGCCCGCATCATGGACGTGAAGTACCACACGCTCCTCCCGAAGGTCGAGGACGTGGGCACGCCGGTGGACAGCGCCCACTGGCTCGCCATCCTGATGAGTTGCTCGGGGTACGAACCGTTCCACAAGAAGCCGCGGGCGGTGCCGATGGACCCGGGGTCCGCGGTCGCCGAGTTCCTGCTGTTCGACAAGGAGTTCCCGCGGTCGATCCGCCGCTGCGTGCGTGCGTGCGCCAAGGCCGCCCGCGCCGCCGCCGGGGCCACCCAGGGGCGGGAACTCACGGCCGCCGAGGTCGCCATCGACGAGCTGCTGGCGTGGCTGAACAGCCGCCCCATCGCGGCCGTGATCGAGGCCGGCCTCCACGAGGCACTGACGCACATCGTGGACTCGGCGATCGGCATCGGCAACGCGATCCACGCCAGCTTCTTCGCCGCCGAGGTGAAGCCGCCGCCGCGGGCCGCGATGAGTCAGAGCCAGGCGTAACCCCGCACCCGCGGCGCCGCACCGAGAACCACAGCATGGGCATCCGCGTCGCGTTGTCGCACGTCACCACCTACCGGTACGACCGGCCGGTGAACCTCGGCCCGCACACCGTCCGGCTCCGGCCGGCCCCGCACGCCCGCACACCCATCCACGCCTACTCGCTCCGCGTCGAGCCGGCCGACCAGTACCTGAACTGGCAGCAAGACCCGTACAGCAACCACCTCGCCCGCCTCGTTTTCCTGAAGCCGGCCACCGAACTCAAGGTTACCGTCGAACTCGTGGCCGAGATGGTGCCGATCAACCCGTTCGACTTCTTCATCGACGAGGCGGCGCAGGAGTTCCCCTTCGCCTACGACGCGGGGTTGGCCCGCGAGCTGGCGCCGTACCTGGAAACGCTTCCCGCCGGCCCGCGGCTCCGCGAACTGATCGCGTCCTGCCGGCGGAGCGGCGTCCGGACCGTTGATTACCTGGTGGCGCTGAACCACGCGGTGCAGAGCCACGTCGGGTACGTCATCCGCCTGGAGCCGGGCGTGCAGACGCCGGAGGAGACGCTCGACTCCCGCCGCGGGTCGTGCCGCGACTCGGCGTGGCTGCTCGTGCAACTCGCCCGCCACCTCGGCCTCGCGGCGCGGTTCGTGTCCGGCTACCTCATCCAGCTCGTCGCCGACGAGAAGCCGGTCGAGGGGCCGGACGGCCCGCCCGCCGACTTCACCGACCTCCACGCTTGGACCGAAATCTACGTACCCGGCGCCGGCTGGGTCGGGCTCGACGCCACCTCGGGGTTGCTCGCCGCCGAGGGGCACATCCCGCTGGCCTGCACCGCCGACCCGACCTCCGCGGCGCCGATCACCGGCTCGTACGGTTGGGTCGGATCCGAGAAGGTGGTCGAGGAATTCGACCACGACATGAAGGTGACGCGGCTCGACGAGAAGCCGCGGGTGACGAAGCCGTACACGGACGAGCAGTGGGCCGCGATCGACGCCCTCGGCCGCCGCGTCGATGCCGACCTGCGCGAGTGGGACGTGCGCCTCACGATGGGCGGCGAGCCGACCTTCGTGAGCATCGACGACCGCGACGCCGACGAGTGGAACACCGCGGCCGTCGGGCCGAACAAGCGCCGCCAGGCGCTGACGCTGCTGAAGCGTCTCCGCGACAAGTGGGCGCCCGGCGGGCTGCTCCACTTCGGGCAGGGGAAGTGGTACCCCGGCGAGCAACTCCCGCGGTGGGCGTTCGGCTGCCACTGGCGCCGCGACGGCGAACCCATCTGGACCGACCCCGGGCTAGTCGCCGACGAGGCCGTGCGCTACGGCTTCACCGCGGCCGAGAGCGGCCGGTTCGTCACGCGGCTGGCAGAGCGATTGGGCGTGAACCCCGGGCACGCGATGCCAGGCTACGAGGACGCGTGGTACTACATGTGGCGCGAGCGCCGCCTGCCGGGGAACGTGGACCCGCTCGACAGCAAGCTCGACGACGAACAGGAGCGCGCCCGGCTGGCACGCGTGTTCGAGCAGAAGTTGGGGACGGTGGTCGGCCACACGCTGCCGGTGCGACGGGCGTTCGGGCCCGGGTCGAAGTGGGAGAGCGGCGACTGGTTCCTTCGCAAGGAGCGGATGTACTTGCTGCCGGGCGACAGCCCGATGGGCCTCCGCCTGCCCCTCGACGGCGTGCCGTGGGAAGCCCCCACGGCCCGGCAGTTCCTCGCCGAGCGCGACCCGTTCGCGCCGCGGCCGCGGTTCCAACCGGCGCAGGCGACCAACTCCCCCACGCGAGTCACTCACCCGACCGATTCGTCGGTCGTGCGAACGGCGCTGTGCGTCGAGCCGCGGGGCGGGGTGATGCACGTGTTCATGCCGCCGTGCCGACTCGCCGAGGACTACATCGACCTCGTCGCCGCCGTCGAGCAGACCGCCGCCGAGCTGCGGATGCCGGTGCTGATCGAGGGCTACAAGCCGCCGCACGATCCAAGGCTGAACCACTTCTCGGTGACGCCCGATCCCGGCGTCATCGAGGTGAACACGCACCCGGCCGCGAGCTGGGACGACCTCGTCGCCACCACCACGACGCTCTACGAGGAGGCGAAGCAGAGCCGCCTTTGCACCGAGAAGTTCATGCTCGACGGCCGGCACACCGGCACCGGCGGCGGCAATCACGTCGTCCTCGGCGGGCCGACCCCGGGCGACTCGCCGCTGCTGCGCCGGCCCGACCTGCTCAAGAGCCTCGTCGGCTTCTGGGTGAACCACCCGAGCCTGTCGTACCTGTTCAGCGGCCTGTTCGTCGGCCCAACAAGCCAGCACCCGCGCGTCGATGAGGCCCGCCACGACGCCCTCCGCGAGCTGGAGTTGGCGTTCGAGCAGGTGACGGCGAACCGCGGCGAGCACGTCCCCGCGTACCTCGTGGACCGGCTGTTCCGCCACCTCCTGACGGACTGCACCGGCAACACCCACCGCACCGAGTTCTGCATCGACAAGCTGTTTAGCCCCGACAGTGCCACCGGCCGGCTCGGGCTGCTGGAGCTGCGCTCGTTCGAGATGCCGCCGCACGCCCGGATGAGCCTGGCGCAGCAGGTGCTGCTGCGGTCGCTGGTGTCGTGGTTCTGGCGGAAGCCGTACGACAAGAAGCTCGTCCGCTGGGGCTCGGCGCTGCACGACAAATTCATGCTGCCGCACTTCGTGGCCGAGGACTTCGGCGACGCCCTGGCCGAGCTCGGCGACCGCGGCGGGTACGCGATCGACCCGGCGTGGTTCACACCGCACGTCGAGTTCCGCTTCCCGCTGATCGGCGAGTTGACGCGCCGCGGTGTGAACCTGGAACTCCGCACCGCCATCGAGCCGTGGCACGTCCTCGGCGAGGAGGGCGCCGTTGGGGGTACGGCGCGCTACGTCGATTCGTCCGTGGAGCGGGTGCAGGTGAAGGTGCGCGGCCTGACCGACCCGCGGCACGTCGTGACGTGCAACGGCCGCCGTGTACCGCTTCACCCCACGGGGACGGCCGGCGAGTTTGTGGCCGGCGTCCGCTACCGGGCGTGGCAGCCGCCGAGTTGCCTCCACCCGACAATCCCCGTTCACGCGCCGCTGGTGTTCGACGTGCTCGACACCTGGAACGACCGCAGCGTCGGCGGTTGCACGTACCACGTGTCGCACCCCGGCGGGCGGGGGCACGAGACGTTCCCGGTGAACGCGCTGGAAGCCGAGGGGAGGCGGATCGCGCGGTTCTCCGCGCTGGGTCACACCCCCGGCCCGGTGAGCGTGCCGCCGGCGGAGGTAAGCCCCGAGTTCCCGCTAACGCTCGACCTGCGCACGGCCGAGCCGGTCCGCTACCGGGCGCCTCAGCAAGTGCCCGAGCCCGCCCCGCGACGGGTTGCGGCGGGTGTGGTAAGCTGAACCCCAAAGCCCGGGGACGGCCGTCCCCGGGCTTTCTGCCCGGACGAGTGAACGCCCCACCGCGATGCCCGACCCTTCCCCCGCCTACCATCCGCCGCCGGCCGGGTTCGACGAGGCCGCCGACCCCGCGGCCGGGCCGCGGCCGCACTGGCACCGCTTCTTCCGCTCCCTCGACGAACTCGGCCCGGCCGAACTCGGCCGCCGCTGGCGCGACGCGCAGCACCTCATCCGCGAGAACGGCGTTACGTACAACGTGTACGGCGACCCGCGCGGCATCGCCCGGCCCTGGCAACTCGACCCCGTCCCGCTCCTCATCCCGCCCGCCGAAGCGGCTCACCTCGAAGCGGGGCTTCTACAACGCGGCCGCCTCCTCGAACAGATTCTCGCCGACCTGTACGGCCCACAGCGTCTCCTGCGCGACGGGCTGATCCCGCCCGAACTCGTCTACCCGAACCCCGGTTTCCTCCGCCCGTGCCACGGCATACGGGTGCCCGGCGGGCGGTTCCTGCACCTGTACGCCGCGAACCTCGGCCGCGGCGCTGACGGCCGCTGGCGCGTCCTCGGCGACCGCACGCAAGCCCCCTCCGGCGCCGGCTACGCGCTGGAGAACCGAATCGTGATGACGCGGACGCTCCCCGAGGCGTTCCGCGACTGCCGCGCCCACCGGCTCGCGCTGTTCTTCGCCACGTTCCGCGACACCCTCCGCGCGATCGCCCCGCGGAACCGCGACAACCCGCGCGTCGTGCTGCTGACGCCCGGGCCGTTCAACGAGACGTACTTCGAGCACGCGTACCTTGCCCGCTACCTCGGGTACACGCTCGTCGAGGGCGGCGACCTCACCGTCCGAGATAACCGCGTGTTTCTGAAGGTGCTCGGCGGGCTGCAACAGGTGGACGTGATCTTCCGCCGCCTGGACGACGACTTCTGCGACCCGCTGGAACTGCGCCCTGATTCGTTCCTCGGCGTCCCCGGGCTGACTCACGCGGTCCGCAGCGGGAACGTGGCGGTGGCGAACGCGCTGGGGACGGGGGTGCTCGAAACGCCGGCGCTGCTGGCGTACCTGCCGCGCCTGTGCGAGGAGTTGCTGGGCGAATCGCTGCGCCTCGAATCCGTGCCGACGTGGTGGTGCGGCGCGCCCGACGCGCTGCGGTACGTCCTCGACCACCTCGACGGGCTGGTGGTGAAGCCGGCGTTCGCGTCGAGCCGGATGGAGCCGGTCTTCCCGCCCGACCTGTCGGCCGCCGACCGGGCCGCACTCGTCGCCCGGTTGCGCGCCCAGCCGCGCGACTTCGTGGCGCAGGCGCGGCTCGACCTGTCCACCGCGCCGGTGCTGGTGAACGGCGCGCTGGCGCCGCGGAAGATGGTGCTGCGGGCGTACCTGGCCGCGGCCCCCGACACGCCAGAGGGCTTCAAGGTGATGCCCGGCGGGCTGACGCGGGTGAGCGCCGCCCCTGACACGATGGTGGTGTCGATGCAGCGCGGCGGCGGGAGCAAGGACACGTGGGTGCTCGCGGCCGGGGAGGTGAGCGAGTTCAGCCTGCTGAACACCGGCGCCCGCGTCGAACTGACCCGCGCCGGCGGCGACCTGCCGAGCCGGGCCGCGGACAACCTGTTCTGGCTCGGCCGCTACGCCGAGCGTGCCGAGGGCACGACGCGCCTCCTCCGCGGCATCGTGGTCCGGTTGGCGGAGCGGAGCGGCCTCGCGGACACGCCCGAGGTACCGGCGCTGTTCCACGCCCTCAGTCTCCACGCCGACTTGCCGGCGCCGGTGGACCGCGAGAGCCCCGAGGCGCACGTCCTGCGCGTCGTGTTCGACGCCGGTCACGCCGGCAGTCTCGGCTCGACGGTCCGCTCGGTGCGCCGCCTGGCCGGGATGGTGCGTGACCGCATCAGCATCGACATGTGGCGGGCGCTGAACGGCCTCGCCGACTTCCCGACCGACCCGGCGCACTACGGCGAGGACGGCCCGACGCCGGCCGACGTACTCGACCTGCTGAACCGCACCGTGCTGACGCTGGCGGCATTCGGCGGCCTGGCGGTGGAAAGCATGACGCGCGGCGAGGGGTGGCGCTTCCTCGACCTGGGCCGGCGCCTCGAACGGTCGCTCCACATGATCGCGCTGCTGAACGGCACGATGGCGCACCCGCCGAAGCAGGACGGCCCGATCCTCGACGCCGTGCTGGAGGTCGCCGACAGCGGCATGACCTACCGCCGCCGCTACCTCGGCAGCCTGCGGGCGGAGGCGGTGCTGGACCTGTTGTTGTTCGACGAGTCGAACCCGCGGTCGCTGGCGTCGCAGCTCGCGGCGCTGGAGGACGACGTGAACCACCTGCCGCGGCCGACGCGGTCCGCGGGGCGGGCGCCGGAGCAGCGCTTCGCGCTGGCGGCGCTCAGTTCGGTGCGGATGGCGGAGCCGGAGAAGCTGGCCGCGGTCGTGGCCGGCTCGCGGCCGGAGTTGAAGACGGTGCTGGAGCACGTCGGCGGGTGGCTGCCGGTGCTGTCCGACGCGATTACACTGCAGTACCTGACGCACCTTCAACCCTCGCGGCACCTGGCGGCGCCGGAGCCGGTACGGCGGACGGCGGCGGAGAGCGGCGACCGCTTGTAACTCGGCGAGTGACATGCGCTACCACATCACCCACGTCACGACCTACGCCTACACCGAGCCGGTGTCGCTGTGCCAGAACGTCGCGCACCTCGCGCCGCGTCCCTGCCGCCGGCAACACGCCGAAGCGCCGGTCCTCAGCATCACGCCCGACCCGGCCGTCAGCGACGACCGCGTCGATTTCTTCGGCAACCCGATCTGCTACTTCACCGTCCAGGAGCCGCACAAGGAACTGACGGTGAGCGTCGAGCACCGCGTGACGGTCACTCCGGCGCCGGTGCCGACGCACTCGCCGCCGTGGGAAGCCGTCCGCGACCGGCTGCCGCACGACCGCGACCCCGTGTGGGCGGACGCGTACCAGTTCGTGTTCGACTCGCGGTTCGTCACCGCCGACCGGAAGTACGCCGACTACGCGGCCGCGTCGTTCACCCCCGGCCGCCCGGTCGTGGACGCCGCGCTCGACCTGATGCACCGCGTCCACGTCGATTTCGTGTACGACCCGCGGGCCACGACGCTCGCCACGCCGGTCGCCGAGGTGTTCGAGACGCGCCGCGGGGTGTGCCAGGACTTCGCCCACCTCACCCTCGGGTGCCTCCGCTCGCTGGGCCTCGCGGCCCGGTACGTCAGCGGCTACCTTTCGACGCTGCCGCCGCCGGGGAAGGCGCGGACGGTCGGGGCCGACGCCACGCACGCCTGGGTGAGCCTGTTCTGCGGCGACGCCGGGTGGGTGGACCTCGACCCGACCAACGACACCGTTCCCGCCGACCGGCACGTTCTGCTGGCGTGGGGCCGCGACTACGAGGACGTGAGCCCGCTCAAGGGCGTGATCCTCGGCGGCGGGGCGCACACGGTGAAAGTGGCGGTGGACGTGAAGCCGGAAGCCGAGCGGCCGGCGTGAGCCGGCTCACGCCGGCCGCTCGCCCGGCACGCGGCCGTCCCAGACCGTGTCGTGGACGAACCGCAACTTCGCCACCGCCCGGTCGGTCAGCACGAACGGGTAGCCGTCCGACAGGCCGAGGCCGCGGTTCAGATTGTTCAGCATGTAGGTTAGCGGGAACCAGCTCTCGATCAGGTCGTCGAACGGCTCGTATTCGTCGTCCAGCGGGTTCGGGATCGCGCGCAGTGCCGGGTCGCCGGCCCGCGGTGGCCGCAGCCGCACGCCGCACGCCGCCGCCGTTTCGAGGGAATCGACGATGTGGAGGTAGTGCGCCCACGTCTCGGCCCAGTCCTCCCAGGCGTGGACGCTCGCGTAGGCCGACACGAACCGGTCGCGCCAGTCGGCCGGCGGCCCGACGTCGTGGTGCCGCTGTAGCGCCTCGCCGTAGTCCTCGCGGTCGTCGCCGAACAGCTCGCGGAAGGCGTCGAGGCGCGGCGAGTCCTTGACGAGCCGGTCCCAGTAGTAGTGGCCGCTCTCGTGGCGGAAGTGGCCGACGAGGGTGCGGTACGGCTCGTCGAACAGTGCCCGCACCCGCTCGCGTTCGGCGTCCTCGGCCTCGGCGATGTTCAGCGTGATGACGCCGCCGGCGTGCCCGGTCAGGACGCGGGGCAGGGCGGGGTCGGCGGGGTCGGCCTTGAACTCGAACGCCAGCCCGTGCTCCGGGTCGGCCTCCGTCGTCTCCAGCGGCAGCCGCAGCGCCATGAGCGTGTACACGAGCCGACGCTTGGCGACTTCGACCTTGTACCACTTCTCGCGGTGGCCGGGCACGTCCAGGTCGGGGATGACGCTCGTCAGCCGGCACGACCGGCACAGCGGGTCGGGGTCGTCGGCGGGGACGGCCCAGTTGCAGACGTTGTTGTCGAGGTAGTTCGCGCAAAGCCGGTAGCCGCCGGCCGCGGCCCGCTCCATCGGCGACGTGAACAGCCCTTCGCCGGCCGGGTCGAGCGATCCGATGACGCGGAGGTCGGGGAGGAACGCGAGCTGGTGGTTGCACGACACGCAGTGGACATTCTCGAAGAACACGAGGTGTCGGCAGTGGTCGCAGCGGAAGACTTTCATGAGCACCCGGGAAGAGGAAACAGGCTGGAAGGTCATGCGAACGCCGTGCCGCGCGGCCCCCCGGCCCACCCACTCCTCCCGTATCGTACTCGCCGACGCGGAAACGTAGTCAGGGGGCGGTGCTCGGGACCCGCTGGCGTCGGGGGACGGGAAGTGGTAGGCTACCTGTCTGCCCGCCCCACCCGCCAGGCACCATTTCTCATGCTCCGTGGCCCAGCCGCCGGACTCCTGTTGCTTCTCGTCACTAGCCCGGCAGCGGCCGACGAGCCGCTCACGTTTGAGCAGCACGTTCGCCCCATCCTCCGCGCCTACTGCCTCGACTGCCACGGCGGCGCGGAGAAGCACGCCGGCGGCCTCGACCTCCGCCTCAAGCGCTTCGCCGTCGCTGGCGGGAAGGGCGGCGCCGCCGTCGTGCCCGGCGAGCCCGGCAAGAGCCCGCTCGTCGAACGGCTGCACGCCGGCGAGATGCCGCCGGGCGAGAAGAAGGTGCCGGCCGAGCAGATCGCAATCATCGAGAAGTGGATCGCCGAAGGCGCCCGCACGAAGCGCGACGAACCCGCCACGCTCCCGCCCGGCCTCGGTATCACCGCCGACGAACGCGCCTACTGGTTCTACCAGCCGCTGAGCCGGCCCACGCCGCCGGCTGTCGCCTCCGAGCGCGTCCGCACACCGATCGACGCCTTCCTGCTGGCGAAGCTCCGCGACAAGGGGCTGTCCTTCAACCCGGACGCCGACCGCGGCACGCTGCTGCGCCGCGCCACGTTCGACCTCACCGGACTGCCGCCGACGCAGCAGGAACTCGACGCATTCGTCGCCGACCCCGCCGCGGACGCTTACGAGAAGGCGCTCGACCGGCTGCTCGCGTCGCCGGCCTACGGCGAGCGTTGGGGCCGTCACTGGCTCGACGCCGCCGGCTACGCCGACAGCGACGGCGACATCCCCGCGGACACCGTCCGCCCGCACGCGTGGCGCTACCGCGACTACGTCATCCGCGCCTTCAACGCCGACACGCCGCTCGACCGGTTCGTCGTCGAGCAGTTGGCCGGCGACGAACTGGTGCCGAAGCCGTGGGCGAACCTGACGCCGCCGCAGGTGGACCTCCTCGCCGCGACCGGTTTCCTCCGCACCGCCCCGGACGCGACCGCCGCCGGCGCCGGCGACGCCGAGCAGGTGATGGGCGACGTGCTGAAGGTGGTGTCGAGTACGCTGCTCGGCACGTCGGTCGGCTGCGCGCAGTGCCACGACCACCGCTACGACCCGGTGCCGCAGGTCGACTACTTCCGCCTCCGCGCGGTGTTCGAGCCGGCGCTCGACCCCGGGCAGTGGCGGCGGCCGGCGGCGCGGCTCGTGTCGCTGTACACCGATGCGGACCGGGCGAAGGCGGCGGCCGTCGAGGCCGAGGCGACGACGTTGCAGACGGAGCTGAACACAAAGCAGACCGCGGCCGTGAAGGAGGCGTTCGAGAAGGAGTTGGCGAAATTCCCGGAGGAGAAGCGGCCGGCGCTGAAGGCCGCGTTCGAGGCGCCCGAGGCCAGGCGCACGCCGGAGCAGAAGGCGCTCGCGGACACGAACCCGAAGCTGAAGATCACGCCGGGCGTGCTGTACCAGTACAACGCGAAGGCCGCCGACGAGATCAAGGCGCTTCAGGCGAAGGTGCAGGCCAAGCGCGCCGAGCGGCCGGCGGAGGGGTTCGTGGCGGTGACAACGGAGGCTCCCGGCCGCGTGCCGGCGACGAAGCTGCACTACCGCGGCGACGCCCGTCAGCCGAAGGGGCCGGACCTGACGCCCGCCGACCTGACCGTCGCGGCGCCCGAGGGGCAGCGGTTTGAACTGCCGGCGACAGCGACGGGCCGGCGGCTGGCGTGGGCGAAGTACCTGACGAACGGCACGCACCCGCTGTTCGGCCGGGCGATGGCGAACCGGCTGTGGCTCGGGCATTTCGGCCGCGGCATCGTGGACACGCCCGGCGAGTTCGGCAAGCTCGGGCAGCCGCCGTCGCACCCCGAACTGCTGGACTGGCTCGCCACCGAGCTGCCGCGGCTCGGGTGGAGTCAGAAGAGGTTCCACAAGTTGCTGATGCTCTCGACCGTGTACCGCCAGTCGTCGGCGCGGAGCGCCGCGCCGGACACGCTGTACGGCCGCTTCCCGGTGCGGCGGCTCGAAGCCGAGGCGGTGCGCGACCGGATGCTCGCCGCCGCGGGCCGGCTCGACTGCACGCCGTTCGGCCCGGCGGTCGCCGCGGTCGAGGACGCGGCCGGGCAGGTCGGCGCGCCGGACGACAAGCCGCGGCGCAGCGTGTACCTTCAGGTGCGGCGGTCGAAGCCGGTGGCGTTCCTCGCCGCGTTCGACGCCCCGGGGAGCGGGCTGAACTGCGACCGCCGGTCGAGCACGA
>JBGAQM010000195.1:0-11456 GCA_044220735.1 Urbifossiella sp. | reverse complement strand
GGGGTGAGGGTGTCGGTGTCGGTGTCCGAGTTGTTCCCGGGTGTCGGGTCGGTCACCCCGGCCGGGGCGCTGACCGTGGCCGTGTTCGTCAGGCTGCCGGTGGCCGCCGCGTCGAGAGTGCCCGTCACGGTGAATACGACGGAGTTACCGGCCCCGGCCGGGATGTTGAGTGTCGCCGCGAGGGTGTTGCCGCTGCCGGTAGCGCCGGCCGTCACGGCAGCGGTACCGTTCGCGGCCGAGGTCCACGTCACGCCAGTGAGCGTGGCCGGGATCGTGTCGGCGAGCGTCACCCCGGTAACGTTGCTCGGGCCGGCATTGGTCACCGTGATCGTGTACGTCACGCTCGTCCCCGGCGTGGCGGTCGCGACCCCGTCGGACTTGGTCACTGCCAAGTCGGCCCGCGGGGTGGCCGGGTCGCTGTCGGTCGCGCTGTTGTTCCCCGTCGGGTCGGTGACGCCGGCCGGGGCGGTGACCGTGGCCGTGTTCGACAGGATGCCGGTGGCCGCGGCCGAGACCGTGCCAGTGACCGTGAAGGTGACCGAGTTGCCGGCGCCGGCGGCGATGTTGATCGTGGCCCCGAGCGAGTTCCCCGAGCCGGTCGCGCCGGCGGTCACGGCCGCAGTGCCGGTCGTGGACGAGGTCCACGTCACGCCGGTGAGCGCGGCCGGGATGCTATCGGCGACGGTCGCGCCGGTGACGTTGCTCGGCCCGGCGTTGGTGACGACGATCGTGTACGTCACGCTCGTCCCCGGGACCACGGCCGCGACGCCGTTGTCCTTGGTGATGACAAGGTCGGCCTGCGGCGTGAGCGTGTCGGTGTCGGTGTCGGTGTTGTTCCCGGTGTTCGTGTCGAAGATGCCGGCCGGTGCCGTGATGGTGGCGGTGTTCGCCAGCGACCCGGTGGCCGCGGCCGAGACGGTGCCTGTGACAGTGAAGACGACCGAGTTGCCGGCGCCGGCCGGGAGGTCCACCGTCGCGGCGAGCGTGTTGCCCGACCCGGTGCCGCCGGCGGTCACGCCCGCGGTGCCGTTCACGGCCGAGGTCCACGTCACGCCCGTGAGGGTGGCCGGAATGCTGTCCGCGAGCGCGGCGCCGACCACGTTCGCCGGGCCGACGTTGGTCAGCGTGATCGTGTACGTGAGGCTCGTGCCCGGGACGGCGGTCGCCACCCCGTCGGACTTCGTGACGCGCAGGTCGGCCGACATGCGGACGCCGGCATCGACGGTGGTGTTCGTCGCGCCCGCCGCCAGCGCGATCGTCAGCGTCCGGCCGGTGGTCGGGTCGAAGTCGTTGTCGATGGCGTCGTTCGCGCCCACGTCGCGGGGCGAGACCGTGCCGCCGGTCGGCGGGGTGATCGCCGCCTGGAAGTTCCCCGCCGGCAAGCCGGCGAACCCGTAGTTGTTCGTCCCGACGGTCGTGGTGACCGCCGGGTAGGTGACGTCGTCGGCGGTGCCGAAGGTGCCGTCGAACCCGGCCCAGGTGAGGGTCACCGTCGCGCCGGCGAGCCCGGGCTCGCCGGCGTCCTGGAGGCCGTTCGCGTTCGTGTCGGCCCACACGAAGTCGCCGATCCGCCCGGCCCCGCGGAAGCCGAAGTCGATGTCGCTCCGGTTCACCTGGCCGGACGGCAGTACGATCGTGGCCGGCCCGGCCGTC
The DNA here is from genome assembly GCA_044220735.1 of Urbifossiella sp. Taxonomy (GTDB): domain Bacteria; phylum Planctomycetota; class Planctomycetia; order Gemmatales; family Gemmataceae; genus Urbifossiella. Next base: position 9,803 of record JBGAQM010000195.1, on the reverse strand, counting down.
TGTACCGTGAGGCCGAGGCCGGCCGGGGCGGTGGCGGCCGTGGCGAACGTCCCGGCCGGGAGGTTGGTAATCGACCACAGGCCGTTCGCGTCGGTGGTGGCGGTGAACGTCTGGTTGTCGGCGCCGGTCGGGAGGCCGTCGGGGCCGTACCAGGTGAGCGTGACCGTCGCCCCCGGGATGCCCGGCTCGCCGGCGTCCTGCACCCCGTCGCCGTTGGCGTCGTACCACACCCGGTCGCCGACCGTGCCGCGGAGGTCGATCACGTCGTTGGCCGGGAGGCGGAAGATGTCGTAGGCCAGGACGCTCTGGTTGAGGATGAAGTTGAACCCGGCCGGGAGCCCGCTGTTGATGCGCGCGTCGAACTGGACGGTGACCGTCTGGTTCGGGTCGAGGTTGACGACGGTGTACCCCGCCCCGTCGAGCGGGTACGCGGTCCCGACCAGGTCGTCGGCCAGCGGCGTGACAGTGGTCACGGCCCCGGTGGTGGAGGTCACCACGGTACTATTCGCGACGTAGGTCACCTGCCCGAGCGGGAGCGCGTCGGTCACGACCGCGTTGGAGATCGGCGTGGTGCCGATGTGGCGGATGCGGAGGGAGTACCGGATGGTGTCCCCCTCGTTGAAGAACCCGTCGTTGTTCGCGTCGCCGCCCGGGGCGAAGGTCGAGAACTTGTAGTACTCCGGGACCGGGATGGCCGGGACGGTGCTGCCGGCGTCGAGCCCCGGGCTACCGCCCGGGGCCGTCCCGTCCTCGCCCCACGCCACGCTGATGAGCGTGCCGTCGGTCGTGTAGATGCGCATCCCCGAGTTGTCGTAGTCCTGCTGTACCCCGGCGGTGCCGGCGTTCACGTCGGTCGTGGTGTCCCGGAGGCGGACCGACTGAAGGCGGGTAACGACCAGCGTCTCGTCCACCGTGCCGTCGTTGTTGTGGTCGACGTACAACGTGGTGTTTGGCTGCCCGGTCGGGACGAGTGCGGTGACGAACACCGGGCTGAAGTTGCCGGCCCCCGCCCCGCCCGACGGCGGGCTGTTGCTGTTGCCGACGCCGAGCCCGACGATCGCGATTTGGGACAGGGCGGCCTTCGGCTGGAGGCTAAACCCCCAGTCGTGGGTCGTCGCCGTGGTCCCGCCCGGCGCGTCGTGGACGCCGACGGCCAGGAACTTGTCCGTGGTCGGGTTGCCGGCCGCGTCCACCGCGAACAACCGGGTGCCGGAGTTGGTCGTGACCGTGTACATGACCCCGGTCCCGGCCGGCACCAGCACGAGCGGGTCGGTCCCGGCGGTATTCTCCCGGCGGACGCGGATGTCGAACGTGTTCGGGTTGAACACGTACAGGCGGACGTCGTCGTCGTCGGTACTGTCCCCGGAGCCGCCGAACCCGACCGGGGTGAAGTAGTCGTTGGTGGCCTGGCTGTCGGAGAACAGGGCGTAGGTCCGCGACGCGTACTGCCCGCCGACCTGGCCGGTGAGCAGGTCGGCCTGCACCGGCTTCGACGCCACCACCCGCGCGCCCTGGACGACGCCCGCGGACGACACCACCGTCTGCCCCTGGTTGAGGATGGTGTCGGTATCAACCGGGTCGGAAAAGTCGCCGTCGGCGTTGGCGTCGATCTGGACCCGGGTGTTGTCGAGGAAGGCCTGCACGTAGAACGCCGTGTACGAGAACATGCTGTTCTCACCCGCCCGGGCGGCGTTCGGGGTGTTCGTCCCGACCGGGGCGGTAAACGTCGTGTCGTAGAACCGAGTGTCCCGCACCTCGACCGCGCTGGAAATGACTGACCCGCCGGTCCCGTTCACTAGGGTCGGGAACTGTGCGCGGGACACGGCCAGCGTCTTGTCGGCCCCGAACTTGTCCGGCGAGTCGAACAGCAGCGGCTGGGCGGCCACGTCCCGCGGGACGTTGACCGTGTTACGCAGTTTGAGCACCGTTCCGGACTGGAGCCCCGCCGGGTCGTTGGCGAACCCGGGGGCGATGCCGTTGGCGTCGTTCCCGTCGCCCCACACCTGGGTGGACGCCTGTCGCGGGGTACCCAGGATCGCCTCGTACCCGTCCTCCCACTGGTCGTACCAGACGGTCGTCCCGTCTTCGGTCACCGTCAGGACGGTGATGCTTTCCTGGGTCGCCGAGATGGTCGTGTTCGTAATGATCGTGTCGAACGCCGCGTTGACCTGGGCCTCCGGCATCGGCACGTAGAAGAATTGGATCGGCGCCGGATTAACCCGGTCCTCCAACTGGGTGATCTCTAGCCTCGCCGGGTGGCGGTCTCGGCGGGGTCGGTGGCTGAGGGTGCAGAGGGTCTTGCGGAACGTGTCGCGGATGTTCACGGGGCGTGAGTACCGGGTTGGGCGAGTGGGCGGTTCCGACCATGTGGAGCGGCCGACGCAAAGTCGTGCCGTAATTTATGACACGAATTCCTGTAGTCACTTCAACCGCCGTCGAATTCATCCCGGGGTAGAATCGCGAGCAGCTACCAGTCGTTACGGCCGGCCCGCTTTAACATCTCTGTTCGTATAGCTTTACAACGCTGAGTGGGCCTTCAAATCGCACTACTTGGGCAGGCCAGGTTGACTGGGAAATCGGCGTAATATTGGCAGTTTTCGCGGGGCAAAAGCCCACCCGGCCACACCGCCGGGGCTTGACCCAATTTCAGGTGTCGGCAGACGGGACCACGACGATCACACCCCCGGGCGGGGCGGGCGAGACGTACCCGGGCGGGTTGCTGGTCCAGCCGTCGAACACGGGCGCCCAGTCGGGCATCGAGTTCGGCGTCGTCCCGGAGGTCAGGATGCGGACCGGCTACGCGGTGTCCGACGGGGTACGCGTGTTCGCGGGTTACACCTTCGGGTACTGGTCGAGTGTAACCCGGGCCGGCGACCAGATCGACCTGCGGTCGAACCCGAACCAACTCCCCCAGGCCAGCCGGCCGTCCCGCTGCTGCCAGCGCCCAGGTCGGCCGTCTCGGACGTCTGGCTCCAGGGGCTCAGTCTCGGGGTGGAGATGCGGTACTCGAGCACGTTCAGTCGGGCACAGCGCCCGCGGATCGAACACGATCGGCGACGACCCCGCACGGCGCCGCCAATGAAGCCCCTGCCGGTCGAGTAACGGCACTGTGTCGGTCAACGGATTGTGGACGGGTGCTCCGCCATCGAGGCGCACTGGGGTTAGCCCGTCCTGGGTCCGGTCGATCAAGACTCTGCACCGGTCCGTGAAGCACCTGGCCCTGAACTCCAGGCAAACCACCGGTGGATTCGGAACCCTCGTCCGTCATCGTCATTGGGGCGTCTCACGAGGGTCCTGCGTGTCCAAGACGGCAGTGTCGTCCCACCGACCATCGCCCGCGCCCTGACCCCAGACAGCACGACCTGCCCGAACTTCGGCGAACCGATCCGGGTCGACGACGCGAACCCCCGCACGGCCCACACCCTGGCCGGCGTCAGACGCCTGAACGTCACAATCAGTCGGTGTCGTAACGCCGGCCGAGTCGCCCGCACGAAGCCGTCCCAGCCCGAGGTCGAGGGCGCCGTCGCGCTCTCCCGATGCGAGCGGATCGCAGGTACACAGGGGGTCGTCGGCGGCGATAGTCCAGGCCGATGGCATGTCATGGGGTTACCCCCGGTCAATCGTGTAGAACCGGGTGGCTCGCCGGTAAACAATCTTCGAGTGGCGCCGCACCCACACCCCGACTGCCCGGCCGGGTTTCCGCACCTGCCACGGCCGGCGCTCCCTAACGAGGATTGGTATGACCCATCGCACGGCGGCTCGCGCGGCCGCCCCGGCCGCGGTCCTCGCGACGCTCTGCGTCGCGCTCACGGTCGGCGCCCAGACATCAACGCCACCCGCCGCCAAGTGCCCGGTCACCGGGGCGACCTTGCCCGCGGCCGCCCAGGCTCCGGCGGACGCCCCGAAGGCCGGGGGCCAGGGTACGACCGTGAGCGGGCCTCACGGAAACCGAGACTGGTGGCCGAGCCAGTTGGACCTCAGAGTCCTCCACCAGAATCCGCCGGCCGGCAACCCGATGGGGGCGTCGTTCAAGTACGCCGAGGAGTTCAAGAAACTCGACCTCGACGCGCTCAAGAAAGACGTGACAGCAGCCATGCGGGCGTCGCAGGACTGGTGGCCCGCCGACTACGGGCACTACGGCCCCTTGTTCATCCGGATGGCCTGGCACAGCGCCGGGACGTACCGCGTGGCCGACGGCCGCGGCGGCGCCCGGTACGGCACCCAGCGGTTCGCCCCGCTCGACAGCTGGCCCGACAACGCCAACCTGGACAAGGCCCGCCGGCTGCTGTGGCCGATCAAGCAGAAGTACGGCAGCAAGGTCTCCTGGGCCGACCTGATGATCCTCGCCGGCACCGTCGCGCTGGAAGACATGGGCCTGAAGCCGTTCGGCATGGCGTTCGGCCGCGAGGACGTGTGGGAGCCGCAGGACGACATCTTCTGGGGTCCCGAGACGAAGTGGCTCGACGACCGCCGGTACGCCGGCGACCGGAAGCTACTTTCCCCGCTCGCCGCCGTGCAAATGGGGCTGATTTACGTCAACCCAGAGGGGCCCAACGGCAAACCGGACCCACTGGCCGCCGCCCGCGACATCCGGGAGACGTTCAAGCGGATGGCAATGAACGACGAGGAGACGGTCGCCCTGATCGCCGGCGGGCACACGTTCGGCAAGGCCCACGGGGCCGGCCCCGTGGAAGGTAACGTCGGCAAGGAGCCGGCGGGCGCGCCGCTGGAGGCGCAGGGGCTCGGCTGGCTCAGCACGTTCCGCTCGGGTAAGGGGATCGACACGATCACGAGCGGCCTCGAGGGGGCGTGGACCATGACCCCCACGAGGTGGTCGAACGGCTACTTCGACAACCTGTTCGGGTACGACTGGGAGCTGACGAAGAGCCCGGCCGGGGCGTTCCAGTGGACGCCCAAGAACGGCGCCGGCAAGGGCACCGTGCCGGACGCCCACGACAAGACCAAGTCTCACGCCCCGATCATGTTCACCACTGACCTGGCCCTGAGAATGGACCCGGCCTACGCGCGGATCTCGAAGCAGTACCACGAGAACCCGAAGGCGTTCGCCGAGGCGTTCTCGAAGGCCTGGTACAAGCTCACGCACCGCGACATGGGCCCGGTCGTGCGCTGCCTCGGGCCGTGGGTGCCGCCGGCCCAGCTGTGGCAGGACCCGGTCCCCGCCGCCGACCACCCGCTGATCGACGAGAACGACGCGGCCGCCCTCAAGGCCAAGGTGCTGGCGTCCGGGTTGACCCCGGCCCAGCTCGTCTCCACGGCCTGGGCGTCGGCCGCGACGTTCCGCGGGACGGACAACCGCGGCGGGGCCAACGGCGCCCGCATCCGCCTCGCCCCGCAGAAGGACTGGGAGGTGAATCAGCCTGCCGAGCTGGCCCGGGTGCTCGGCACGCTGGAGGGGATCCAGAAGGAGTTCAACGCGGCCCAGGCCGGCGGGAAGCGGGTGTCACTCGCCGACCTGATCGTCCTCGCCGGTAACGCCGGGGTGGAGGCGGCGGCGAAGCAGTCCGGCCGCGACGTCCGGGTTCCGTTCCGCCCGGGGCGCACCGACGCCACGGCGGAGACGACCGACGCCGAGTCGTTCGCGGTGCTCGAACCGACCTACGACGGGTTCCGCAACTACCTCGGCAAGGGTCACACGCGGCCGGCCGAACACTTGCTCGTGGACCGGGCGTTTATGCTCCGGCTGACCGTCCCGGAGATGACCGTGCTGGTCGGCGGGATGCGGGCGCTGAACGCCACCCACGGCGGTTCGAAGGTCGGGGTGCTCACCGCCAGGCCGGGGGCGCTGACGAACGACTTCTTCGTCAACCTGCTCGACATGAGTACCCAGTGGCAGAAGTCGGCGGCGGACGAGAGCGTGTTCGAGGGGCGGGACCGCAAGACCGGTCAGGTCCGGTGGACTGGGAGCCGAGTGGACCTCGTGTTCGGGTCGAACTCCCAGCTCCGGGCGGTCGCCGAGGTGTACGCGGGCGACGACGCACGCGACAAGTTCGTCACCGACTTCGTGGCCGCGTGGGTCAAGGTGATGGAACTGGACCGATTCGATCTCGACCCTGCCCTACGGCCCGCCCGCGCTGCGGCCGCCCGGCCGTAATCAGTCGATCCCGTCGCCGGGAACGGGACGGCCCCCACCGGGGGCCGTCCCGTTTTCCCGACCGGGCAGGCCGTACGTGTGACCGTCCCGCTCGACCCGGCGGTCGACGCGACCGTGAACATCCCACTTTCACCGGTTTGGTACCCGGCTCAAGTTGAGAGGCCCCCCTGCCCTGATCTCCAGTCCTCAGCATGCCCGCTTTCGACCACTTCGCTTCTGGTATAACCTGAATCACAACGCTGTGATCACCCTGCTTTGCGGCGTCGGCGGTACCCAGGGTCGCATCCCGGACGGCGACGAGGTCATCCACATGACACGGCGGGAGAGACTCGGCCCGCTCCTCATGGGTGGCTTGGCCGCACTGGCCGCGGGCGGGCCGGACTGCGCCGGAAGCGGCCTGCCCCCCACCCCGCCAGGGCCGGCGGTGGTCCGGCACGCGAAGGTCTACGCCGAGCCGGGGCGGTTCGGCGGATGGCCGGCGAACCACGGGCTGTGGGCCTGGGGCGACGAGATCCTCGTCGGCTTCAGCGCCGGGTACACCCGGGACAACGGCCCCGGCCGACACGCTATCGACCACAGCCGGCCGGAGGAGCACCTGCTCGCCCGAACCAAGGACGGGGGCGTGACCTGGGCGGTCGAGAACCCGGCCGCCGGCGGCGCCCTCGTCCCGGTCGGCAAGGCGCTGCACGGCGTCCCCCCGCCGGGCGTCGCGGAGCGGCCGTGGCGGGATTGCCCCGGCGGGATCGACTTCACGCACCCCAACTTCGCCCTGACCGCCCGGATGACCGACGCCGGGTCCGGGCCGTCCCGGTTCTACTACTCGACCGACCGCGGCCGCACCTGGGACGGACCGTTCCGACTGCCGCTGTTCGGCCAACAAGGAGTGGCCGCCCGGACCGACTACGTGGTGACCGGGAGGGCCGAGTGTCTTCTATTCCTGACCGCGGCCAAGGCGGACGGGCGCGAGGGGCGGGCGTTCTGCGCCCGGACGGCCGACGGGGGCCGGACGTGGGAGTTCGTCGGGTGGATCGGGAACGAACCGGCCGGGTACGCGATCATGCCGTCAACCGTCCGGTTGGGCCCCGACCGGTTGCTCACCGCCGTCCGCTGCCGGGAGGGCGCGAAGAGCTGGATCGACACCTACCGGTCTGGGGACCGGGGCAAAACGTGGGAGCAAGACCAGCCAGCGGCCGTACCCGACACTGGAGAGGGCAACCCGGCGAGCCTGATTCGCCTACGGGACGGGCGGGTGTGCTTGACCTACGGCTACCGGAATGAGCCGTTCGGCATCCACGTCCGGCTGAGCCGGGACGACGGTCGGACGTGGGGCCGTGATATCGCACTGCGGTCGGACGGCGGGGGCCGGGACGTCGGCTACCCGCGGAGCGTGCAACGGCCGGACGGGAAGGTGGTCACGGTGTACTACTTTCACGACACGCCGGCCGGGGACCGGTACATCGCGGCCACGATCTGGGACCCGGGGCCGGCGGGGCCGTGAGTAGGTCGGCACACCCATCCCTTTATCGCGTCCGTTGCTCTCAGGCCGACGGACGGGTGACCATGAACGGGACGAGCACGGTGAAGCCCTTCGAGAGGATCGGGGCTCGCCGCTAGAGCGGCGATTCCGTTGTCAGCTAGGGGCCGGAGTGGAAGTTCGTGACCGGTGTGGCCGAGTTGGGGCTCCAGAACGAGGAAGCCAGCCGCGATCGCCCCGTCGATCCTCCCGATAAGGTGCCAACAGAACCCACTATTAGGGTCCCGGTTGACGACTGCCGCCGGCCGGTGGCGGTGCGGCGGTCGGGAGCGATGACGACGTCGTCGGGGTGGCGATCTGGATCGGCGGGTAGTCGGTCGGCTCGTTAATGCACGAGTACACCCGCGTGTACGGCCACGAGATCACGTCCCCGAGCAGACTGAACGGCAGGTCGGCGGCGCACAGTACCATCATCAGGTGGTGCTCGTGACGCGACGGCTCCCACTCCTGCCCCGTCCGCAGTGCCACGTCGCCGTCCCGCACCTCCGTAAGGCACTGAAGGTCGCGCTTCACCCCGCCGAAGGGAACCTTCTTGCCGGGCCCGGCCCCGACGAGGTTCCCGGCCGTGCCGCACCCGGCGGACGACACGACGGCGAACAACAGAGCGACGCGGATCGCACGAGCAGTCATCTCGTCACCACCTGGCTCACGGGTTCCTGGGACCGAACCGGCCACACCTACTCCCCCGCCCGCGGCGGGGCGCCGGCCGCCCGCGCCCACTCGACGTCGTCGTGTGGCGCCGGGGGCAGCATCCCGAGACGCGGGATCTCCGGCAGTTTGGGCTTGGCCGGGACCGGCCGCGGCGGCGGCGCCGTATCGGGCACCGCCTGCGGCAGGGGCAGCCCGATCCCCGGCGCCGGGACGGCGGGCGGGACCGGGGTGGGCTGGAGCTGCGGCATGAGTTGCGGCTGCGGCACTTCCGGGGGCAGCGGGGCACACGACAGGAAGTACTGCCACAAAGTGATGCCGCCGCCGAGCGCCTGGTAGGCGTTCACGCCGGCGGCGAGTTGCTGCCGCTTCGTCTCGATCAGCGCCACCTTGGCCTCCAGGAAGTCGCGCTGGGCCAGTCGGACGTCCACGTACTCCACCCGGCCGGCCTGGAAGAGCTTCACCGAGAAGTCCACCGACGCCTCCAGCGCCGCCAGCTGCTGCTTGCGGAACTCGATGCTGACCCGGTAGTTCTCCACCATCGACACGCGGTTCACGACCTCGGTGTAGGCGTCGAGGACGGTACGCTGGTACTCGTACACCCGCTGCAGCTGGCGGGCGTTCGCCCCCTGGTACACGGCCCGGATGGCTGCCTTGTTGACCAGCGGTGCCACCAGGTCGCCGGCGACGTTGCCGACCAGCGCCTCGGGCTCGAACAGGTACTTCGGGTTGAACGCCCGGTAGCCGACGCCGCCGGTGATGTCTAGTTGGGGGAAGAACTCGGCCCGCGCCACCTTGATCTCGAGCCCCGCCGCGGCCAGCTCCTTCTCGGCCTGTTTGATGTCGGGCCGGTTCAAGAGCAGTTGGGACGGGACGCCGACCGCCAGTGTCGGGAGCGTGAGGTCGAAGAACCGGTCGGACGACCGCTCCACCTTCTGCGGGTAGCGTCCGAGTAGAAAGTTGATGCGGTTCTCGGCCTCGATAATCTCCTGGCCGACCACCAGCTTCTCGCCCTGGTTGCGACGGACTTCGGCCCGGAACCGCTGGACGGGGAGCTCGGAGTCGCGGCCGGCCTTCAGCCGGGCCTCGGCGATCTCCAGGCTCCGCTCCTGGATGGCGATGGTCTGGTTGAGGGTGTCGAGCCGCTGGTCGAGCGCCAGCAGCCGGTAGTAGTTCTCGGCAATGTCCGCCACGAGGCGGGTCACGACGTAGTTCCGCCCGTCGGCAGTGGCGAGGTAGCGGAGGGACGCCGCGTCGCGGGCGTTCCGAAGCTTCCGCCAGATGTCCACCTGCCACGACACGTTGGCGGCGACGAGGAAGTCCGGGAGGGGGTCGTGGAACTCGCGCGGGCCGGGGGCGAACAGCTGCCGCTCGGCCGCGCCCTCGGGGGTGAAGGCACTCGATCGGTCCAGGGCCGCCCCGCCGCGGAGCGAGAACCGCGGGAAGATCGCTCCCCGCCGCAGGAGCACCTCGGTCTGCGCGAGCTGGATGTTCTGCTCCAGGATCTTC
>JBGAQM010000194.1:0-11502 GCA_044220735.1 Urbifossiella sp. | reverse complement strand
CCCACGCCCACCGACTAGGCGGCGGCCCCGGCGCGCGGTGCGACCTCGGCCGGGTGCGCTAACAGGAAAGTACGCAGGTAGAGGTGTTGCCGCCGGAGCAGATCGTGCGGGCGCACGAGGAGCTGCGGTCGGACGGCGCCCGCAAGGGGTTGGTCAGCCACTTCCGCGGCGGAGACCGGCTCGGACTGGCGCCGCTCGGCGTGGTCGTCGCCGAGAGGCTGCCGTGCGGCCTGGCGGTCAGCGCGTTCCACACCTTTCCCGACGAGCGGGCCGTCGTCAAAACCCAATCCCTGATCGAGCGTGCATGACAGACCGGTGACACCCGGCCGCCGCCGCGGTATGCTGGCGGCGACTCTCACCCCTCCGCCCGGGGGCCACTGCCATGCGCGTCGCCGGTTGCGACCCCGGTACATCCGCCCTCGACGTCCTCGTCCTTGAGGACGGAATCGTCGCCGACCAGGTGCGGTTCGAGCCCGAGCAGTTGCGCGCCGACCCGGCCGCGGCGGTGGCGTGGCTCGACGCCCGCGGCCCGTTCGACCTCGTCGCCGCGCCGTCGGGGTACGGCCTGCCGCTGGTCCGGTCCGCCGACGCCACCGACACCCAGCTGGGGTTGATGAGCCTGCTCCGGCCCGACGACCGCGGCGGCGGCGTGACCGGGTTCTCGGCCGTCGCCCGGGCATTCCGCGACTCGCGCCTCCCGGCTGTGTTCCTCCCCGGCGTCGCGCACCTGCCGACCGTCCCCGCCCACCGGAAGGTGAACCGCATCGACCTCGGCACGCCCGACAAGTTGGCCGTGGCAGCGCTCGCACTCCACCAACTCGCCGAGACCTGGAACCGCGACGGCCCGGTCTGCGTGGTCGAGCTCGGCACGTCGTTCACGGCCGCCCTTGTGGTGGACGAGCGCGGCGAAATCGTGGACGGCGTCGGCGGCACCGGCGGTCCACTCGGGTGGCGGTCGGCCGGCGGGTGGGACGGCGAGGCGGCGTACCTTCTCGGCCCGCTGGCGAAGGCCGACCTGTTCGCCGGCGGCGCCGCGGAGTTGGCGGACGACGAAACGCGCCGCTCGGCGTACGTGGAGTCGCTGGTGCGGACGGTGGGCGGGCTGTGCGGGTTGCACGAGCCGCACGAGCGGTTCGAGGCGGTGGCGCTGTCCGGCCGGCTGTTCGCGGCCGAGCCGGGCTTCGTGGAATCGCTGCACCTGACGGAAGCGCTCGCCCCGTTCGCCCGGTTCGCGTCGGCGGTCGAGCCGGTGGGGTCGCTGCCGGGTGCGTGGGTGAAGGAGGCGGCGCAAGGGGCGGCGATCATCGCCGACGGCCTCGCCGGCGGGGCGCACGCGGAGTTGGTGGCGCGGCTGCGGCTGCGAGAGGCGACGGGGGGCGTACTCGACGGCCTGACGCACCCGCGGGCGGCCGCGGTGCGCAGTTGGTTCTCGTAACCGGCCCTCGGCTCGCGCCGGCGCGTGTGCTCAGTAGTCCGACGGCGCCTCGCCGCCGGCGCGGGTCACCAGTTCGGCCAGCGTCCGCAGGCGGATGCTCTCGTTGAGGAAGCGGACCGACCCGTCGCCGAACGCGACGACCGCCCCGCCGTCGTGGAAGCCGTAGAACAGGTGCCCCCACTCGTTCGAGTTGTTGATCTTCATCGTGCCCGGGATGCTCCCCGCGGTCGGGCCGCTCGTACACCAGGCCGCCCGGGCGCCGATCGTGTAGGGGTTGTCGTTCGTGGCCCACGCCCCGCCGCGGGCGCGGGCGCACTGCGGGTTCGACTGGTCGGCCGCGGCCGGCACCATCGTCCGCCCGCGCCACACGTCTTCCCGGCCGGCGCACTCGGCCACCAGGATCGTCCCCGAGGTGCCGTCGGTGAACGCGGCGAACGTCGTCCGGTCCGGGAACGGCTGGAGCGCGCCCTTGAGGTTGGCGCCGGCGGCGAACTGCTCCGCGGCCGGCAACTCGGTGTTGATCGCCGTACTCACCCCCTCCGGCACGAAGTAGTCGCCGCACGCCCCGATCTTGTCCTGCTCGGGGGCCGTCTCCTTCTTCTGCTGGAGGCGGTTAGGGGTCGGCGTCGAGGGGCACTGGAACACGGCCAGGGGGATGCGGGCCGTCGTCCCGTTCGGGATGGCCGCGCCGACCGCGGGGGCGACGCCGGCGTTCGTCCGCCACCAGTTCTCGTTCAGGTTGAAGGCGGCGTCGGACACCATGTTGGCCTGTTCGAGGAACGGGAGCACGTCCGGCGCCCAGCTCCGCTGCGGGAGGGCCGACCGCTTCGAATACGGCAGGTAGCTGTAGGTGTTCTCGTGCGCGTGGAAGGCGAGGGCAATCTGCTTCAGGTTGTTCTGGCACTTCGCCCGCGCCGCCGCCGCCCGGACCTTCTGCACGGCCGGCAAGAGCAGCCCGATCAGGATGGCGATGATGGCGATGACCACCAGCAGTTCAATGAGCGTGAAGGCCCGGCGGGCGGGAGCGAGCGGCATGGAGGCGCCTCGGTTGGGTGCCGCCGCTGTAGCAAGGTCGGTGCCGGGCCACCGCGGGCGGGAATTCCGGGGGATGTGGTCGCGGGCGTCCCGCCGCGCGGTCACGGCGTGCTCACGACTGGTCATTGGGCGCCCGATCGCAGTAAGATTTCCTCGGTGCCCGTTCGTAAAAGTCCTGGGGGTCCCGTGGCGAAAGACCCGCTACAACCGCGGCGCTGTGCCGAGTTGCTGTCCGCCCTCGCGGCGCCGGAGCGGCTGAAGATCGTGCGGTTCCTCGCGGACGGCCCTCGGTGCGTCTCGGACATCGCCGACATGCTGGCCGTGCCACCAGTCAACGTGTCGCACCACCTCACCGTGCTCAAGCACGCCGGCCTGATCCGCGGCACCAAGTCGGGCCGGTTCGTTCACTACAGCCTGAGCCCCGGCGTGCTCGAGGACGCGGCCGCGGCCGGGGTGCCAAAGGACGCGCTCAACCTCGGCTGCTGCCGGCTCGAACTGCCGGGCAACCGCGCCGGCTGCTAACCCGGAGGCGTCCGTGTCCGCTGCGCGTGTGGTGTCGGTGCAGGTCGGCCGGCCGCGCTGGCACGGCACGCCCGGGGCAACCGGCCCGTTCGACCGCCCGTTCTCGACCGGCTTCTGGAAGGAGCCCGTCGCCGGCCCGGTCGCGGTCCGCTTCACCAACCTCGACGGCGACGGACAGGCTGACCTCGTCAACCACGGCGGCGCCGACAAGGCCGTGCTCGCCTACGCCGCCGCGCACTACCCCGACTGGCGAGCCGAACTCGGCCTGCCCGACATGCCGCACGGCGCGTTCGGCGAGAACCTGACGGTGGCCGACTGGACCGAAACCGACGTGTGCGTCGGCGACGTGTGGCGGGCCGGGACGGCAGTACTGGCAGTGAGCCAACCGCGGCAGCCGTGCTGGAAGCTGGCGCGCCGCTGGCGGCAGAAGGACCTGCCGGCGCGGGTGGTCGAGAGCGGCCGCTGCGGTTGGTACCTGCGCGTCCTGAGTGAAGGGGTGATCGAGGGCGGCGACGCGGTGGAGTTGGTCGATCGACCGTGGCCGGACTGGTCGGTGCGGCGGGCGCATCAGGTGATGTACTTCGGCCGTTCAAACCCCGAGGCGACGGCGGAACTGGCCGCACTTCCGGAGTTGTCACTCAGCTGGCGTGAGGAACTCCGTCAGCGCCTATGACCGGCCTTTCACGCTTCTCCGAGCAACGCCAGGACGAAGCACCCGAGGGACAACAGCCCCGCGGCGGCGATCATCCCGGACCGCGTCTCGCGGCGGAGAGCCGCCCGCTCCAGCGCCCGAAGGAACTGGCCGGGGTGGACGCGCATTTGGGCGTGACACCCCTTGCACACCCGCAGCGGCCGGCCGGCGGCGTGCGGCAGCGCGCGCATGTGGTCGAGGTGGCCGGGACTCTCAGCGGCCGTCGCCGTCTCGACGAGGTAGCGGAACTCCTGGACCGGCTCCAGTGGGGCGGCACAGAACTGGCACGGGTAGGCGGGCACGGTCGGTCCCTCACCGCGCGGAACGGCCGGCGCACCGGCGCCGGCCCGGGGTAGGTGGGTAAGTGGGAGAAGCGTGTGGTGAAGCTATAATACCCGACGAGAATCAAGTCAAACCCGATTGCCGCGCCCGTCTCGCACTCTCGGCCGCGTCGTGCTACCATCCCCCGCGCATGGCCGACCCGACCTCTCAGCCGACGCCACCCGACCCCCGCCTCGCCGGCGAGTGGCAACTCGACGCACCGCCGGACGATCTCGCGCCAGAACCCGAACCGGCGTTCGCGCCGCCCTCCGACGCCACTCCCCCCTTCCCCCCACCACCCCCGCCGCCGGAGCCGCCGACGCCGGAGCAACTGGTCGAGGCGATGCTGTTCGTCGGCGGCCCGGCATTGACACCCGACGCCGCGTGCACCGCCGTCCGCGGGCTCACCGCCACCGCCTTCCGCGCCGCCGTCGACACGCTGAACCGCCGCTACCGGGCGCAGCGCCGCCCCTACGCCGTCGAGGCGAAGGACGGCGGGCACGTCCTCACCCTGCTGCCTGCGTTCCGCGGCACGCGCGAGCGCGTCTTCGGCGGCCCCCGCGAGGCCCGGCTGACTCAGCCCGCACTCGACGTCCTGGCCGTGGTCGCGTACCGCCAGCCGGTCGGCAAGGCGGAGGTGGACGCCGCCCGCGGCACCGACTCCGGCGCCGTGCTGCGGCAACTCGTACGGCTCGGGCTCGTCGCCGTCCGCCGCCGGGCCGACGCCGACGCCCGCGAGGTGCTGTACGGCACCACGCCCCGATTCCTCCAGGTGATGGGGCTCGGCGGGCTGGACGACCTGCCGCGGCTCGGCGACACCGCCCCGGCGTGAGCGGCCGGGGGCGGCTATAGTGACGGGAACGGACACCCGGCGGGTTCCGCCCGATCCGGTTGCGTCCGTTCGTTCCCCGCGTGACACATGAACGATTTGCTCGCCGCCCTCGCCCGCCTCGCCGCCTGGGCAGAACCACGGCTCCGGGCGGACCCGGAGTTGGCCGCGGCCGTTGGTGATGTCGCGCGGGCCGTCGCCGGTTGGGCCGAACCGATTCCCGTTGCCCTCACCGTGCCCGAGCCGGCGACGCCGCCGGCCGAGCCGGTCGTGGGGGTCCCGACCTCACCCCCACCGGTCCCGATTGCCGACTTGCCGCCACTCCGGTTCCACCTCGACCCGCCACACCCCACACCCCCGCCAGTCGCACCGCACCACGAGGACCGCGAGCTGGCACTGGTCCCGCCGCCGGTCGTGGCCGACCGCTGCCGCGTAAAGGGGGAGGCGTGTAAGCTGGTGGCGCGCCGGGTCGGCGACCCGCAGGGGGTGCGGAACCACGCGGCCGAGACGGCCCTCCAGGCCCGGGCCGCGACCCTACCCGACTGCAACCTGTGGATGCTCAACCACGACCCGGTGGTGACCGCGGCGCGGGCGTGGGACGACCTCGCCGGGGCCTACTCCGCCGCCGCCGACGCGCTGATGCTCCTCTACGCCTGGGAGCAGTCGCACGGGCCGAACGCCGACCGGCTCGCGCCGCGGGTGCTGGCACTCGCGGCCGAAGCGCAGTCGGTCCTGCTGTACGCCGTGGCCGACGTGCGCGACGTGCGCATGGACTACGACCAGGTGCAGCTGTTCGCCCGCATCCGCACGACCGCCCGCGACCGCCAGATCTACATCGCGAAATACCTGAAGCGCGACGACCGGGCCGACCCGGCGAGCTGGCCGGACGTGGCGGCCCGGGTCGCCGAGCTGCGCGGCCAGTTCCAGACCGTCGGCGACCGCGACAAGCACCGGGCCAAGGCGCTGAACAACCTGCGATTCAAGCTCGGCCGGCTCCGCGAGCGGCCCGACGAGTCCGCCGGCGAGTGGTCGCGGGTGCTGGAGTTGGTGGACGAATTGGTCGCCGGCGGGCTGCCGCCGAGTCACGCCGACGTGCGCGACTGGCTCCTCCCGGTCGTCGAGGACGTGCCCGACGACCCGCCGCCGTCGGCGAACGTGGCGCTGGTGCTGAGGGAGATCGACCGCTACCTGGACAGTCGCCCCGAGTCGGAACCGCCGGCCCGGCCGCACCGCCCGTCGGCGGAGGTGGCGGAGGTGGCCGAGTTGCTCGGCGGCCGCGAGGTCGTGCTAATCGGCGGGCAGGCCCGGCCCGTCCACAAGCACGCGCTGACGCGCGCGTTCGGGTTCGCCGACGTGCGCTGGCTGGTGCGGCCCGAGCACACGTCGTTCACCGTGTTCGAGCCGGACATCGCCCGGCCAGAGGTGGCGCTGGTGCTGCTGGCGATCCGCTGGTCGAACCACGATTACGACAACATCAAGGAGTACTGCGACGCCTACGGCAAGCCGCTGATCCGCCTCCCCGGCGGGTACAACGCGAACCAGGTGGCGCACCACATCCTGTCGCAGGCCGGCACCCGCCTCCGCGCGGCCCGGGCCGCCGCGGGGTAGCGTTGACCCCGCGCCGCCGGGCGGGGTACAACCCGTCATGCTCGCGCGGACGCCAACCCTGTCGCTAATCGTGCCGACGCGCGGCCGCCCCCGCCAGCTGCGCCGCTTCCTCCGCTCCCTCGCCGCCACCACACTCCGCCCGTCGCGCGTCGAGGTCGTTCTCGTCGTGGACGCGGACGACGCCGCGTCCCGATCCGTCCGTCACCCGGGCGTGCGGGTCGTGGCAGGCCCGCGGGGGCGGACGATGGGCGAACTGAACCGCGCCGGCGGCGCCGCCGCACGCGGCGAGTGGCTGATGCTCCTCAACGACGACGTCGTCGCCCGCACCCGCGGCTGGGACGAACAGGTTCTCGCCGCGGCGGCTCGCTTCCCCGACCGCATCGGCCTGGTCCACGTCAACGACACGCTCGTCCGCGATCACCTGTGCGTGTTCCCCGTCGTGAGCCGCCACTACTGCGAGGAGGCCGGTGGCATCTGCCCCGCGGACTACCGCCGCTACCGCATCGACGACCACATCGACGACGTGTTCACGCGCCTCGGCGGCCGGACCGTGTACCTACCGGACGTGGTGTTCGAGCACCGCAACACGGTCGTGCATCCCACGGCCGGGAAGGTGTACGAGGCCGACCCGGCGGTGCTCGCCGAGGACGCGCCGCGGTTCGAGGCGCACCACGCGGACCGGATCGAACTGGTACGGCATCTCGGGGGCGAAGCGAGTTCGGCGGATGCGTTTTCGCTGCGGGTGTCGGGCCGGCAGACCGTGGTTCGAGGCGGCTGGCTGGCGCGAACCTGCACGGACGTGGGGAGCTGGCTGTCGCGGCTGGGCTGTCGGCTGCGCGACCGCTACCGTCGCGGCGGGGCTGCGGGTATCGTGCGGGTACTGGGGCGGAAGGTGGGTTGGGCTTCGTAAGTCGGGCCGAGTCGTCGAGGCCCGGCGCGGGGCGAAAGAAACAGAGCGCGAAAACTAGACCCGCTGGTGGTCCAGGGATTTTCACCTGACACGCTCAGCGCCCCGCGTCGGGCCTCGGCGACTCGGCCCGACCTACAAGAGTCACCGCACCCCGAGTGTCCTCAGTTGCACGTCGTGCTGTCGCTCCATGCCCTCGTCGCGCGGCAGGAGCGTCGGCGGCACGGCCAGCTTCCCCGTCAGCAGGTCGCGCTCCAGCGTGTGCGTCGTCATGCGGCGGATATCGGCAACGGTGCCTACGCCGAACTTTTCGCCGACCATGCGGAGGTAGTCCGTCCCCGTGTAGAAGCGCTGGAAGGCGTCGTCGCGGAACCGCAGGACTTCGCGGGCCGGCAGGTTGCGCGTCGGCAGCGGCAGGCAGTCGCGGGAGTGCTGGGAGTAGCCGGTCCACGTCGCAGGCAGCGGCAGGTTCCGCTCCACCGCCAGCGTGTACAGCGGCGACCCGGGGTAGGCCATCGCCGAGTAGAAGTTCGAGAACTCGCAGTTCAACTCCACGGCCATGTCGAGCGTGGACTGCATCGTGTCCAGGTCGTCCTCCGGCAGCCCGAAGATGTAGTTGCCGATGACGTTGATCCCGGCCGCGCGGATGTCGGAAACCACGCGGAACACCTGGTCCTGGTCGAACTGCTTGTCCACGTCCGCCCGCACGCGATCAGCCCCGGCCTCGATTCCGACGGCCAGCCAGTTGAACCCCGCCGCTTTCAACTTCGGCAGCATCCCGTCCTTGATGGTGTCGATGCGAGTGTAGGCCCAGATGTTCAAATCGTAGCCGCGGGCGATGATGCGGTCGCAGATGCCCGTGATGTGCTTGCGGTTCAGAACGAACATCTCGTCGGCGATCTTGATGTTCCGCACGCCGTGGACGTTCACCAGCGTGTCGACCTGCGCGATGACCGCGTCGGGACTCCACGCCCGGTAGCTGTTCGCCGTCTTCTTGATGCCCGCGGCCTCCTCGCCCGCCTTGAACGGCGCCTGGATGCAGCAGAACGAGCAGTGGTAGGGGCAGCCGAGGGTGGTGTACAGCGCGGCGTACGGCTGTCGGGCCGAGCCGTCGAGGCAGTGCCAGTTGTGCGCCCGGTAGCGCGGCATCGGCAGCAAATCCCAGGCGATCCCGGGCATCGTTCCGTCGAGGTCGGTGACGAGCGGCTTGCCGACGGTCTGGCGAATCACGTCGCCGTCGCGGTAGTACAGGCCCGGCACCTGCGATAGTTGCGGTACCGCGGTCTTGAGCGCTTCGACGAGCGCGACGAGCGTGTACAGCCCTTCCCCGGCGGCGACGTAGTCGGACCGCTCCTCGCGGAGCGTGCGCTCGGGTAGCGCCGCGACGTGACCGCCGAGCATCAGCACCGGCTGGTCGCGCGTCAGTTCCTTGATGGCGGTGGCGATCTGGCCGGACGCCGTCATGATCTGCGTCGAAGCGCTCGGCTGGTGGCCGTACACGACGACCGCGGCGAGGACCGGGTTCAGCTCCTTCACGCGCTCGGCGACGGCGTCGTGCCCGAGCCCTTCGGCCTCGGCGTCGATGATGGCGACGCTGAGGCCGTGGGTGCGGCAGAAGGTGGCCATGAGACCGGCCCAGACCGGGTTCTCGATCGCCGTGAGGGTGGCGCCGAGCGACTGGTACACCTGCGGCCGGCTGCACGGGTTGACGAGAACGACATCGAGGCGAGGCATGGGCCGGCTCCGAAAGACAGAAGACGATTGCCACAAAAGGCACGACAAATCACATCAATAAGACAGAACGAAGTTTTTTGTGTCGCTTTGTGCCTTGTTGTGGCCACCCGTCTTGGACTTACAACCCGCGCCCCGCGGCGAGGCTGTTCAGCAGCTCACACAGCGTCAGTATCCGCTCGCGGTCGAGCGACGGGTAGTTGCCGATGTACCAGCCGTAGAAGTGGACGTGGTCCACCTGCGGGAACTGCGTATACAGGTCGCCGAACAGCCGCCGCAGGTACGGCTGCCGCAGCTGGTTACCGCCGCCCGCGGTGCCGCGGCGGAACTCGACACCGTTCTTGCGGAGCGAGTTCTGCACGCGCTCGGCGAGCGCCGCGTCCGGCTCCTGGAGGACCAGCGTGAAGGCGTAGTTGCTGCTCCCGTCGGTGGCGAAGTCGGTGCGGTACAGGTCCGGGTCGAGGTGCTTGAGGAACAGGTTCAGGTTCTCGGTGCGGCGGCGGTTGTTGTCGTCGAGCCGCGGCAGTTGCGACCGGCCGATGATGGCGTTCAGCTCCGTGCTGCGGAAGTTGAAGCCGGGGTGGGCGAAGATGAAGTCCGGGTTCAGGTCCGGGTGCGCGTCAACGTGCTCGGCATGCCGTTCGGCCGACGCCAGTTCGCGGACCATGCCGTGCCCGCGGAGCATCCGCACGCACTCGTACAGGTCCGCGTCGTCGGTGCACACCATCCCGCCCTCGATCGTGCTGAGGTGGTGCGCATAGTAGAACGAAAAATTCGACGCCCGCCCGATCGTGCCGAGCTTCCGCCCCTCGAACGTCGCTCCGTGGCTCTCGCACACGTCTTCCAGCAGCGTCACGTTCCGCGCCGCGAGTTCATCCACCAGCCCGCGCGTCAGCCCGTTGTAGCCGAGGACGTGCGTGAGGAAGACGGCCCGGGTCTTGTCCGTCAGCTTCGCCAGCACCTGGGCGTTGTCCATGCCGAGGGTGCGCGGGTCGATGTCTACGAACACCGGCGTGAACCCGCAGTGCAGCACCGCGGCGATGTCCGACACCCACGTCAGCGTCGGCACGATCACCTCTCCGCCGGCGCCGTGCAGCTCGCGGAGCGCGGCCAGCGTCACGAGGTTCGCCGAGTTCCCCGAGTTGACGAAGACGCTGTGCTTCACCCCGAGCCACGCCGACCACTCGTCCTCGAAGGCACGGACGTTCTTGCCCGCGGTGAGGATCGGGTCGTCTTGCTGGAGGTAGCGGCACACCGCGTCCAGGTCGGCCCGCGCGATGTTGTTCCGCATCAGCGGCCAGTCGAGCCCGGCCTTGCGCGGGGTGGTCGTGGTCGGCATCAGAACGGCCCCTTGAATTCGATGCTTTTCAGGTCGGCGCGCTCGGCCGGGAGCCAGCCGCAGGCGCGCTCCTCCACCAAGTCGCGCGCCGCGGCGGCGACGGTGCGGGCGTTCGGGTAGAACAGGTCTTCCAGGTTCGGCGCCGTCGGGCACGTCGTCGGGGCGAAGCCCATGCGCTTCAGTCGCAGGTCGCGAATGCCTTGTAGTCGCTCCGCGACTTGAGCGGTGATTTCAGCCGCCGCTCCGCAATTCGTCCAGGCCGTGTCCACGACGATCAGTCGCCCCGTCCGTTCGACCGACTCGCAAATCGTGTCCATGTCCAGCGGGCTGAGCCAGATCGGATCGATCACCTCGGCGTCGATGCCGACGCTCTCCAGGTACGCCGCCGCCCGCAAGCACTCGACCTGCATCGACGAGATGCCCACGAGTGTGACATCCGCACCCCGCCGGGTAATGCGCGCCTTCCCGGGCTCGACCGTGTACGCGGCTTCGGGCACCGGCCCCTTCGTGAAGTGGAGCAGGCGGTGCTCGACGTACAGCACGGGGTTGTCGTCGCGGATGGCGGCGGCGAGGCACCCTTTTGCGTCGTAGGGCGTCGCCGGGGCGACGACCTTGATGCCGGGGACGTGCATGAACATGCCGTGCAGCCCCTGCGAGTGCTGCGCCCCCTGGCCCCAGCTCTTGCCGATCATCGCCCGCACGACCAGCGGCACGCTCACCCGGCCGCCGTACATGTAGCGGCTCTTGGCGGCGACGTTGAGCAGCTGGTTCATCGCCAGCAACAGAAAATCCATGCGGATGTGGACGTGGACCGGCCGCAGGCCGGCGAGGGCCATGCCGATGGCGGCGCCGGTCATCGCGTCTTCCGACAGCGGCGTGCCGAAACAGCGCTCGGGGCCGAACTTCTCGACCAGACCGCGGGTCGTGCCCTGGATGGCCTTCGGGTCGTCCACGTCGAGGCCGAACACGACCACGTTCGGGTCGCGGCCCATCTCCAGCTCGGCGGCCTCGCGCACGGCGTCGACGAACGACAGCGTGCGCTCGGTCGGCGGCTTCGGGGCACTCCGCAGCGGCTTAACGGCAG
>JBGAQM010000193.1:0-11883 GCA_044220735.1 Urbifossiella sp. | reverse complement strand
CAGGAGCACCGGGCGCTCAACAACCGCGTCGTGGACTGGCTGAAGGACGCGACCGACGCGCTCGACCCGAAGCAGCCGACGGTTCTGGTCGGGCACCTGCACGTCGCCGGGGCCGGGCTGTCGCACACGCTGTTCAAGGTGACCGAGCAGGACGACGTGATCTTCGACACCGGCCACCTCGGGCTGCACGCGGTGCAGTACGTCGCCCTCGGCCACATCCACAAGCCGCAGGCGCTGCCCGGGCTGCCGCACGTCCGCTACTCCGGCAGCCCGGACCGGCTGGCGTTCGACGAGCGCGACGAGGACAAGGGCGTCGTACTCGTCGAGGTCGGCGCGGCCGGGCTGGTCGGCGAGCCGACGGTGCTGCCGCTCCCCGCGACGCGGATGCACAAGCTCGTGATCGCCGACCCCGCCGCCGACCTGCCGCGGCTGAGGGACATCGTGCCGGACGCGGCGACGACCCTCGTTCACGTTACCGCGACGTACGTCCCCGGCGGGCCGACGCGCGACGAGATCGTGCGGGCCGTCCGGTCGGCGTTCCCGCGCCACACCGCGCTCGACTGGGCGAAGCCGGCCGCCGCCGGGGCCACCGGCGGGGGCGGGGCCGCGCACGCCGACTACCGCGCGGCCGTGCGCGACCACCTGGCCCGCGAGCTGGCGACCGACCCCGACCGCGCCGCGCTGACCGAACTGGCCGAAACCTTCCTCACCGCGGAGGCCGCGTCGTGACCCCGAAGCGCATCCACCTGAAGAACTTCCTCAGCTTCGGCCCCGCCGGCACCGAGTTCGCGTTCGCCGACGGCGAGCCGCTGTGGGTGCTGTGCGGGCCGAACGGGGTCGGCAAGTCGGCCGTGTTCGACGCCATCACCTACGCCCTGTACGGCCAGCACCGCGGCGGCGCGGCGAAGGCCGAGCAGCTGGTCCGGCACGGGGCCAACGGGTTCGAGATCGAGTTCGACTTCGAGTTCCACGGCACCGACTACCGCGTCCGCCGGACCCGCCCGCGCCGCGGCCGGACCACCCAGAATCTCCTCCGGTTGGTGGACGGCGAGTGGACACACGTCCGCGGGAACGACCCGGCGGGGGCGGTCACGGCCGACGACATCAAGGCGTGGGCGGCCGACACCCTCGGCCTCGGCTACGAGGCGTTCACCAACTCGGTGCTGCTGCGGCAGGGCGAGGCGGACAAGCTGTTCACCGCCAGCAAGGACGACCGCATCGCCGTGCTGAAGGGGATCATCGGGTTCGAGCAGTACGAGAACCTGGCCGGCCGGGTGCAGACCGCCACCGCCGCCCGCCGGGCCGACTCGGATGCGCTGCTGCGGCGCATGGACGCCGCCACACCGGTGACCGACGACGAACTCACCGCCGCCGAGGCGGCCGTGTGTGCGGCGGACGAGGCCCGCGCTCTTGCCCACGCGGCCCGGGCGGCGGCCGTTCGCGTGGTCGAGCAGGCGAAGCAGTGGGACGCACTGGAGAAGCGGCGTGCCGACCTGGACGCGAAGCTGGCGGCGGCTGACGAGCGGCAGAAGAACGGCCGCCGCATCCGCGACGACAAGCGCACTCTCGACGACCTGACCGCCGCCGTCCCCGTTCTGGAGAAGCTGATCGCGGTCCGCACCCGTGTCGAACGGCTCGGGACGGAAGCGACGGACGCGACCGCGATGTATACATCCTGCGCCGCCCGGCGTGATGTCGCCGCCGCTGCCGCCGTCCAGGCCGCGGGGAAGGCCGCCGCCCACCGCACCACCGCGGCCACACACCTGACCCGCGCGAAGGAACTCGCCGGCGAGATCGAGCGCGCCGAGAAGTCCGTTGCGGCCGCTGAGGAGATCGCCAAGCTCGACGCGGCCCTCGCCCGGTTCCTCCCCGACCTCGACGCCCGGCTGGAAGTGGCCACCGCCGACGCGGGGACGACCTCCCGCGCCGAGCGCGACGCGGGCACGGCGAAGACGCGGGCCGAGTCGGCAGTCGCCCGGGCGCGGGACGACCAGAAGCGGTTCGCCGGCGTGGAAGTCGGCGCGGTGTGTTCCCACTGCCTTCAGCCGGTCGATGAGGCCCACGCGGCAAAGGAACGCACCCGCCTGTCCGCCGAACTCGCCGCCGCGGAAGCCGAGTTCGCCCGCGCGACCTCGGATGTCACGCAAGCCGCCGCCGCCGCGAAGGCCGCGACCACTACCCTCGCCGATCTGACGCAGCAGAAGGGCGAGCGAGACAAGCTCGCCGCGAAGCGCGACGCCCAGCGCGACGCCCTCATCGGGTTCGGCTTCACCGCCGCGCCGGCCGACCTCCGCGCCGCCCTCGTCGAGCGGAAGGCCGAGCGCGTCAGCGCCGAGCAGAGCGCCCGTGACGAGGGTACGGCGGCCACGGCTGCCGCCGCCGAGGCGGCGCAGTTCGAGTCGGACCGGGCCGCGAATGACACCGCCGCGACCGCCGCCGACCGTACCGCCCGCGCGGCCGAAACCGCCCTCGCTTCCGCCCGTGCCGAGGAGGCCGCCACCCGCGACCGGCTCACGCCCGACTGGCGCGACCGCCTGCCGAACCTCGCCGCGGCGGCCGTCGCCGGCTTCGCCGCCGACGCCCCGGCTCGCCGCCTCCGACGTGGAGGCGGAGTTCTCCGCCCTCACCCTGGACGACGCCCGCCGCACCGACTGGCAGGCCGCCCTCGCCGACGTGAGCCGCGAGGCCGAGGCCGTCCCGAGGACGCCCGCGTGCCGGTCGCCGACGCGGCGCGGCGGCGAGGCGGCGGCCGTCGCCCCGCACACCGAGGACGCCGGCGTGTACACGGCGGCGGTCGGCCGTCAGGCGCCGCTCGCGGAGCGGACGGAGCAGTTCACCGCTGGCCCTCGTCCGCGACCACCGGGCGGCGGCCGAGCGGCACCGGCTCCACGAAGCGGCTGTACGACCTCGTCGGCCCCAACGGCCTCCAGCGGGAGCTCGTCCGCGACGCCGAGGAGCAGATCCTGGGGTTCGCCAACGAGACGCTCCAGCAGCTCTCCGACGGCGACCTGGCGCTCGAGGAGGAGGCCGACGACGAGTCGAAGAAGGCGTTCGACCTGCGCGTCCGGCGGGGCGGCGGGGAGCCGATCGGGGTGGCCTTCCTGTCGGGCAGCCAGCGGTTCCGGGTGGCGGTGTCGGTCGCGCTCGCCGTCGGCCGGTTCGCTTCGGGCCGCGCCCGCCCGCTCGAGTCGGTCATCATCGACGAGGGGTTCGGGAGCCTCGACCGCGACGGGCTGCGGGCGATGGCCGACGAGCTGAAGCGGCTCCAGCGGTCGAGCTCGCTGCGGCGGGTGGTGCTGGTGTCGCACCAGGAGGAGTTCACCGACCAGTTCCCGGTCGGCTACCGACTCACGCCGACGGCCGACGGCACCGCCGCGCACCCGTTCCGGCGCTAGCGGCGGCCCCTCGCGGGCGCACGCTCGCGGGGGTGGACGCGGTCCGGGTCAGACCGCGACGCGGTACAGGTCGAAGCGGCCGGCGCGCTCGCCGACGAACACCACCGCGCGGCCGTCCGGCGTCCACGTCGGGTAGTCGCTCCGCTCGGCGCCGCCGACCACCTTCACCAGCCCCGTGCCGTCGGCGTTCACGGCGTGAATCTCGTACACGCCGTCGCGGTTCCAGGTGAACGCCAGCCGGCGGCCGTCCGGCGACCACGCCGGCCGCGCCTGCATCCCCTCCAGCCGCACCACCCGCCGCACGTCGGTGCCGTCGGCCGCCATCACGTACAGGTCGAAGCTGCCGTCGCGGCTCGAACAGAAGGCGATCCGCAACCCGTCCGGCGAGTACGCGGGCCAGTTGTTGATGCCGCCGGCGGTCAGCGTGCGGCGGTCCTTCCCGTCGCGGCCGACGCTCGCGATCTCCTGCCCGGTCGTCGCCGGGATGGCGAAGCACACTCGCTCGCCGCGCGGGTGGAAGCCCGGCCGACGCACCGCTGCGAAGCCTCCGCCCGGGTCGAACACCGCCTCGCGCCCGCCCTCGCGGATCACCAGTTTCATGTTCAGGTTGCCGCGGCTCTGCACGAAGGCGTAGGCCGCGCCGTCGGCCGTGAACGTCGCCTCGAACTCGTTGGTGGTCGCGTCCGGGTGCAGCGCCGTGGCCGCGCCGCCGCGCAGCTTCATCAGGCGCATCTGCACGGCGCTTTCGAGCAGGGTGTAGACGATGTCGCCGCCCGAAAGCACGACCGGGTCGAACTTGGCGGCGCCATCGGTGGTGAGACGCACGGGGTCAGAAGAGTTCATGGATGGCCCTCGCCCCCGGCAGCACCCGCAGCTCGGCCCGCGCCTGCGAATCGACCCCCGCCAGTTCCAGCACCGTCGCCCCGACCATGCCCGGCGTGATCGGCTCGGTGAGCGGCGCGGCGCCGGTGCGGTCGCTGTCGCCGACGACGGTGCCGCCGCGGACGCCGCACCCGGCCCACAGGCTGAAGTAACACTGCGGCCAGTGGTCGCGGCTGGCCTGCCCGTTCACGCGCGGGGTGCGGCCGAACTCGCCCATCGCCAGCACCAGCGTGTTGTCGAGCATCCCGCGGTCGCGCAGGTCGTCGAGGAGGGCGGCGTAGGCGCGGTCGAACGTGGGGCCGTGCCGGTCCGGCAGTAGGTCGAAGTTGAAGACGTGCGTGTCCCACCCGAAGTCGCAGTTCGGCGTCATCGATTCGACGTACTGGCTCCAGTTCACCTGGATGTACGGGACGCCGGCCTCGGCGAGCCGGCGGGCGAGCAGGCACGACTGGCCGAACGACGTGTGCCCGTAGGCGTCGCGCGTCGCGGCGCGCTCGCGGCTCAGGTCGAGCGCCGCCCGCGCCTCGGGGGTGGTGAGCAGCGCGTAGGCGCGCCGCCGGGCGGCGTCCCAGCGGTCGGGCGCGTCGGCGGCGCGGGCGACGCGGTCGAACTCGGCGGCGAGGCGGCGGCGGTCGTCGAGGGCGGCGGGGGAGAGGCCGTCGAGCAGGCGGAGGGCGGGGATGTCGGTCTCGCCCGCGGGGGAGCAGCCGACGAGGAACGGGTCGTAGTTGCGGCCCCACTGCCCGCCGCCGAAGCCCTTCATGGGGCCGACCACGTCGCGGGGGTTGCCGCGGCCGACGGCCACGAACGCCGGCAGGTCGCCGGCCCCACGGTGCCGGGCCAGCACCGACCCGAAGTTCGGCGCCTCGCCGTCCTTCCCTTCGAGCACGCCGGTGAGGCCGATCGACCCGGCCTTGAGGTGGTCGCCGTCGAAGTTGACGTTCGAGCGGACGAGGGCGAAGCGGTCGGAGCGCGCGGCCGTCTTGGGGAACAGTTCGGTGAAGCGGACGCCGGTGGTGCGGGTGGGGATGGTGCCGAACGGCCCGCGGACCTCGGCGGGGGCGTTGGGCTTGGGGTCGAAGGTGTCGAGGTGGCTGGGCGCGCCCCACAGCCACAGGACGATGACCGACCGCGCCCGGGCGCCTGCCGCGCCGGCGGCGGGTGCGGCGAACGGGGCCGCGGCGGAGGCGGTGAGGAACGCCCGCCGGGACACGGCGCCGTGCAGGGCGGAGCGGAAGCTGCCGACCGCGAACATGGGTCAACCCGGCGGAGGGGCGGCGGGGGAAGGCTGCACTTGAGTTTCGGGTGGCGGGGGGTCGGGGTCAAACCCAAAATGCCCGCCGGCGGTTCTTGGCTCGGGGCTTGAGCCCGGAGGGCGTGGGCGTGTAGCCCCGGTGGAACCCGGGGCGGCGTCGGCGTGGTTCGTGGGAGCCACGCCGTTGTGACACCGCCATCGCCCGCCCCGGGTTGCACCCGGGGCTACACGCCCACGCCCTCCGGGCTAAGACACCGGCACGAACCCCGGGGGGTCGTCCGGTGCCGCATTCGTTCACCTGCCTCCATTACCACCTCGTCTTCGCCACCAAACACCGCGAACCGGTCATCGGCCCCGACATCCGGCCCCGGCTGTGGGAATTCCTCGGCGGCGTCGTCCGCACCCTCGGCGGCAGCCCGCTCGCCGTCGGCGGGGTGGCCGATCACGTCCACCTGCTGGCGACGCTGCGCCAGCAGCGGGCGCTGTCCGACGTGATGCGGGAGTTGAAGGCCCGGTCGTCGGGCTGGGCGCACGAGACCTTCCCGTCGGCGACCCGGCTGTGGTGGCAGGCGGGGTACGGCGCGTTCACGGTCAGCCACTCGGGCGTCGAAGCCGTGCGGGCGTACATCCTGAACCAGGAGGAGCACCACCGCACCCGGACGTTCGAGGACGAATTCCGAGGTCTGCTTCGGAAGCACGGTGTGGAATTCGACCCCAAGCGGCTGTGGGACGACGAGCCGCCTTGAGCCCGGAGGGCGACGGCGTGTAGCCCCGGGTGGAACCCGGGGCGGCGTCGGCGGTGTCACGTGGGGTGATGCGGTCCGAGCCGTCCTGAGCCCGGAGGGCGTGGGCGTGTAGCCCCGGGTGGAACCCGGGGCGGCGTGTGCGGTGTCACGAGGGGTGATGCGGTCCGAACTTCGCGGCAGGCCGCCCCGGGTTGCACCCGGGGCTACACGCCCACGCCCTCCGGGCTCAAGCCCCGAGCCGGCGGGGAACGAGGGGATGGGTGAACTACGCATCTGATCCGGCAACGCCCCGCGTCAACGCCGGCTCGAATACTAGCGCGAGTTCGTACACCTCGTCGGGGGATGTGAGAAACCACTCGGCCCCAGGAGCATCCTCGATGCGTCGGCCCCTCAGAGTCAAGACGCCGTGCAAAGCGGACTCCCAGGCAAGCGCGAATGAAGTCCGGATGACCAACGCGATGTGTGGCCGCTCGGGCAATGCCGTAGCCGCTTGGGCCAGCACACGAGCAACTGGATCCCGGTCCGTTCTACCGATCTTGCAGGGCCAGTACTTTTCGCCGTGCTCCTCGGCCCTCAGGCGATAAACGGGAAGATAGTACAAGTACACCGCGGCAGGCCCGCTTCCCAATACTCGATCGGCAATCGACTCGGGCATGGCCTCGGGCACCACCGTGCCCTGTTCAGGGAGGGGAGTCTGTGCGGAATCCAGGGTGACCGAGTCCAGGCTAACGGATGTCGGGTTGCGTGGCTGAAACCGCCAATGTCCCAGAACGGGATTTTCCACCAGCCCCTTATCCTTCAGCGTCGTCAGCGCCTTTCGCGTTGACCTGCTGACTGCTTCCGGCGGTGGTTGCTTGCCGCCTCTCGAAACGTGAACCCGAACCACTTCTTCATCCAACACCTGCCGCTCGACCAGCTGGCCTGAAAAGAGTTCGAGGGCCAAGAACTCCACGACCACAGGGGTCAAGGGCGCGTCCTTGAATCGGTAGCCCACGCTGGCGCTCGCGTCCGGCATGAAGGTCAGGGCGCTCCAGAGTACGACGACGTGGCCGAGTCGGTACACCATACATCCTCATCAGTGTCTCCCCAGCGACCAAGCAGAATCCCGAGTAAAGACCCGCTGGCCCCTCCCCGCCCGGCCGTGATAAACTCTTATCACCCGCCGGGCCGGTGGCCCGCCTCGCACTGGATCGATCCGTGTCGCCGCCGACCACGCTCCCCGTCCTCCGCCGCTGCTGGCTCCTCGCGCCGCTCCTCGCGCTGGCGTGGACCGTCGCCCCCGGCGGCAGCGCCGACGACGCCCCGCCCGCCGACCCCGCCTTCGACCGCGACGTCAAGCCGCTCCTCACCCGCTACTGCGTCCGCTGCCACAAGGACGGCAAGGCCGAATCCGGCGTCCGCCTCGACAACTTCACCGCGACCCCCGGCGAGCCGCAGTTCAAGCTGTGGGAGCACGTCCAGAAGCAGCTCGCCGACGGCACCATGCCGCCGGAAGGGGCCGCGCAGCCGGGCGCCGACGAGCGCAAGCGCGCCGCCGAGTGGGTGGGCAAGGCGCTCGCCGCCGCCCGCGCCCGGCCGGGGCCGAAGAACGGACTCACCCGCCGCCTCACCGTCGCGCAGTACCGCAACACCCTCCGCGAACTCCTCCGCCTCGACGACGAACTCGCCGACCGCCTGCCGCCGGACGCCGTCTCGAAGGACGGGTTCGTCAACAACAAGGACACGCTCCAGCTGTCGCCGCTCCTGCTGGAGGCGTACTTCGAGGTGGCGGAAGCGGCGCTCGACCGCTGCGTCGTGGACCCGGCCGCGAAGCCGACCATCCAGACGTTCCGCGTGGACCTCGGCCGCGGCGTCAACCCGGCGCCGATCAAGGACAACCTCATCCTCGGCGCCGACAGCCTCCTCCTTGACAACCGCGACTGGATGGTGACCGAACTGCAACCCGAGAAGGGGTTCGCGTACACGCCGTTCCGCATGCGAACGAAGTACCGCTTCATCGAGGGCTACCAGGGGAACGACACGGTCCGCGGCTGGCGCGAGTACGACAGCATCTATCACAGCGTGTTCGCGTGCATGCGCGGCACCCGCGGCTACCCGAAGGGCCGCGCCTACGACCCCGTCCCGCAGGGGCTGCTGCTGCGGCCGGCGATCCCCAGCTCCGAGGTGTTCGGGGCCGAGAGTACCTACGGCCCGCGGGCGAACTTCCGAATCGCGCTGCGCGAGCTGCCCGATCACGGCCGGTTCCGCGTCACCGTCACCGCCGCGAAGTACGACGACGGCCTGCTGCTCGACCCCGGCGCGAAGGCGAGCGAGGGGGCGGTCGTGCTCCGCGACGGGAAGGGGACGCTCACCGTGCCCGCGGCCGGCGTGTATCAGGTGGACGTTTCCACCGCCGTCAGCCGCGTCCCCGACCTGACGCTGACGCTCGGCGGCCGCGAGTTCACGGGGGCGCTGAAGCAGTCGGCGTTCGTGGTGGTCCGCCTCCCGGCCGGGCCGCTGGCGGTCGATACGAAGCTGTCCGGCGGCGCGGCGGCGGACAGCGTCGCGCTGACGCCGCTGCCGGAGGGGGGCGAACTGCACAAGCGGTTCGCGGCGTTCGAGGCGCGGTCGCCGCGGGTCGGCGTTCACCTCGGCTTCCGCCGCGACTGCGGCAGCACGCTGGCCCCGGTCGGCAGCCCGCAGACGGTGAGTGACACCGGGCTGTCGCGGTTCGTGTTCGAGGGGGCGATTCGCAACTACCCGAGCCCGGACGTGGAGAAGGACAACGTCAACTACCTGGCGGGCGTCCGCGAGATCGGCGTGCGGAGCGAGTACACCGACGGCCGCGACATGCCGCGGCTGCTGGTGAAGTCGGTCGAGTTCGAGGGGCCGCTGCACGAGACGTGGCCGCCGCGCGAACACCGGGCCGTGTTCGGCAGCGTGAAGGGCACCGACCGCGACGCGGGCCGCACGATCATCCGCGACTTCGCCGCCCGCGCCTACCGCCGGCCGCCGACGGCGCCGGAGGAGGCGACGCTGGTGGGCGTGTTCGAGAAGTCGCTGGCGGCCGGCCGGGGGTTCCGCGACAGCGTGAAGGACGCGCTCTTGGTGGCGCTCACGTCGCCGCAGTTCCTGTTCCTGGTGGAGACGAGCGCCACGCCCGCCGCCGAGCCGCTCGACGGGTACGAGCTGGCGTCGAAGCTGTCGTACTTCCTGTGGAACGGCCCGCCCGACGAGATGACGTTGAAGCTCGCCGCGGCCGGCGAGCTGCGCGGCAAGCTCGACGCCGAGGTGGCGCGGCTCGTCGCCGACGCGCGGTTCGGG
Source organism: Urbifossiella sp. (assembly GCA_044220735.1). Taxonomy (GTDB): domain Bacteria; phylum Planctomycetota; class Planctomycetia; order Gemmatales; family Gemmataceae; genus Urbifossiella. Next base: position 2,302 of record JBGAQM010000193.1, on the reverse strand, counting down.
CGGTTCGTGAGCGAGTTCGCGGGGCAGTGGCTGGCGCTCGACAAGTTCCAGGTGCTGGAGCCCGACCGGCGGCGCTTCCCGCTGCTGACGCGCGACACGCGGGCGGAGCTGCGCCGCGAGCCGGCCGAGTTCCTGCGGCACCTGTTCCGCCACAACCTGCCGGCGCGCGACCTGATCGCGTCCGACTACGTGCTGGTGAACGAGACCGTGGCCGGGTATTACGGACTGGGCGACCGTGTCGAGAGCGGCTTCGAGTTCGTCCCGGTGCGGCACGGCCGGCGCGAGCTGGGTGGCGTGCTGACGCAGCCGGCGGTGCTGGCGGGCCTGTCCGACGGCCGTGAGCCGAACCCGGTGAAGCGCGGGGCGTGGCTGGCCCGCCGCATCGTCGCCGAGCCGCCCGACGACCCGCCGCCGAACGTGCCGGCGCTGGGGGACGACACGAAGAAGCTGTCGTTGCGGGAGCGGCTGGAGAAACACCGCAACGCGCCGGGGTGCGCCGGGTGTCACGCGAAGATCGACCCGTGGGGGCTGCCGTTCGAGGAGTACGACGCCGGCGGCAAGTGGCTCGCCGGGGCGAAGGACACGCGCAGCACGCTGCCGGACAAGACGACGGTGGCGGGCTTCGCCGACCTGCGCCGCTACCTCGCCGACGACCGGCAGGATCAGGTGGCGTTCAGCGTGCTGAAGCACCTGGCGACCTACGCCGTCGGCCGGACGCTGAGCTACAGCGAGCTGGACTGGTTCCGCCGCGAGGGGCTGAAGCTGAAGCCGACCGGCTACCGCATGCGTGATATGATTCGGCTGGTGGTGACGAGCCCGGCGTTTTTGGAGAAGTGACCGAACTGTGGGGCCGGTTTCCAACCGGCCATGCCTGAACCGGCCGGTTGGAAACCGGCCCCACGAAAGAGGCCCGCCCATGCCCGCGCTGAAACTCGACCGTCGCGCCTTCCTCCGCGGGGCCGGCGGCGCCGCGCTCGCCCTGCCCGTCCTCGACGCGATGGGCGCCGAGGTCACCGCCGCGCCGCCGAAGCGGTTCTGCGCCCTCTACACCGCCAACGGCATGTCGCTGCCGCGCGCCGAACACGGCATCGACGAGTGGAGCTGGTTCCCGCGCGCCGAGAAGGACGGCCGGTTCGTGTTCGGCAAGTCCACCGAGCCGCTCGCGCCGTTCCGCGAGAAACTCAGCTTCCTCGGCGGGCTGCACCACCCGAGCGGGCCGAAGGCCGACCCGCACGTCTGCTCCGACATGTGGCTCACCGGCGCCCCGCTCCACGAGCCGAAGCCCGGCACGTACAACTCCGTCGGCCTCGACCAGGTCGTCGCGCTGCACACGCGGCAGTTCTGTCGGCAGCCGTCGCTCGTGCTGTCGATCGACGCCGGCACCGGCTTCCTGTCGCGCACCGGCACCATCTCGTACAGCGTCGAGGGCCGGCCGATCCCCGCCGAGAACAACCCGCGCCGCGTCTTCGACCGCCTGTTCCGCGGCGACCGCGCCTCGATGGCCGCGCAGCGCGCCCACCTCCAGCGGCAGGTGAAGCTGGTGGACGCGGTGGCCGAGAACGCCCGCGCCCTCGGCCGGCAGCTCGGGCAGTCCGACCGCGAGCGGATGGACCAGTACCTCACGTCGCTGAGCGAGGTCGAAGCCCGGCTCATCGCCGCCGAGCGCTGGGCCGACGTGCCGCTGAAGAAGCAGGACAGCAGCCACGTGAACCTGGCCGCGACGAACGAGGGCGAGCCGGCCGAGTATTATCGCAACATGTTCGACCTGATCGCGCTGGCGTTCGACGCCGACATCACGCGGTCGGTGGCGTTCATGCTCAACCGCGAGGACGGCATGGGCATCAGCGACACGTTCCCGCTGAAGTTGGGGCTGTCGCAGACGCACCACTCGCTGTCGCACGCCGGCGACAAGGCGGGGCAGCTGGCGTTCGCCCGGTACGACCGCTTCCTGAGCGAGCAGGTGGCGCACTTCCTCCGCCGGCTGACGGAGTACCGCGACCGCACCGGCCCGGTGCTGGACAATACCATCGTGCTGTTCGGCAGCGGCGCGAGCACGACGCACAACCCGCGCAACCTGCCGACGCTCGTCGCGGGCGGGTCGGCGCTGGGCCTGCGGCACGGCACGTACTGGAAGGGGAACGACGCGCGGCTGTCGAACGCGTACCTCAGCATCCTGCGGGCGATGGGCATCAACGCCGAGTCGTTCGCCGACAGCACCGGCACGCTGACGGGCTCGATCTTCGGGCGCGGCTAATGTGGGGCAAGTTTCCAACTTGCCGGCGATCCCACCACAGGTGCTCGC
>JBGAQM010000192.1:0-11651 GCA_044220735.1 Urbifossiella sp. | reverse complement strand
CAAGCGGCAACTTGTCTAGTTACGTTGCCGCTTGCGGCTTCGCGTTTCGCGGAGCCAGATGGCTTCGATACAACCGCTCAGGGTATCACACCCCGCGCACCGGGCGCACCGTCAGGCGCATCTCCTTGCCGCCGCGGTCCACCACCAGCACCACGTCACGGCCGACGCGCACCAAGCTCGCCGCCAGGTACGTGTCGCCCACCGTGTCGGTCCAGCGGGCGTCGAGCGTCAGGAGGCGGTCGCCGGCCTTCAGCCCCGCCTTCCCGGCGGCGCCGTCCTTCAGCACGTCGGTCACCGCCACGCCGGGGGCGTCGTCGCCGGCCTTCTTGTCCACCGCGAACCCGAACAGCGCCGCCGGGCCGACGATCTTCGGCCCCTTGTCGGCGTTCTGGGCCGCCATCATTTTGCCCATCAGCGCCTCCATCGCGTCGGCCGGGACGTACCCGTTCGGCACCAGCGTCATCTCGCGCTTCTGGTAGTCGATCGTCGCCTTGTACCGGGCGAAGAACGGGAACCCGACGATGCCGTCGATCGGCCCCAGCGCCTCCGAGATGGCCGCCACCGTGGGGTGGTCCATCACCACCGCCGTGGCGTTCTCCAGCTTCACCGGGCCGACCTCGAGCAGCCCCACCTTCTTCTGCCCCATCGTGCCGAACAGCCCGACCGGGCCGGCCTTCGCCTTCGGGTCCAGCACGCCGGACTCCTTGGCGATGCGGTTGTTGATGAGGTTCATCGGGGCGCCGGTGTCGAAGATGAGCTTGTACGGCCCCTTCCCGTTCAGCTTCACCATCACGGCCATGTGCCGGCTGTCGAGCAGCTCGAACGGCACCACGACCGGCTCGGCCTTCACAGCCTTTTCCGCCGTGTCGGCCTTCTTCGCGGTCGTCGGCTCCTGCGACGCGACCAGCGCCGGCGCGAGGGCGAACAGCGCAACTGCGATGACGGTTCGCATGGTCACAGCCCCCGCCCGAGGTCGATGGTCAGTTCCACGTCGTCGCTGCCGCGCTTCACGAGCACCCGCAGCCGCTGGCCGACGCCGGCCTTCGCCAGCGCCCGCGACAGCCCCTTCGCCGTCTCGATCTCGGTGTTCTTCACCTCGACGAGCTTGTCGCCCGCCTTCACCCCGGCCTTCGCCGCCGGACTGCCGGCCAGCACCTTCGTGACCACCACGCCGTCCTTCTCGTCGAACTCGACGCCGACGAACCCGCGCGGGGCGGTCTCGAAGTTCGGCTTGATCCCCATGAGCGACGCCAGCGTCTTCATCAGCGGCCCCATCATCTCGAGCTGGCCCTGCCCGCCCTTCCCGCCGCTGATGCGGACGAACCCCGGCGGCTCGAACCCCGGAATCTCGTCGAACCCGAGGCGGTCGGCGGTGAAGTCGTAGGTGATGCGGTACTTCGCCAGCACGTTGTACCCGACGACGCCGTGCAGCTCGACGCCGGCGAGGCCCATGCCGTTCATGCCGTCGAGCTGGAACAGGTCCTCGACGCGCCCCTTCGCCCCGGGCACCACGAGCCCGCCCTCGATCTCGAACTTGTCGAACTCGGACAGCCCCTTCTCGGTCACCGGCACGCCGGCCTTCTTGGCGACGGCCTTGGTGATGAACACGGCCGGGGCGCCCGTGTCGAGGATGAGGTTGAACGGCCCCTTCCCGTTGAGCTTCACCCGCACCATGACGTGCTTGGTGTCGGTGAGCCGGTACGGCACCTCGGTCCGCTTCCCCTTCTCGCCCTTCGCGGGCACGGGGTCGGCGGCGGGCGCGGCGGACAGCACGAACAGGAACCCGGCGAGGAACGCCGGCGGTGCGAGAGAACGTCTCATGCGGGTCGGCCCTCGGGGAACGGTCGGGCTATTGTAGCGCTTCCGCGGCCGCGTCGGCCGCGACTCACCGGCCGGCCGGCCCGGACCCGCTTCCGGCGGGGCGGGGTGCGGGCGAAAGGACGACGCGGTACGATGGCGCGCCAGAAGTCCGACCTTCCCGCCAAGCGCTGCCCGGCCTGCGACCGCCCCTTCGCCTGGCGGAAGAAGTGGGCGAAGGTGTGGGAGCAGGTGATTTACTGCTCGGACGCGTGCCGGAAGGGGAAGCGAAAAGGAAGACCGTCATGACGCGACTCGCGCTCGTCGCCGCCCTCGCCGTCGCCGCGGCTCGACCCGGCACGGCCGCGACCGTTCGTGTCCCAGACGACCACAAGACCATTCAAGCCGCCATCGACGCGGCGGCCCCCGGCGACACGGTCACGGTCGCCGCCGGCACCTACCGCGAACGAATTCGCCTCAAACCGGGCGTCACGCTGCGGAGCGAGGGCGACGACGCCCGGGGAGCGGGCGGCCTGAAGCGGGCGGAAGCGACGGTGATCGACGGCGGCGGGGCGGGGGGAACCGCGCCCGGCGTCGTGACGGCCGAGGGCACAACGCTCGACGGCTTCACGGTCACCAACGTCGGCGTCTACGACGACAAGCTCTGGAAGACGCATTACGACTCGCACGGCGAGGAGTTGGGCGACGAGGAAGGGGCGGTCCGGGCGGAGGGCACGACCCCGGCCGTCAGCGTCCGCGGCGTCAGTTGCACCGTCACCCGCTGCGTCGTCCGCCACAACGGCGACGTCGGGATCGGCGTCGTGGGCGGGGGGAAGTCGAGGACGCTCGCGGTCATCACCGACAACCTCGTGTTCCGCAACATGGGCGGCGGGATCGGCGTGGCCGAGGGGGCCGAGCCGGTCGTCCGGGGGAACACCTGCAAGGAGAATCTGCGCGCCGGGATCGGGTGCCGGAAGGCGAACCCGGTCATCACCGACAACGAGTGCCACTACAACGTCCGGGCGGGGATCGGCTGCCGGGAGGGGGCGAAGCCCGTCGTGCGGGGCAACAAGTGCTTCAAGAACCGGCGGGCCGGGATCGGGATTCGCATGGAAGGCACGGCCCCGGTGGTGGAATCCAACGAGTGCTACGAGAACGACATGGCGGGGATCGGCTGCCGCGACGGGGCCGGCCCCGTCCTGCGCGACAACGTCTGCCGGAAGAACAAGATGGCGGGGATCGGCTGCCGCGACGGGGCCCGGCCGCTCGTCGTCGGGAACGACTGCCGCGAGAACGAGATGGTCGGCATCGGGGTTCAGACCAGGGCGGAGGCGATCCTCCTGAAGAACCGCTGCGTCGGGAACAAGTTGGTCGCCGTCGGCGTGACCGAGGGGGCGACGGCCACCGTCATCGACAACGACCTGTCGCGGACCGGCGGCCAGCCCCCGATCATCGCGGTGAGGGACGGTTCGACCGCCACGATCCGCGACAACCGCATCACCGGCGGCGGCGTGGCCGCGATCCTCGTGCAGGGCAAAGCCACGATCGGCGGGAACACGTTCACGGGCGTCGGGGAAAAGCAAGGCACCGCCGTGTGGGTGTGGGCCAAGTCGACGGCGGCGGTCTCGGACAACGCCTTCGACGGCTACCGGACGGCGGTGAACGCGAACAAGGCCAGCGTCTTCGTCAGCGGGAACCGGATCGCGCGGTTTCAGGCGACGGCGATCGTCGTGACGGAGAGCGAGACGCCGGCTCACGTCGTCGGCAACGCGGCGACGTCCGCCGACCCCGCCGCGAAGGTGGTTGACGTGCGGGGGCCGGCCGGCGTCGTCGCGGACAACACGCTGACGGGGGTTGGGAAGAAGTGAGGCGGGAGGAGGCGGTCACTCCGGGGTGCGGCACGACCCGGCCGCGCCCGTCCGACAGGTCGAGAGATTCTGGGTGGTGAGCGTGTGCCCCTCGCCGCGCATCCGGTCGAGCCACGACTGGTAGTCGGGCCACGTCATTCGGGCCGGGGGCGGCTCGACCGGGGACGGGCCGGTGATGTTCACCACGTACACCCGCCCCTTGCCCGATTCCGCCTGCGGCGGCAGCTCCCGGCCCAGGTACACGGTCTTTCCGTCGAAGTTCAGCAGCATCGCGGTGGTCGATTCGCCGGGGGACGCGGCGGGCCGGGACGGGGTTGCCCCCGCCAGCGGCAGGCTCACCCGGCCGCGCGGGGCCGTCCCGGGGAGCCCGGCGAGATTCTTGTCGAGGACGTACCAGCAGAAGAAGCAATGGTTCGAGGTCGCCCCGGGCAGCGCGTCGGGGTCGCGGGCCAGGATCTCGGCGCGGATCGCCGTCAACCCCTCGCGGAAGACCTTGCCCACATACGGGTGCTCGCGGCCGGCGCGGATCACCTCCTCGGCCGAGTGCGTGTAGACGTTGCCGATGCAGAGCTGATCGAGGTCCGACGCGAATCCACAGCACGGCTTCACCTCGCCGCGCGGGTTCACGATCAGCGCCTGCCCCGGCCCCTCGCAGTAGTCCTCGGCGAACCAGTCGCCGTCCCACGGGTTCCCCGGCAGCCCCTCGGCGCGCTCCACCGTCGCCAGGTGGTTCCAGCACGCCGTCATCGTCAGCTCGTCGCTCACGACGAGGTAGCGGCCGAGCACCGCCGACCACTCCACCACGGCGTCGAGCGCCGCGGCGAGGCGGCGGATCGGTTCGAGCCCCTGGTCGGGGTGGCGGCTGGCGTAGCTCAGGCTCAGCACGTTGTCGCGGCCGAACACCCGCCGGCCGACCCGGCAGTACGTCGCCAGTTTGGCGATGTCGAGGCCGTGGAACTTGTCCACGCTCAGGCCGAGCTTCCCGGCGAAGCCGGCGTCGCGGAGCTCCGTTAGCGTCGCTTCCAGGTGCGGTTCGTCGCGGAACCACACGCCGTTGGACATCAGCTTGTCGAACCGGAAGCCGAGTTCGGCGGCGCGGCGGGTGACGGCGGCGACGAACTCGGGGTACAGGAACGGCTCGCCGCCGGTAACCCGAGGACGCCGATGCCGGCGGCGTGAGCCCTCCAGGAAGCGCGCGCGACCGGGATCGGGAGGCGGTCGGTCCACTCGATCGGGACGCAGCAGTGCGGGCAGCTGAGGTTGCACTGGTAGGTGCCGGCGAACGACAGGTACGTCGGGCGGAACGCCCGGTCGGCGGAGGGGCGGGCGGGGGAACGCGAGGTGTCGGACATCGGGGGTGCGGACTCGTAGTGCGGGGGCAACGGTATGATACGTTGCCGCTTGCGGCTTCGCGTCGCCCAACGCGAAGCCGCAAGCAGCGTTAGCACCCCACCCCGTCGCTCGTCTGCTCTGGTTCCCCCGGTCGATTTCTCCTTGTGGGTGGCCTGGGGAACTGACACAATCTCTACGGGCGGCCGCCGGCCGCCGGGTGTCTCAGGAACGGGATGCGCCGATGCGCCGCGGTACGCTCCTCCGGTTCGCCTCCGCCGCCCTCCTCTGCGCCGCCGTCGGCTGGCTCGCCTCCACCGGCGACCGGTTCGCCGCGGCCCAGCCGGCGTTGCCCAAGAAGGGCGTCGCCAAGAAGGACGAGAAGGAGAAGGACACCCGCTCCCGCCGGGCCATCGCCTCGCCGTTCAACTTCAACGTCGTCCGCGACGCCGGGCCGCGGCTGAAGGCCGCCCGCGACTACCTGGGGTTCAAGGAAATCCCCTGGAACACCGTCTGCCCGCTCGTCCAGAACATCCTCGACGGCCCCGACTCCTTCTACGACCCCGACGAGGACGACCCCCGCGGCGCCCTCGCCAACAAGAGCTGGGGCGGCGTCCAGCACGAGGCCGAGCAGATTCTGGCGAAGTTCCCGAAGGAAGGGCTCGAGTTCTACCAGCAGTTGTACGGCCAGACGGCCGCCGGCATCCTCGCCGAGAGTGTCAAGAACGGCTACGACCTCGAAGGCCTCAAAACCGTCACCAGCAAGTACTTCTACACCAAGGCCGGGGCCGAAGGCTCCGTCCTGCTCGGCTCGGTGCAGCTCGAGCGCGGCGACTACGCCGACGCCGCCCGGCACTTCTCGCGGCTGATGTCGCGGCCCAGCGGCGACGACTACCTGACGCCGCGGGTGCTGTTCCGCGCCGCCACGGCGTTCAAGCGGTCGCCGGAGACCGAACACCGGGCGCTCTACGCCGCCGCCGCGGAGAAGCTGCAGAAGGCCACCGCCGCTACCGGCCTGACCATCGGCCGCAAGACGTTCACCGCCGACCAGCTGCGGGCGGAACTGGAGCGCCCCGTTAGCCCGGTGGAGCTGTCGGCGGCGGTCGGGCAGTTCGCCACGCACCGCGGCAACGCCCAGCGGAACCCCGCGTCCGACGCCGGGCCGCCGTTCTTGTTCCCGTCGTTCCCCGCGGTGGCCATGCTCGACCCGGCCAAGGCGCCCGGCGAGGAGTGGATCGGCAAGCAGCTCGACTACCTGTTCGCCCGCGAGGACACGGCCCGGCTGAACAACACGTTCCCGCTCCCCGGGTTCTTCCCCGTCGCCACCGCCGACGTGCTCCTGATGCGGCAGTACGACGGCGTGCGGGCGGTGGCGCTGCGCGACATGCAGGTCGGCGGCGAAGTGGTCACCGCCGGCCGCGACCTGTGGGTGTCGAAGACGTCGTTCGGCCTCACCCAGCTGGCCGGCGAGCGCGAGGGGCACGACCAGTTCCACCTCGACGCCAAGGACGTGCGGGCGAAGGTCGAGCAGTGGTGGTCGGCGTACCGGAACCAGCCGGCCGCCGCGTACCTGGCCGAGAACCCGCTCATCGGGTCGCTGACGCACGACGGCGAGAACGTCTACTTCGTCGACGACATCGGCCTGCCGCCGCCGCCGGCCACGCAGAACCCCAACATCGGCATCGCCGGCATCGACCAGAACGCCCTCGGGATGCCGCCGCGGATGCGGATCGGGATCGACACCGGGCTGCTGGTGGCGGTGAACATCAAGACCGGCAACCAGGTGTGGACGCTCGGCCGGACCGAGTCCAACGGGGTGCCGGTGTCGATCCCGCCGCCGCTGACCGAGGAGGAGGCGGACAAGACCACCAGCGCCTTCCACCTGTGCCAGAACGCCATCTTCCTGGCCCCGCCGCTGGCGCTGAACGGCCGGCTGTACGTCCCGGTCGAGCAGGCCGGGTACGTCCGCCTGCTGTGCCTCGACCCGACCACGCTGGTGCAGCCGCAGGGCTGGTTCATGAAGGCGCCGGCGCTGGTGTGGCAGGTGAAGCTCGGCCGGGCCGCGTCCACGCTCGCCAGCTCGCCCGCCCGCCGCACCCAGGGGGCGTTCCTCGCCGCCGGCGACGGTATCCTGGTGTGCCCGACCAACTCCGGCGCGGTCGTCGGCATCGACCTGATGAGCCGGCGCATCCTGTGGGGGCACGTCTACAAGGAGAACGCCGCCCCGCCGCCGGCCGCCAAGACACCGGGCATCGGCATCGCGCGCGTCCAGCCGCCCGACCCGCTGCCGCGCGAGCGGTGGCGGGCGTCGGCCCCCGTCATCGTCGGCGGCAAGGTGCTCGTCAGCGGGTTCGACGCCGAGTCCATCGACTGCCTCGACCTCCGCACCGGCGCCCTGGCGTGGCGCGCCCCGCGGAAGGGGACCGACCTGTACGTCGGCGGCGTGCTCAACGACGTGCTGATGGTCGTCGGCAAGGACGAGGTGCGCGGGTACAAGGTGGGCGGCGTCGGGAACGGGGCCGTCCGCGGCGAGGCCGACTGGGACGTGTCGCTCGGCACCGCCGCGCCGACCGGCCACGGCGCCGCCGGCAAGACCGCCTACTACGTCCCCGTCCGCCACGACGGCATCGCCAAGGCCGGCGCCGACGCGAAGGGGAGCCCGGCCCTCGAAATCTGGGCCGTCACGCCCGACGGCAAGATCGCCTCCAAGACGCAGGCCCGGGCGCCGTCCGACACCGCCGTCCGCTTCGGCATCGGCAACCTCGTCTTCCAGGACGGCCTGGTCATCGCCCAGTCCGCGGCCGAGGTGTCCGTCTACCCGCAGCTCGAACAGAAGCGCGCGGAGATGGACAAGAAGCTGAAGGCCAACCCGAACGACCCCGACGGGCTGCTCGCCCGCGGCGACCTGCTCCAGGACGAGGGGAAGCTGCGCGAGGCGGTCGGCGACTACAAGGCGGCCGAGAAGAACGCCCCCGCCGACCCGGCCGTCGGCGAGCCGATCCGCCGCCGCATCCGCGAGCGGCTGCACCGGGCGTACACGGAACTGCTGCGGCAGAACTTCGCCGCGTCCGAGGGCTTCCTCGACGAGTACGCCGCCCTGTGCGAGAGCTACCTCGAGCCGAACGAGACGGTCGAGAACCCCGAGGAGCACACCGCGAAGGTCGTGGAACGCCGCCGGCTGTACCTGTCGCTGCTGGCGAAGGGGCGCGAGGGCCAGGGGCGGCTCGACGAGGCGTTCGACAACTACATGGCGCTGGCCCGGCTCGGGGCCGACCTGCTGCAGCCCGACCCGGACGAGCCGTCGGTGCTGCGCCGTGCCGACGTGGCCGCCCGCGGCCGCATCCAGGCGATGATCGGCCGCGCCGCCCCCGACGCCCGCAAGGGGCTCGAAGGCCGCGTGACGCGCGAGTGGGACGCGGTCAAGGGCGGCACCGACCTGGCCCGGCTGAAGGAATTCGTCGGCGTGTTCGGCCCGTACTTCCCGTCCGGGTCCGAGGCCGAACTGCTGCTCGCCGACCGGCTCACGGCCACGAACGACGACGCCGACGCGCGGGCGGCGCAGCTGCACCTGCACCGCGTCCGCACCACCGCCGCCGACCCGAAGCTGCGGGCGCGGGCGACGGCCGACCTCGCCGGGCTGATGGTCAAGGCCGGGCTGCTGGACGAGTCGGTGCGGCTGTACCTCCAGCTCGGCGACGAGTTCAAGACCGTGCCCGTGGCCGGCGGCAAGACCGGGGCCGACTACCTGACGGACCTGCTCACCGACCGCCGGCTGCTGCCGTACCTGGAGCCGAGCCGCTACCCGCTGCCCACCCGGGTGCGCGTCGAGGACAAGTCGGGCGGCGGCGCCACGGGGCCGATGAACATGGCCAGCGAGGTGCTGCCGGCCGGCGACTTCCTGCCCGAGTTCCAGAAGGTGCGGTTCGCCCTGGAGCAGAACAACCAGACCGGCGGGTGGCAGCTCCGCGGGTACGACCGGGCGTCGGACGTGGCGCGGTTCCAGTACACCGACGTCGCCCAGTTCCACGTCGGGGCGCAGGGGAACGCCGGCCGGGCGTTCCACGCCGGCGGCCGGGTGCTCGTCGCCCAGGTCGGCCCGAACGTGTACGGGTACGACCTGTCGAAGAAGGGGAACACCGCCGCCTGGAAGCTGTCGCTGACCGGCGACCTGCCGACGAACATGGGGTTCAGCACGAACGTCCGCAACCCGGACGAGATCGAGCTGATGTACCAGGACGGCACGAAGGTGACGATCCGCACGACCGGCGTCGCGGTGCGGCCCGAGTACGCCTGCGTCCTCACCCGCGAGGGCCTGGAGTGCTTCGACCCGGCCGACCGCAACCGCCGGTTCTGGACGCGCCGGTACGTCCCCGAGCGGACGCACGTGTTCGGCGACGACCGCCACGTCGTGCTGGTGGAGATGTCGGCGGCGCGGCAGCCCACCGGGGTGCGGGTGCTGCGGGCCGGCGACGGGGCCACGGTGCCCGGCGCCCCGGACTCGGGCGCGGTGCTGGCGGCGGCGAAGACGTACAAGGTGTTCGGCCGCACCTGCCTGCTCCACGAGGTGGACGACGACACCGGCAAGCAGGTGCTGCGGCTGCTCGACCTGGCCACCGGCAAGGACGTGTGGAAGCGCGACTACGACGACAAGGCGGTGGCCGTCCGGGCGCACGACGTGAACCTGTGCGGCATGGTGCGCGGCACCGGCGACGTGGACGTGCTCGACCCGCACACCGGCCAGCCGGTCGGGGCGTTCAAGCTGGACGCCGACCGCCTCGGCGACCACCTGTCCCGGTGCAAGGGGGCGCAGCTGTTCGCCGACCCGACGCGGTTCTACCTGGTGCTCGACCAGAACCGGAACGCGGCCGGCGGCGGCGTGGCGGTCAACCGCTTCGGGGGCGGCGGCGTGCTGCAAATGCGGACGGCGCCGGTGGACGGCCCGATGTACTGCTTCGTCCGGGCGACCGGCGAGCGGGCGTGGTACGCCGACCACCACTTCGACAACCAGGTGCTGGTCCTCGACCGGTTCGCCGACCTGCCGGTCCTGGTGGCCGGGCAGACGACGCTGCGGGTGAACAGCGGGTACGAGTTCAAGGCGGTGGTGGTCGAGAAGGAACGCGGCCTGCTGCGGTTCGCCAACACCATCCAGGACCAGATGCCGCAGCCGTTCCAGACGGTGACGATCGACCCGCGGAACCGGTCGGTCGAGTTCTTCCGGCCGCGGAACGGCGGGGCGCTGCGACTGGTGGTGCTGCCGGATGTCGCGAAGTGAAATTGTCTTGCCGCTTGCGGCTTAGCGCGGGGCAACGCTAAGCCATAAGCGGCAATTCCGTGACCACCCGCGCTGTTACAATTGCCCCCGCCGCTCGTCTACACTCCAACCGCCTCTCCGTCGCGTAACTCCCGCGGAGGCCCGCACATGGACCGCCGACTGTTCCTCGCCTCCCTCGCCGGCACCGCCGGCGGCCTCGTCCTCCCCGGCACCGCCGCCGCGCAGCCGCGCAAGCCGTCCGACGTGGAAGCCACCGTAGACCGCGGGCTGGACTACCTGAAGCGCATCCAGGGCGGCGACGGCCACTGGGAGGCGACCGGCGGCCAGTACCCCACCAGCATGACCGCCCTCGCCGGCATGGCCATGCTCATGGAGGGGAGCACCGTCCGCGAGGGGAAGTACAGCGACCCGATCCGGAAGGCGGTGAACTGGTTCCTCCAGCCGGTGCGGGTCCGCGAGAACGGCCTCCTCGGCGACCCGAACAACCCGACCGAGACGCAGCGGTACATGTACGGGCAGGGGTTCGGCACCCTGTTCCTCGCCTGCTGCTACGGCGAGGAGGAGGACGTGGCCCAGCGGAAGCGGCTCGAGGCCGTCATCACCAAGGCCATCGACTTCATCGCCCGCGCCCAGACCCGCAAGACGCACCGCAAGCCCGAGGGCCGCGAGGTCGAGATCGGCGGGTGGGGCTACGTGAGCGCCACCGACAACAACAGCTTCGACGAGGGGTCGGTGACGATCACGCAGTTGCAGGCGCTGCGGGCGGCGCGGAACGCCGGGATCAAGGTGCCGAAGGAGACGATCGACAAGTCGCTGGCGTACCTGGAGGCGTGCACGACGAACGACGGCGGCATCGTGTACAACTACACCGGCAGTTCGGGCAACCAGCCGGGCCGCCCGCCGCTCACGGCCGCGGCGATCTGCTGCGGGTTCAGCGGCGGCCAGTACCGCGGCGACCTCCCGAAGAAGTGGCTGAAGAACTGCCAGCGGCACATCTGGCCGACGGTCGCCCGCGGCCGGGTGGCCCACGACGAGTACCAGACGTACTACTTCTCGCAGGCCATGTACGCGCTGGGCGACAACCGCTGGGCCGAGCTCTTCCCCGAGGAGCCGGCCGAGTCGCGGCTGACGTGGTCGAAGTACAAGGAGGCCATGTACCCGTACCTGATGGAGTCCCAGAACCGCGCCGACGGGAGCTGGCAGAGCGGGTTCGTCGGCAACGTGTTCTCGACGGCCGTGAACCTGACCGTGCTCCAGCTGGAAAAGGGCATCCTGCCGATCTACCAGCGCTAACGACCACCCCCGGCGGCCGACGCCGCCGGCCCGGTTCATCCACCCACCCCCCGAAAGCGACCCCGCCGATGAGCCACGCCGAGCTGGCCCAG